>DATJAE010000348.1:0-10534 GCA_035516595.1 Kofleriaceae bacterium | reverse complement strand
GACGTAGTAGATGGGCGTGACCTTGGTGAGCTTCATGCTCGAGTGGTACCTCGCGCGGCGCGCGGCGGCTTGAACGAATCCGACATCGCGACCGGCCAGGTCCGGCCGCGCGCGGCCTCCGTGGCGAGCGCGCTCGGTGTGACGCCGGCGAGCGCCCGGACCTCGCGCGCGAGGTGTGCTTGATCGGCATAGCCGAGCTCGCCGGCCCAGCGCGCCCACGCCGCGGGCCCGACGGCGAGCCGGCGCGCGATCGCCTGGAGCCGCGCGACCCGCGCGAGCTGCTTCGGCCCGATCCCGACGCGCAGCTCGAACGCGCGCTCGAGCTGGCGCTCGCCGAGGCCGAGCTCGCCGGCGATCGCCGCGATCCGCGTGGCCGGCGCGGCGATCAGCTGCGCGACCGCGCGGCGCACGCGGCGATCGGCCGGCCGCGCGATCGCGCCGGCGAGCGCGCGCTCGAGCGCGACGACCCGCGCGGCGTCGTCGGGCGCCGCGGCGACCACGTCGCCGAGCACGGCGCCGGACCGGCCCCACGCGTCGCCGAGCGCGATCACGCGGTCGCGCGCGTCGCCGGCGGGCACGCCGATCAGCGCGAACGCCTCGCCGGGGCGAAACCGCACGCCGAACACGCGGCTGCGTCGCGGCTGGGTCACCGCGAGCGCGCGGGTCATCGCGCCGACGAGCTCCGCGCCGCCGCGCAGATCGAACAGCAGATCCATGCAGCCGTCGGGCAGCACGCGGTGCTCGAACGGCTCGTCGGCCGCGAGCGACCAGTAACACGCGACGTGCTCGCGGAGCGCCGGGCCCGGCGAAGACTCCGCGTAGCACGCCATCGACACCAGCCTACCGGTTCGCGGTCTCGGCGGCGAGCTTCATCTCCTCGCTGGCGAGCCTGAGCGCGTCCTTGGCCTTGGCGGCGTGGCCCGCCATGTCGAACTCGTTGGCCTCCTGCGCCGCGGTCATCTTCTCGAACGCGAGGTCCGTGAACCGCTGCGCCGCGGCGATGTTCGGGTGGCGACGCGGGCTCACGTTCTCGGCGGGACGCGCGAGCGCCATGCCTCCCGCGATCGCCATCCCCGTCACCATGCTAGCTGCACAAGCAAAGATCCTCTTCATAGTGCCTCCTGCCTCCACCGACTCGCCGTACGACGAATGATTAACTCGCGCGCAGCACGAAATGCCGGTCAGCGGCAATCGGCGGGGCAGCTCGAACGGTCTTCGCCCTGCTCGCAGAAGCCGTTACCGCACACCGCGACGCAGCTGCCATCCGGGTTGGTCGGGCAACAATCGGCAGGACAGCTCGCGTGATCCTCGCCGAGCTCGCAGAAGCCGTTGCCGCAGATCGCGTTCTCGGAGCCCGAGCCCGAGCCCGCGCGCGTTCCGGATCCCGCTTCCGCGCGCGTTCCCGATCCCGTCCGGGCTCCCGCCGCGGGCGGCGCGGTCGGCCGCCGCAGGCACGTCCGCTCGTCGACGCACACCCAGCAGCCGTCCTGCACCGCCGCGACCATCGTCGCCGGGCACGGCGGCACGTCGCGCGCGCACGCCAGCTCGCTGCCGTCGTCGCAGCTCGGGGTCGCGGCGTAGTCCGCGAGCGGCGGCAGCGGCGGCGGCAGCGGCGGCAGCGCGGGCCGCGGCCTCGCACGCCAGCTCGTCGCAGGCGCGGCCGCCGGCGCGGCCTCGACCGGCGCTGCGACCGGCGCGGCCTCGCGGACCGGTGCGATCGGCGACGCCGGATCGCTCGCGCGCACGGCCGGCGCCGGCGCCGTCGGTTCACGGGCGGCCGGCGCTACCGGCTCGCTCGCGCTCGGCGCCGGATCGTGCTCGACCACGCGCTCGATCACGGGCCGATCGATCACGCGCGGCGCGGTCGCGGCCGGCGCGCCGCCCGTCGCGAACGCCGCGACCGCCGCGATCCCCGCGGCCGCCACCACCGCCAGCGCGCCGAGCCGCCGCGGCCGCGGCGCGATCGCCGCGAGCAGCGCGTCCATCGACGCGAAGCGCTCGCCCGGCCGCGCCGCGAGCCCGCGCGCGATCGCGCGCTCGAGCCAGCGCGGCGCGCGGCGGCCGAGCGCCTCGCGCAGCGCGGCGCAGAACGCGTACTGATCGGCGCGCGCGTCGACCCGCTCGCCGCGCCGCTGCTCGGGCGCCATGTACGCCGGCGTGCCGACCACGAAGCCGCGATCGCAAGGTCCGGCTGTGCCGGATCGCGCAGCGCCGCCGGAGAGTGGATCGATCAACTGCGCGAGCCCGAAATCGCTCACCACGACGCGGCCACCGCCGATCAGCACGTTGTCGGGCTTGAAGTCGCGATGGACCAGCCCCGCCGCGTGGACGTACGCGAGCCCGCGCCCCGCCGCGGCGAACACCTCGACGATCTCGCGCCACGAGCGCGCGCGCTCGGCGAGCCACGCGCGCAGGGTCTGGCCCGCGACGTACTCCATGCACACGTAGAGCTGCGCGCCGTGCCGGCCGGCGTCGTGCACCACCGCGATGTGGGGATGCTGCAGCCGCGCCATCGCCTGCGCCTCGGCCAGCAACGCCTCGCCGGCGGCGATGTCGGGGCGGAGCAGCTTCACCGCGACGCGACGATCGAGCACGCGGTCGCGCGCCTCGTACACCACGCCCATGCCGCCCACGCCGATCACGCGCACCAGCTCGTAGCGTCCCACC
The DNA here is from genome assembly GCA_035516595.1 of Kofleriaceae bacterium. GTDB lineage: Bacteria > Myxococcota_A > Polyangia > Haliangiales > Haliangiaceae > JABFXX01. The sequence continues at coordinate 7,867 of DATJAE010000348.1, read as the reverse complement.
CGCTCGCCGATCTGCGGCAGCGCGCCACCCGCGCCGGGCGCCGCGCCGATCGCCGACAGCCCGCGGCCGAGCTCGGCGACCACGCGCCGGCAGCTCGCGCAGCGATCGAGGTGCGCCTCGAGCCGGCGCGCCGCCGCGGCGTCGATCGCGCCCGCGAGCAGCGCCGCCACCGTGTTGGTCCCGGCGCACGCCTCGGAGATCCGCGAGACCGCCGCCACGATCACTCGGATTTCTGAGCCGGCCGGCGGGCCAGCACGTGGCGAAGGGTGACGTCGGCCATGCTCATCAAGACGCGCAGGATGCTGTCGAGCTCGGTCTCGCTCACGCCGAGCGCCTGCCGCATGTGCTCGCGCGTGCGCTCGATCAGCTGGCGCCGCGCGCGCTCGAGCTGGCGCGCCGCGGTGGCGCGATGCACGTGGTAGATCGCCGCGATCTGATCGATGCCGAGCCCGTCGATCACCGCGTGGCGCATCAGGTTGCGCTCGCGCGGTGCGAGCTCGCCGACCGCGGCGGCGAACGCGGCGCGAAACCGATCGCCGTAGTGCGCGCGCAGGTACGCGAGCTCGGGATCCGGCACGCCGGGCGCGAGCTGCGCGAGCTGCTCGTCGCCGAGATCGACGACGCGGCGCTCGCGCTCGGCGCTGCGCAGCCCGAGCCGCGCCGCGCACACCCGCAGCCAGATCGCGAGCGGCGCGCGGCCGTCGTAGCCGGCGATGCCGCGCTTGCCATCCTTGCCGACCAGCATGCGCTCGCGCAGCGCCTGGAGCAGCTCGCGCCGCGCGTCGGGCGAGCTCGCGAGCCGGCCGAGCCCGCGCGCGACCGCCGGCAGCGTCGTGTGCTCGAACGTGGCGAGCGCCGCGGGATCGCCGTGCGCGAGCCCGCACGCGAGGTAGACGTCGCCGAGGTGCTCGCCGAGCGCGCGCCCGGCGACGAACGCGCGCAGCTGCGCGACGTCGATCGCGACCGCGGGATGCGCGGCGCGCCCGGCCAGCCAGGCGTCCTCGGTGGGATCGAGCGTCATCGCGAGCACGCCGCGGCTACATGCAATCGGCGGGACAGCTCGCGTGGGTCTCGCCCTGCTCGCAGAACCCGTTCCCGCACACCGGCAGGCAGTTGCCTTGATCGTCCTGGGCGCAGCAGTCCGCGGGACAGCTCGTGTGGTCCTCGCCGGCCTCGCAGAAGCCGTTGCCGCACACCGGCTTGCAGCTGCCGTCGGGGTTCTCGTCGCAGCAGTCCGCAGGGCAGCTTGAATGATCTTCTCCGGTCTCGCAGAAGCCGTTGCCGCACTGGGGCAGGCAGTAGCCGTCGGCGTCGGTCTCGCAGCAATCCGCGGGGCAGCTCGCATGATCCTCGCCGGCCTCGCAGAACCCGTTGCCGCACTGGGCGACGCAGCCGCCCGAGCCGTCCTGCTCGCAGCAATCGGCGGGGCACGACGCGTGGGTCTCGCCGCTGTCACACACGCCGTCGCCGCAGCCGGGCGCGTGCGGATCGCCGTGCTCGGCGAGCTGGTGCGGGTGCGGCCCGCCGTCGCTCTGGTGCGGCGAGCCGGTACAAGCGAACAGCGTGACGGCGAACAAGGCAACGAGGGTGCGCATGATGATCCTTTCGCTGGACATATCCGCGAGCGCGCGGCAGGTCGCACGCCGTCGCGAAACCGCGCGAGTTCCTCTGCGATCGCGCGCGCTTGCTCGCCGAGCCGCGACCCCCCTACCGTGCGAGCTGCCAGATCCCGATCACCGTGCCCGCCGGATCGCGCAGCCGCGCGATCCGCGTGTCGCCCTCGAGGCGGGGCGGCGCCACGATCTCGCCGCCGTGCGCGGTCGCCGCCGCGATCGACGCCTCGACGCTGTCGACCATGAAGTACGGGACCATGCCGGGCTCGCGCGCCGCCGCGCGATCCACGACCCACCGGCCGATCAGCTGCGCGGCCTGGTCCTCGAGCCGCAGGTCGCCCGGGCCGCGCCGATCGATCTTCCAGCCGCACACCGCGGCGTAGAACGCCGCGGAGCGCTCGGGATCGATCGCGGGAAGCTCGAGGTAGGTCAGCCGCGGCATGGCGCGCAGCGTAGCGCCGATCGTGGCAAACGCGCGCGGCCGCCGCGAAATTCCCGTGTCAACCGGCGCCGGCGCTCGCGCCTCTCGATCGCGTGAAGCTCGCCGCGCTCGCCGTGATCCTCGCGTGCACGCCGGCGCTGGCCGCCCCGCGCTGGCTGGCCGGCGACGTCCACATGCACTGCGCGCCGCCCGACGATCCGGCGGACGTCGAGCTCGACGCGGCCCAGATCGCGGCCGCGGCGCGCGCGGCGCACATGGACTTCGTCGTGCTCACGCCGCATGCCTGGCCGTCGCAGTGGGGGCGCGGCTATCGCAAGCGCTGGCGCAGCTTCGCGGCGGACGCGCGCGCCGAGCCCGGCGTGACGCTCATCCCCGGCATCGAGTGGTCGACCTCGGGCGGCCACTTCACGGTCGCGGGGGTCGCGATCGACGCGCTGCCCGACCGCGACCTGCTCGCGGCGGCGCACGCGGCCGGCGCGTTCATCAGCGTGAACCATCCGTTCGCGGTGCCGACCAACATCCCCGGGGTCGGCGCGTCGCACTTCGACATGTCGTACCGGGTGTGGACCGACGGCGCGCGCGGGTTCACCGCGATCGACGGCGTCGAGGTGTTCAACCTGCCGCTCGCGCTCGCCAACCTGATCCGCCGGCCGGGCGGCATGACCGGCGAGCAGCGCGCGTGGCTCGCGGCCGACCGGATCGTCCACGCCGAGCATCGCAAGGTCACCGCGGTCGGCGGCACCGACAACCACCATCGCGTGGTGACCGCGACCACCTGGGTGCTCGCCGACGACACCAGCGAGCGCGCGATCCTCGACGCCTTGCGCGCGGGGCGAACCTGCATCGGCGGGCCCGAGGCCGGATCGTTTCGCGCCCGCGGCGACGACGGCGCGTGGGTCGGGATCGGCGGCACGGTGCGCGCGGCGCACGACCTCGCGCTCGCGTGGGACGGCACGGCGCGGCTCTACGTCGACGGCAAGGACGCCGGCGAGCACGCCGGCGGCGCGACCGTCCCGGCGGGCGGCGCGCTCCACACCTATCGCATCGAGCGCGGCGACAGCCGCTGCGGCTTCATCTACGCGAACCTGTGAACGAGCTGGCGGCGCGCGGCGAGGAACGCGTCGCGGATCGCGGCGTAGGCGTTCTCGTGCTCGCCGTCGCGCGCCACGATGTCGCCGCGCGGCACGGCGATCACGACCCGCACGCGCACGTGCTGGCCGCGGTGATGATGGCGGTGCGGTCGGTCGATGACGACCTGACAGTGGTCGATGCGAGGGTAGACCCGGTCGAGCTTGGCGGCCCAGCGCTCGACGCAGGCGGTGAGCGCAGGCGTCGCTTCCATGTCCCGGAACGAGATGCTCGGCACTTGCATGATCGTGAGCGATGCATGCCGTGCGCCCGCGCCCTGCGAGATCACCGCAGCACGCGAGACAGGCTGAGGTCGAGCTGGCTGGCGATCAGCGCGCCGATCTCGCCGAGCTCGGCATCGGGCAGGCTCGCGGCCAGCCGTTCGCGCGTCGCCGCCGCGATCGCTTCACGCGCGCGCTCGATCTGGCGCGCAGCGGTTGCGCGATGAACGTCGTACATCCGCGCGACGTCGTCGATCGTCAGGCCGTCGACCAGGTGGAGGCGGAGCAGCGTGCGCTCGCGCGCCGGCAGCGCGGCGACCGCGGCCTCGAACGCCGCCTTGAGCGCGGCCGAGGTGGCCCGGCGCAGGTGATCGCGCGCCGGATCGCCGGTCGCGACCAGCTGGTCGGCCTCGGGCTCCGGCTCGGCGCGCGCCACGCTGCGCGCGCGCGCGCGCAGCCAGTCGAGCGCGGCGCGGTTCGCGATCACCGCGACCAGCCCGGCCAGCGAGCCGCGGCCGACCGCGCGCGCGAGGTAGGGCGGGTCGCCGGCGAGCAGGCGCTCGCGCACGGTCTGGCACAGCTCGTCGATCGCGTCGGGTGGCAGGCGCTTGCCGGCGACCACCTCGGGCACGCGCGCGATGTAGCCCCGCTCGAGCGCGGCCAGCGCCGCCGGCGCGCGCGCGATGCAGCCGGCCGCGAGGTAGATCTCGGCGGCGTGCGCGGCGCGCTGCGCGTCGGCCAGCGGCGCGGCGAGGCGCTCGACATCCGCGTCCGCGACGCCGAGCTCGCCGAACGCGGCGCGGCCGGCCGCGGACACCGACATGACGCGATCATCGCACGCGATCTCGGGTCGTTGCACGAATCCCGGCGCGCGGCGTGCGACCGCGCGCCGCCGCGATCGTTGTTCTCGCAAAGCCATGTCGATCAAGCTCGTCCCGATCGTCGTCGCGTGCTCGGCGTGCGCGACCGCCGCGTACTCGATCGCGATCCCGCAGGCGCTGATGACGCTGTATCCGACCGGGAGCGTGGGCCCGGGCAGCGGCGGCATCGCGCCCGAGGCGCGGGCGCGCCTGGCGGCCGGCGAGCGCGCGGCGCTGGTCGCCACCGCGCAGGGCGCGCTCGCCGCCGCCGACACCCACCCCGATGACCTCCGGTTGCAGCGCCGCGCCGCCGCGCTGGTCCGCGAGCTCGGCGATCGCGGGTTCGAGCCGGCCGGGGTCGCGCGCCTGCTCGACCGGCTCGCCACCACGCCCTGTCCCGGGCTGGCCGACGTCGCCGCGACCCGCGACGCGCTCGGCGATCACGGCGGCGCCGGCGACATCTACCTGCGCGCGTCGCGCGACTGCGGGAGCGTCGACGCCGCGGTCGCCGCGGTCGGTCCGCTGCGCCAGGCCGATCGCTGCGGCGACGCGCTCGCCGGGCTGCGCGCGGCGTGGCCGAGCGTCGACCTGCGCACGCCGGGCGCGACCGTGCCGGTGCTCGACGCGGTCGCGGCGTGCAGCGACGAGGTGAACCTGCGCCGCAACCTCGCGTTCGTCCCGCCCGAGATCGTCGACGACTACTTCGCGCTGCTCGCGTCGCGCCAGCGCGCCGCGGACAAGGCCGAGGCCGAGGCCGAGGAGCAGCGCCGCGAGCAGGCGGCGGCCGACGCCGCGCGCGAGGCGTCGTGGCACTGCGAGTCCGAGTGCAGCGCGGCCGAGTCGTCGTGCGAGTCGAGCTGCAGCGGCGCGTCGTCGTGCTCGCAGGAATGCTCGTCGGTCTATCACGTGTGCCGCAGCGGCTGCGGCGAATGAGGAGCCCCATGACGCGTCCCCGGATCATCCCGCTCGCGCTCGCGCTCGCCATCCCGCTGCGCGCGACCGCCGACGTCACCGTGCCGGCCGCGCCCGCGATCGCGGCCGCGCCGGACTCCGGCGTCGATCCCGACGTCGCCGCGCGGCTGGCCTCGGGCGAGGACCTCGCGCGGCGCGGCCAGCTCGCCGCCGCGCTCGACGCGGTGCTCGTGCTCTACCAGAGCAGCGATCCGTTCTCGCAGGCGCAGCGCACCCGCGCCGCGCCGCGCGCGACCGCGCTGCTCGGCCAGATCGGCGAGCGCGCCCGCACGGCCGGCGACTACGTGCTCGCCGCCCGCGCGTTCGACGCGCGCTGGACGATCGCCGGCGGCACCGATCCCGACCTCGCGCGCGCGCTGCTCGCGTGGTCCGAGCACGCGCCGCGCGAGCAGGCGCTCTACCTCGCGCGCCGCGCCCGCCGCGCCGATCCGAGCTCGCCGGCGGCGGCCGATCGCGACGACTCGCTGTCGCACGACCGCCTGGCCTGGCCCGGCCGGCTGATCGTGCTCGCCGGCCTGGCGGCGCTCGGCGCCGGGCTCTACGCCGATCACCAGGGCCAGGACGCGCTCGCGACCGGGCTCTACATCGCCGCGCCGGTGCTCACGACCAGCGGCATCATCCTCGAGATCAAGGGCGTGCCGAGCTTCGCGCCGATGTCGCCCGGCCAGCTGCCGGCGCTGCCGGAACGCTAGGGCGCATCGCAAAGACCCCCGCGAGGCGAGACCGAGCGGCGGGAGGTGGATCGCGGCGCACCCCCGGAGCGCAGCGAGGCGCGGGCTTGCCGCCCGTGCCGCCCGCGCCGCGACGGTCGCAGCCCGCGCGGGTTTTTTGAGATGCGCGCTAGGGCTGGTCGCCGGTCAGGCTCGGCAGCTCCTCGAGATTGGGCACGAGGATGATCTCGATCCGGCGGTTCTGCTCGCGGCCGGCGTCGGTCGTGTTGTCGGCCACGGGATCGAACTCGCCGTAGCCGGCAGCGGCCAGGTTCTTGGCCGGGAAGCCTTCCTTGATCATGTACTGCACGACGCTGTTGGCGCGCGCCGTCGACAGGTACCAGTTGTTCTTGAACACCGCGGTCTTGATCGGCTGGTTGTCGGTGTGGCCCGCGACCATGAACCGGCGGTCCGTGAACTGGTTCAGCACCTTCACGACCTCGCCGAGCGCGGCCTGGCCGCCCTTGGACAGCTCGGCCGAGCCCGACGGGAACAGGATCCCCGACGGCAGCTTGAGCGTCATCTGACCGTTGCGGAACACGACCTGGAGCTTGCCGGTGTCGACCAGCGCGCGGAACTTCTCCTGCAGCGCCTTGTACGCCGCGAGCCGCTTCTCCGCGGCGTCGTGCTGGCGGCGCAGCTCGGCCAGCTCGTTCTCGGTCGCGGCCTGCTGGCCCTTGACCTTGCCGAGCTCGCTCGCGGTCTTGCCGAGCTCGGCCTCCTTGTTCTTGGCGGTCATGTCGAGCTGCCCGAGCTGGGCCTCGAGGTCCTTGATCTTGTCGCCGAGCGTCTTCTCGGCGTCGGCTTCCTTCTTCTGCGAGTCGGCGAGCTGCTGCTTGAGCGAAGCATTCTCGTCGAGCGCCTTCTGGTAGGTCGAAGAGCGCACGCAACCGGCGAGCGCCACGACCAGCAACAATGTGGTTCTCATGGCCGGAATCTACACCGGCGCGACTCAGGGCGGGCCGAGGCCGGCGTTGTAGTTGATCGTGGCCCGGGCGATGCCCGTGATCGGCGCCCCGGCCGGTCCGAGCTCGCCCGCGTCGTGCGCCGCCGTCGGAGTCTTCGAACTACTTCACGAGCCCGAAAGAACATCCTCACATCGCACGCCTACGCTGCGACCATGCGCCACGCGATCTTCGCCTTGCTCGTGCTCGTCCCTTCGGTCACGGCGTCCGCCGACGACTGCCAGACCTCCGGCGCGATCGCCTACTCCGCGTCGACCGGGCGGATCGGCTGGAGCTACGGCTACGACGCGCCCTGGCAGGCGCGGCGCGCCGCGATCGACGCGTGCGCGGTCGCCGACTGCACGTCGCAGGTCTGGGAGCAGGGCGAGTTCGCCGCGCTGGTCAAGAGCGCCGGCGGCGCGGTGTCGGTCGGCTGGGACGAGGACCTCGACGGCGCCGAGGCGCGCGCGATCCGCCAGTGCTACGTGACCGGCGGGCGCGGCTGCCACGTCGAGCGCTGGGTCGAGAACTAGGGCGCCGCGTGGTGTCCGCCACACGGCGCGATCGCCAGCACCGGCCACGCGCGGATCCTCATCCCCGCGGTACGCGCGTCGCGGGCGCGACGCTATGATGGCCGCGTGAGGCGCCCGCTCGGCTTCGAGCTCGCGATCGTCGTGGTGGTGTCGGCCGCCGTGATGATCCCGGGGATCTGGAGCTACTCGCTGGTGGATCCGTGGGAGACCCACTACGGCGAGGTCTCGCGCGTGATGCTCCAGAACCACGACCTCGTCCACCTCGACTGGCCGGGCACCAACGCCGAGGGCCAGCTCGACGAGGGCTTCCGCAGCAAGCCGGTCTTGCAGTTCTGGATGATGGCGGCCGGGATGCGCGCGGTCGGGCTCGCGGCCGACGGCGGCTACTCGGGCGAGATGGTGCACGACGCGCGCACGATGGTCGCGGTGCGCCTGCCGTTCGTG
>DATJAE010000347.1:0-46122 GCA_035516595.1 Kofleriaceae bacterium | reverse complement strand
TCGGACCGAGCAGGATCGGGAAGTACAGGATGTCGCCGCCCTTGATCTTGCCCTTGTCCTCGTCCTTGAAGGCCGAGTCCGAGCCGGCGAAGTCGACGATCTGGTCGGCGAGATCCTGCCGGCCCTTGCCCGAGCCGCCGCCGCCGTACGTGACCTTCACGCCGGGGTTGGACTTCATGAACGCGTCCATCGCCGATTCCTGGAACGCCTTCTGGAAGGTCGAACCGCTGCCGCCGATCGTGCCGGACGCCTGGCCGCCACCCCCGTGCTCGTCCTTGGGCGGCTGCTCGGTGGTCTTGGCGGCGCTGCCACCGCCGCCGCCGGCCTCGTTGGTGTCCTTCTTACACGAGGTCATGCCGACGAGCGCCGCGAGCGATGCGCCCAGCACCAGGGTCTTTGTCATCATGCCCGCACCGTAGCCACACCCCACGACGGGGGCGCGGCGCCTCTGTGACGGGAAGGTGACGAGGCTAGTATCACCGCGATGACCACGCGAATCGCAGTCGTGCTCGCAGGCGCGGTCGCCAAGGGCGCGTTCGAAGCCGGCGCGATCCACGAGCTCGGCGCACGTGACGTCGAGATCCTGCGCGTCGTCGGCGCGAGCTCGGGCGCGCTCAACGGCACCGTGCTGGCGCGCTCGGTCGCGGCGCGCTCGTGTGCGCAGGGAGCGGCGATGCTCGTCGAGCTCTGGCAGGACAAGGCGAGCTGGACCGGCGTGTTTCACGCGAGCCTGCGCGAGCTGGCGCGGCGCGACGGCGTCTCGGATCGCGGCAAGATCCTCGCGCTGCTCCGCGAGTACGTGCCGGTGATCGACATCGCCGATCCGGCGCAGGTCAACCTGCGGCTCCTGGTCGCGGCGCTCGACGGCGTGACCGGCGCGATCGGCGATCACCCGGCGACCACGTACGAGTCGCTGTGCGAGTTCGGCACCGCCGACTTCACCGCGCGCGACGCGCTCGATCGCGTGTTCGATGCCGCGACCGCATCGTCGGCGTTTCCGCTGGTGTTCGCGCCGGTCGTGCTTCCGGGGATCGGGCCGTGCGTCGACGGCGGCGCGGTCAACAACACGCCGTTCAAGGCGGCGCTCGACGGCGCGATCGGCGCCCAGCTCGACGCGATCGTCGTGGTCGCGACCTCGGTCGAGCTGCGCACCGCGCCGACCACCGCGCTGCACGGGCTCGCGCTCGCCGGCCACCTCGGCGAGATGCTGGTCGGCGAGCGGCTGTATCGCGATCTGCGCGACACCGAGGCGATCAACGACGGGCTGCGCCAGCTCGATGCGCTGGTCGCGCGCGGCGCGATCGATCGCGATCAGCTGTCCGCGGTGCTCGCCGCGATCCGCTGGACCGAGAGCAAGCCGGTGCCGATCCTCCAGGTCCGGCCGACCGCCGACCTGCCGGGCTCGGCGTTCGCTGGCTTCTTCGACGCCGAGCTGCGCCGCACCTACATCGCCGCGGGCGCGGCGCGAGCGAGCGAGGTGCTCGACGCCGCGCGGATCGGTAGACTGCCGCAATGACCCCGCGCGCGTTTCACTACGCGTTCCTCGTGCGCGATCTCGACGAGACGCGCCGGTTCTACGTCGACGTGCTGGGCTGTCGCGAGGGCCGCAGCGCGCCGACCTGGATCGACTTCGAGCTCTACGGCAACCAGCTGTCGTGCCATCTCGGCGAGCCGCCGCCGACCGCCGACGTCGGCCGGGTCGACGGCGTCGCGGTGCCGATGCCGCACTTCGGCGCGATCGTCAGCTTCGACGAGTACGAGGCGCTCGCCGCGCGGCTGGTCGCGGCCGGCGTCGCGTTCGTGGTCACGCCGCGCATCCGCTACGCCGGCGAGGTCGGCGAGCAGGGCACGCTGTTCTTCCGCGATCCGAGCGGCAACGCGCTCGAGTTCAAGGCGTTCCGCCGGCCCGACGAGGTGTTCGCGCGGTGATCGCCGACGCGGTCGTGGTCGGCGCCGGCGTGATCGGCGCGAGCTGCGCCTATCACCTCGCGCGCGCCGGGCTGCGCGTCACCGTGGTGGATCGCGCGGCCGGGCCGGGCGGCGGCAGCACCGCGCGCGCGACCGGCGGGTTTCGCGCCCAGTTCGCGACCGCGGTGAACGTGCAGCTGTCGCTGATCGCGCGGGCGCGGCTCGCGGCGTTTCGCGACGAGACCGGCGTCGACCCGGGCTTCGATCCGGTCGGCTACCTGTGGCTCGCGACCGGGCAGGCCGAGCTCGCCGCGCTGCGCGACGCCCACGCCGTGCAGCGCGCCGCGGGTCTTCGCGACGCTCGGCTGCTCGATCGCGACGAGGCGCTCGCGTGCAACCCGGCCGTCGCCGGCGATCGCGTGATCGGCGGCGCGTGGTGCCCGTCCGACGGCGTGATCCGGCCGATGGCGATCCTGCGCGGCTATCTCGACGCCGCGGCGCGGCTCGGCGCGGTCGTGCGCTGGGACGAGCCGGTGGTCGCGCTCGAGCGCGCCGGCGATCGGATCGCGGCCGTGGTGACGCCGCGCGGCCGCCACGCCGCCGGCCTCGTGATCGACTGCGCGGGCGCGTGGGCGGCGTCGGTCGCGCGGCTGGCCGGCGTCGAGCTGCCGGTCGTGCCGCTGCGCCGCCAGGTCGCGATCACCGAGCCGACCACCGCCTTGCCCGCGCGATCTCCGCTCACGATCTGGCAGGGCGACGGCTTCCACCTGCGCGTGCGCGACGATCGCGTGCTGCTGCTCCGGCCGAGCCCCGGCGACCCCGGCGATCCGTGGAGCGTGCAGGTCGAGCCGGCGTGGCTCGACGACGTCGCCGCGCGGGCGGCGCGCCGGGTCCCCGCGCTCGGCCGCGTCGCACTCGATCGCGCGGGCTCGTGGGCCGGGCTCTACGAGATGTCCCCCGACGGTCACGCGATCGTCGGCGCCGCGCCCGGCTGCGCGAACCTGTGGTTTGCCAGCGGCAGCTCCGGCCACGGCGTGATGCACGCGCCCGCGCTCGGCCTGGTGATCGCCGAGCTCGCGCGCGACGCGACGCCGCCGCTCGACCTTCACCCGCTGCGACCCGGGCGGTTCGCCGACGCCACGGCGCTGGCCGGCCCGGCGCTGCTGTGAGTCATTTCGGGTGTGTCGCGGGCGCGAGCTCGTCGCGGATCCGGCGCGGCACGCCCTGGACATCGCGCACGAGATGGACGAGCTCCAGCAGCTTGAGCACGTAGAACGTCAGGTCGAGCTCCCACCAGTAGAATCCCTGGCGCGCCGAGCGCTGGTAGTGATGGTGATTGTTGTGCCAGCCCTCGCCGAGCGCGAGCACGGCGAGCACGGCGTTGTTGCGCGAGGCGTCGGGCGTCGCGTAGCGCCGCCGTCCCCAGACATGGGCGAGCGAGTTGATGCAGAACGTGACGTGCCAGCTCGCGACCAGCGAGACGAAGTGGCCCCACACCAGCGCGGTCGGCCCGCCGATCAGGTAGAGCACCACGCCGTAGCCGATCACGAAGATCGCGTCGTGCCGGTCGAGGAAGCGCAGCTCGCGGTAGCGCGCGAAGTCGCGGATCCGCTCGGTATCGGTGTCGATGTACCGGCTGCCGAGCGCCCAGCCGAGGTGCGCCCACCACAGGCCGCGCTGGCGCGGCGAATGGACGTCGCCGGGCTCGTCGGCGTAATGATGATGCCGGCGGTGGTGCCCGGCCCACCACAGCGGGCCCTGCTGCGCCGCGCCCATGCCCAGCACCGCGAGCACCAGCTGGAACGCGCGGCTGGTCTTGAACGAGCGATGCGCGAAGTAGCGATGGTATCCGGCGGTGATCGCGAACATCCGCACCGCGTAGCTGCCGGCGAGCCAGGCCAGCGCGGCCCAGCTCCAGCCCACCCAGATCGCGCCGACGATCGCGGCCACGTGCACGCCCCAGAACGGGGCGCGGTCGAGCCAGCGCGGTGCGTCGATGCCGCGCGGGAACGCGGGGGCGGTCGTCATCGATCGCCACCGTGGCCGGCGATGGCGCGGCGCGCTCGACACGGTTGTGGCACGTCGGCGGCGCGCCGTGACGCGATCGTGACGCGCCGTCAGTTCGGCGACGGCGGCGGCCGGTGGCGCACATCCTGCGCCCGCACCATGTACACGACTTCCTCGGCCAGGTTCTTGGTGTGGTCGCCGATCCGCTCGAGGTAGCGGCACACCGAGGTCAGCGGCAGGACGCGCGTCACGGTCGCCGGATCGGTCGCGACGTGGGCGAGCAGCTCGGCGAACAGGCTCGCGTTGAGCTTGTCGATCTGGCGGTCCGCCGTGATCACCTGGGTCGCGCGATCGGCATCGCGCGCGACGAAGCTGTCGAGCGCGGCGCGCATGTTCTTCTGGACCAGGCTGGCGAGCGCGCCGAGGTCGGGCGTGTGCTCGAGCGGGGGCAGGTGGTTGAGCTCGAGCGCGCGCTTGGCGATGCCGGCCGCGAGGTCGCCGATGCGCTCGAGATCGGTCACGAACTTGAGGCCCATCGTGATGAACCGCAGGTCGCTCGCGACCGGCTGGCGCGTCGCGAGGATCTGGAGCGCGAGCTCGTCGATCTCGTTCTCGTCGCGATCGATCGTCTGATCGCCGTCGACCACCTTGCGGGCGAGCTCGTCGTCGCGCTCGGCGAGCGCCTGCATCGCGAGCGTGATCTGCTGCTCGCAGCGTCCCGCCATCGCGACCAGGCGCTCGCGCAGCGTGCGCAGCTCGGTATCGAAGTCCTTGCTCGTGTGACCCGTCATCATGATGCCATCGCTTCCTTGGCCTTCGGCAGGCGCAACCAGAACACGCTCCCGCTCGGAGCGTTGGGTTCGACTCCGACCTCGCCGCCCATGCTCTCCACCAGGTGCTTGACGATCGATAGCCCGAGCCCGGTGCCGCCGGCCTCGCGCGAGCGGCTGGGATCGGCGCGGTAGAACCGCTCGAACACGCGCTCGCGGTGCTTGGCCGCGATGCCCGGGCCGTCGTCGCGCACCTCGATCCGCACCGCGTCGCCGACGTCGCGCGCGAGCACCCAGACGTGGCCGTCGGGGCGCGTGTACTTGACGCCGTTGTCGAGCAGGTTGACCAGGATCTGGTCGAGCGCCTTGGGATCGGCGCGCACCGCGATCGCGTCGGGCACGTCGACCGAGACCTCGACGCCGCGCTGCTGCGCCTGCGGCTCGACGGCGGTCAGCGACTGCTCGGTCACGCCGCGCACCGGCACGGTGTTCATCTCGAGCCGATACTGCCCGGCGTCGAGCCGCGACAGGTCGAGCAGGTCGGCCAGGATGCGCGCGAGCCGCTCGGCGTTGCGGTGCAGGCCGTCGATCAGCCGGGCCGCGATCTGCGGATCGTCCTTCGCGCCGGCGATCAGGGTCTCGGCGTTGGCGCGGATCACCGCGACCGGCGTGCGCAGCTCGTGCGACACGTTGGCCACGAAGTCGCGGCGCACGGTCTCGAGCCGGCGCACGTTGGTGACGTCCTCGAGCAGCAGCACGCAGCCGGCGCGGCCGTAGGTGCGCGCGACCCGGATCAGCGTGCGCGGGCCGCCGTGCGGCAGCTGGACCTCCGACGACGCATCGCGCTCGCGTTCGCGTTCGATCAGCTCGCGCAGCTCGGGCACGCGCACCAGCTCGAGCAGCGGCTCGCCGACCATCGAGCTCTGGAACCCGAGCATGCGGCGCGCGGCGTCGTTGAGCATCTCGATCTTGCGCTCGCCGTCGATCGCGATCACGCCCTGGGTGAGCCCGTCGGCGACCGACGCGAGCAGCGTGCGCTCGCGGCCGAGCGCCTCGCGCCGGGCCTCGCCGTCCTCGGCGAGCGCGTTGATCCACTCGCCGAGCTCGCGCAGCTCGCCGCGCGCGGAGATCGTCGGGACGCGCCGCGCCGGATCGCGCACGATCTCGCGGGTCGCTTCGGTGAGCTGGCGCAGCGAGCGCCGCATCACCCACACGGTGACGAGCGCGGTCGCGGCGCACAGGCCGATCGCGACCAGCGCCGCGATCATGCCGCTCCCGCCTCGTCGGGCTCGCCCTTGAAGCGATAGCCGACCCCGCGCAGCGTCTCGATGTACGCGCCGGCGTCGCCGAGCTTCTCGCGCAGTCGCTTGACGTGGGTGTCGACCGTGCGCGTCGTGACGTCCGCGTCGATCCCCCACACGTCGCTGAGCAGCGCGTCGCGGGTCTGCACGCGGCCGCGCCGCGCGACGAACGCGTGGAGCAGCCGGAACTCGAGCGCGGTCAGATCGATCTCGCCGTCGTCGACCCACGCGCGGTGCGCGTCGCGGTCGATCTTGAGCCGGCCGAACCGGATCAGCGACGGCTCGCCCTCGGCGCGCTGGACCCGGCGGAGCAGCGCGCGGATCCGCAGGATCAGCTCGCGCACCGAGAACGGCTTGACCATGTAATCGTCGGCGCCGACCTCGAAGCCGACCACGCGATCGATCTCCTCGCCCTTGGCGGTGCACATCACGACCGGCACCTCGCGGGTCCGGTCCTGCTCGCGCAGCCGTCGGCAGATCTCGGTGCCCGCGAGGTCCGGCAACATCAGGTCCAGGACGATCACGTCCGGAACCGGGTCGCTGGTCGCGGCGGCCAGACCCTGGCGGCCGCTATGCGCGAGGCGAACCTGGAAGCCTTCGGAGCGAAGGTTGTACTCGAGCGTCGTCGCGAGATCGACCTCGTCTTCGATCACCAGGACCAGTCCACTCATGGCTCACGCATAGCATGCGCCGGGTGACAGCCGGGTGACGGACCTAAAACAGGTAGAAGGCGGAGAACTGCCCCCGGTAGTCGGTCGCGTCGGTCTTGTCGACGAACTGCTGCTGGGTCCACGCGAATTCGAAGCCGAACCGGACGGCGGGGGTGAGATCGACAAACAGGTTGCCGTCGGCCCAGTCCTCGTGGTCCCAGATCTTGGTGGTGGCGCCGAAGTTGTGCGCGTTGCTCGACTCCATGTGCGAGTAGTTGGCCGACAGCCAGACCTTCCCGCTCGGCGGCAGGTAGTACTGCAGGCCGAAGATGTACGAGGTCCACTGAATGGGGTGGAGCGAGAACCCGCCGGGCGCCGCCGCGTCGGCGAACCACTGCACCATGCCGCCGTCGACGTTGGCGGTGTAGGTCGGCGCCGGGTTGGCCATGCCGGGGTTGGGCAGCGCGGGGTTGCCAACGCCGCCGTTCAGGCTCTGGTACAGGTCGGCGATGCCGGCGCCATCGACGAAGCTGCCGGTGAAGGTCAAGGCGTTGGCCTTGTGCTTCTTGGTCGCCGGGATGATCGGCACCAGGGCGTCGAGCGAGATGCCGTAGCCGTTCGCGGTCACCTGCTTGTTCGACGTCGCGGCGAAGTTGTTGACCGCGAACCGGCGGCCGACCACCGACACGCCCACCGACAGGCCGTCGATCGACGTACCCGTCGAGCCCGCGGTGTGCAGCGCCTGGATCGCGCTATCGACGAACTTGATGCCGGCCTGGCCGTCGGGCGTGGCCGACGCGCGCTGCGGCGGGCGCGACGCCGCGACCGCGATCTCGACGCCGATGTCGCCGCTCTTGATCGTCTTGCTCAGCCGGATCTGCGGCGACCGCGAGTACACCTGCCCGGCCACGCCCTGGATCTGCACCGAGTTCTCGTGCGCCATGGTCTGCCAGCCGAACAGCTGCCAGGTCTGGCCGGCGAGGATGTCGAGGTACGGCGTCTCGAGCTTGACGTACATGTGGCGGACGCGGAACCCGGGGTTCTGCCAGAACGCCTGCTCCGAGACCAGGCCGGTCGCGGTCTGCGGCGTTCCCGGCTGGTTGCCGAGGAAGTCCATCTCGAGCTTGGCGCTCGCCTTCATCTGATTGTAGGTCGGCGCGTGCAGGTTGATGCCGATGCGCGAGTTGCGCGCGCCGAACGTCGTCTGGCCGTGATCGCCGGTGTAGGTGTTCGGCCTGGCGACCGTCGAGTTGCCCTCGAGGTCGTTGAGGCCCTGGGTCGAGTCATAGATCGAGTCGAGCTCGACGAAGCCGTAGATGTCGGCCTCCCACTTGGCGTGGAGCGCGGCCGGCTCCTCGTGCGGCGGCTCGGCCGCAGGCGGCGGTGCCATCGGCGGCGGCGCGGGCGGCTCGGCCGGCGCGGTCGGCGGCGGCGCGGGTGGCGCCGGCGGCGGCTCCGACGGAGGCGGCGGTTCCGGCGGCGGCGTCTGCGCGAGCGCAGGCGCCGACACGGCGACGAGGAGGGCAAGCGGTGCCAGGACGCGTCGTGTGAACATGTTGGGGCGAGACAATTGACGCCTTCGATGGCGCGCCGGTGACGCGCGAGCGACGTCACCGCTACTCGTGCGCAGCGATCTCGGATTCACCGCGCCATCGACAGCACTCCACACTCGCGGTACCGATCTGTAACCGGGAAGTCGCGTCATGCCGTCCACCGCCACCGCAAGTCCTGCGCGCCGCGCCGTGCACGCGCTGCTCGCGATCCGGACCCGGTGGCTCGTGGCGTCGATGATCATCGCGATCGCGGCGACCGGCGTGCTCGCCTACCTGGTCGAGCACCGCCGCGCCGCCGCCGAGCTCGGCGATCTCGGGCGGGAGCAGGCGCGGATCGCCCGCGCGGCCGCGATCGCACTCGGCGCGCACCAGGGCGACACCGCGGCGCTCGCCCCGCTCGATCGCGCCGACCAGCACGTCGTGATCGTGCCGCCGGGCGGATCGCCTCGCACCCTGTCGGGAGCACCGATCGTGGTGCCGGAGCTCGCCGCTGCGCTCGCTCGCGGCGCCGAGATCGTGCGGATCGAGCGGGACGACGCATCCGCGCTCGGCCTGCCCGAGCGCACCGCGATGATCGGGATCGCACGGATCGACGACGGCCCGGCGCGCGGCTACGCGGTCGCGATCGCTGGCACCGCCGAGCGCCAGCGCGATCGCGATCGCGCGGGGCTGGTCCGCTGGATCCTCGCGATGGCGATCTCGACCGGGCTGGTCACGGCGTTCGGCGGGCTCGCGCTGGCGCGCCAGCGCAGCCAGCTCGAGCTGGCGCGCGAGCTCGCGGTCGCCGAGGCCGCGCGGGCGCGCGACGCCGAGCTCGAGCGGCTGTCGCGCGCGGCGACGATGGCCGCGCTCGGCTCGGGAGTCGCCCACGAGCTGTCGACCCCGCTCGGCGTGATCGTCGGCCGCGCCGAGCAGCTGCTCGCGCGCGCGGCGGGCGACGAGCGGCTCGCCAAGGCGGCGCAGACCATCATCGATCAGGTCGATCACATCGATCGCGTGATGCGCGGCCTGCTCGGGCTCGCGCGCGGCGCGCCGATCGCGCTGACGCCGTGCCAGCCGGGCACGCTGGTGCGCGAGGCGGCCGACCTGGTCGAGCACCGGTTCGCCCGCCAGGGCGTGCGGCTCGCCCCGGTGGTCGCGTCGGACCTGCCCGAGATCCGGTGCGAGCCGCTGCTGTTCAAGCACGCGCTGGTCAACCTGTTGCTCAACGCGTGCGACGCCTCGCCGCGCGGCGGCGAGGTGCGGCTCGAGGTCAGCGCGAGCGGCGGCGAGCTGACGTTCGCGGTGGTCGACGAGGGGGACGGCATCGCGCCGGCCGACGCCGCGCGGGCGATGGAGCCGTTCTTCACGACCAAGCCGATCGGCAAGGGCACCGGCCTGGGCCTCGCGATCGCGCGCGAGATCGCGTCGAGCCACCGCGGCACGCTGGCGCTGGCACCGCACGAGCCACGCGGCACGCGCGCGAGCATCACGCTGCCGGTGGAAGGAGCCGCGGCATGACCGAGCGCGTGCTGGTGGTCGACGACAAGCTCGCGCTCGCCGAGACCCTGGCCGACGGCCTGTGCGATCGCGGCTACGCGGCGACCGCGGTCGCGACCGGCGAGGCTGCGCTCTCCGCGGTGCGCGCCGGCCGGGTCGACGTGCTGGTGACCGACCTGCGCATGCCGGATCTCGACGGGCTCGCGCTGCTCGACGCGACCCTCGCGGCCGCGCCCGAGCTGCCGGTGATCGTGATGACCGCGTACGGCGCGATCGACTCGGCGGTCGACGCGATCCGCAAGGGCGCGTACCACTACCTGACCAAGCCGTTCAAGGTCGAGGAGCTGCTGGTGTTCGTCGAGCGTGCGATCGCCGAGCGCGCGCTGCGCCGCGAGACCGCCGAGCTGCGCAAGACGCTCGGCGAGCGATTCTCGCTGGCCGGCCTGGTCGGGCGCAGCCCCGCGATGCAGAGCGTGCTCGCGCTGGTCGAGCGCGTCGCGGCGAGCGCGGTCCCGGTGCTGCTCACCGGCGAGACCGGCGTCGGCAAGGGTGCGGTCGCGCGCGCGATCCACGGCGAGAGCAAGCGCGCCGGGCGGTTCGTCGCGATCAACTGCGCCGCGCTGCCCGATCAGCTGCTCGAGAGCGAGCTGTTCGGCCACGTGCGCGGCGCGTTCACCGGCGCGACCGCCGATCGCGTCGGGCTGTTCGCCGAGGCCGACGGCGGCACCGTGCTGCTCGACGAGATCGCGGAGATGTCGCCCGCGCTCCAGGCCAAGCTGCTGCACGTGCTCGAGACCGGCACGGTGCGCCCGCTCGGCGCCGCGAAGGAGCGCGCGGTCGACGCCCGCGTGATCGCGGCGACCCACCGCGACCTGCGGCGGCGGATCGGCGAGGGCACGTTCCGCGAGGATCTGCTGTATCGGCTCGAGGTCGTCGCGATCGAGATCCCGGCGGTGCGCGCGCGTGGTGACGACGTGCCGCTGCTGGTCGACCACTTCCTCGCCGAGGCCCGCCAGCGCCATCCGAGCTCGCCGGCGACCGCGTTCTCGCGCGAGGCGCTCGCGCGGCTGTGCGACTACCGCTGGCCGGGCAACGTGCGCGAGATCGCGCACGTGGTCGAGCGCTGCGTGCTGCTCGCCAACGCCTCCGAGATCGTGGAGAGCGAGCTGCCCGAGCACGTGCGCGACGCACCGCCCGCCGGCGACGCGACGTTCACCGGGCCGGTGATCCCGGTGCGCGAGCTGCAGCGCCGCTACGCGCGCTGGGCGCTCGACCAGCTCGGCGGCCAGAAGGGCCGCACCGCGGCCGAGCTCGAGGTCGACGTCAAGACGCTCAACCGCTGGCTGGCCGACGAGGACTAATCGTGACAGCCGGTGCCGGCGCCGTACGCGCCGCTCGTGCAGCTGCACGGATCGTCATCGCAGAAGTGGCCGCACCACGCCGCGTTCGACGCCGGCCAGCACGGGTAGTATGCATCCATCGCGAGCCCGACCGCGACCAGCCACAGCGGTGTCGCGGCGAGCACGAACCAGCAGCGGCCGCGCACGCACGCGATCACCGCGATCGCGAGCAGCCCGAGCCAGACCACGTCGCGCCACCACACGTCGGGCGGCAGTCCGCCGGTCGCGAGCAGCGCGAACGGCGAGACCACGAACGCGGCCACCGATATCCACGCACGGCGCATGCCTTATACATAGCAGTGCTAGGTATGGCGCGCAAGCCGCCGCCGGGGCACAACCTGCCCCCGTGCTCACCGGCAAGCAACATCATCATCTGCGCGCGCTCGGCCACGCGCTCAAGCCGACCGTCCAGGTCGGCAAGGGCGGGATCGACGACGGCCTGATCGCGGCCGTCGATCGCGCGCTCGCCGATCACGAGCTGATCAAGGTGCGGATCGGCGAGACCGGCGGGCTCGCCCGCCACGAGGTCGCCGACCAGCTCGCCGCGCGCACCCACAGCGAGGTCGCGCAGGTGCTCGGCAACGTCGTGCTGCTCTATCGCGCCGATCCCGAGGATCCGAAGATCGAGCTGCCGTGACTACCGCTTGCACGTGCCGTGCACGTCGAACGTGTCGATGCAGCCTTCGGGGTGAGCGTGCCCGGGCTTGGGCTGGCGCACGATCCCGCCGTCCTCGACGAGCTTGCCCTCGCGGATCCGCAGGACCACGCTGAGCTCGGGATCGTCCGAGCGCGGGAATGCGGTCACATCCCACGTCCCTGCATCGTCGAACACGACCAGCTTCTCGAGCTTGACGCCGTTCCAGGTCCCGCGACCCGGCGCGATCACGAGCGTCGCGCCGGTCAGCTTCGGGAGTCCGGTGCACGCGGGCGGCGCACCCTCGGCGCGCGCGCGGGGGACGAGCTCGAGGTGCCACGTGCCGTAGGGCTCGCAGGGGTCGGCGCCCGCGGTGGACGCCAGCGCGAGCATCAGTCCGATCGCCTTCACGATGTTACGCGTCATGGTGCGGGCTCGTGGTAGCAACCGTCATTCGCGTCCTCATCTACATCCTCGTTACATCGGCATCGCTCGCGCACGCATCGCCGTGGCAGACCTCGTGCAAGGTCGAGCTCGAGCGCGCGCGCCACGCCGCGAGCAAGATCGATCCCGGGCTCGGCAAGCTCGCGATCGCGACCAAGCAGCTCGGCAGCGACGAGCTGGTCGAGCTCGCGCTGCCCGCGGGCAACCCGGCCGGGACCGTGCTCGCGAAGAAGACCAAGAGCGACGACGCGACCGACTGGCAGGTCACCGACGAGACCACCTCGACCGGCGACTACCACCTGATCGCCGGGCGTCACACCACCACCGGCAGCGTGCTGCTCGTGCTCACCTCCTGGAAGAAGCCGGTCGCGGCGCAGCTCGCCGACGTGTTCCGTCCCGCACTCGACGCGTGCCTCGCGGCGACGAAGTGACGCGATCCTCGCCCGATCTGCGACGGCGTCGATCCCGAGGGCAACATCGTCCAGCTGACGACGCGCTGACAGCGTGCAAGCCGCGGACAGCGACATGTCGGCCTCGTGCGTGCCGCGCACCGCCGGCGCGCCATTTCGAGGCGCGTTCTGCGTGGTCGGCCGGGCTCGCGTGATCGGTCCGCCGCGCGTTCCCGAGCGCTTGCCGCTCGAGGCGATCCTTGCCTTCCTGGCAAGCCCGTTCTGATCTAGCTTCGACGCCGCGTGGTCACTCCGGCGTACCAGCTCGCGCAGGCCAACGTCGCGTACGCGATCGCGCCGGTCGACGATCCGCGGCTCGCCGACTACGTCGTGCGGCTCGACGAGATCAACCAGCTCGCCGATCGCAGCCCGGGCTTCGTGTGGCGCTACCTGACCGACTCGCGCGATCTCGAGCAGCGCGAGTTCACCGATCCCTACGTGCTGTTCAACATGTCGGTGTGGGAGTCGATCGAGGCGCTGCACGCGTACACGTATCGCACCGCGCACGCCGAGGTCTACGCGGCGCGCCGGCGCTGGTTCATCGACGACAAGGCGGTGGTCGGCGGCCACGCGCTCGCGATGTGGTGGATCCCGCGCGGCGAGCTGCCCACGGTCGCCGACGCCAAGCAGCGGCTCGCGCTGATCACCGCGAACGGCCCGTCGGAGCGCGCGTTCACGTTCAAGCGCCGGTTCGATCCGCCCGGCTAGTACCCGTACTTGTTGGGGATGTCGAACGCGGCCGTGAGGGTGAACGTCCAGCGGTGCACCGGATCGCCCGTGGCGTTGTAGAACACGCCCGCCGCAACACGCGTACCCTCGTCGATCGGGCTCTTGAACGGCCCGATGAACACCTCGGGCGCGATGAACACGGTCTCGGCGGGGCTGCTCGTCGCCCCGGGCGGCAGCGCGGCCATGCCGTCGAGATACGTCGTGCTGTCGACCTCGAGCTGCGCGTACACCGGATAGTCGAAGCGCCGTGGTGTCACCATGACCGACACCATGCCCGTCGTCAGGATCTGCCGCGTGGATGCGCCGTGCACGACCGGCAAGAGCGCCGTCGCATCGGCCACGAGCACGAGGCGGTGGAACCAGCGCTTGGCGCCGTACGCGAACGGGCCGACAAAGTAGTCGCCCCCGCTGAGGTCGCGGCGGCCGGTTGGAAATGTCGTGGACAGGCCGACCGAAACCATGGCGTCGTCGGCGAGCGAGCCCGCCGCGAGGTACTGGACGAGGAGCTCGGCATCTTGAAACCCGGTCGTTTGCTTCGAGATTCCGACCTGGAACGGGATCGTCGCGACCAGTCCGAGATGCGGCGAGACGATATACGCGAGCTCCGTGGACGGAACATACGCGCTGCCACTCGAGCCCCGAGAGTAGCTGTTGAAGATCTGCACCTGCTGCTCGAGCTGCGGCGGCGCACCGACGATCGGGAACGGAAAGAACAGCTGCTCCCATGTCGTCGGCTCGTCGTCCGCGCGCGCTACCGCGGGTGCCGCGATCAGGACGAGCGCGATCGCCGGCCACTTCATCGCAGCTTCCGCGAGACGACGATCAGGAAGGGAACCGCGGCGAGCTCGAGCACGATGCTCGAGATGACCAGCGCAGGAATCGACACGTCGTACAGCACGCCGAGCAACGCGCTACCGAGGAACCAGAACACGCCGTAGCCCGCGGTGAAGATGCCGTACGCCGAGGCTCGGCGCTCGGAACCGACCATGTGCGCGACGGCGGCGGCGATGATCGACTCGTGCACCCCCGAGCCGATGCCCCAGATCGCGACTCCGACGAGCGACGCCCACGTCCCGCCCCAGAACGCCAGCGGCGCGTACGCGGCGCTGGCGAGCGTGACCGGGATCAGGATCGCGAGCCCCCGGCGGTCGAACATCCTGCCGAACACGAGCGAGCCCGCCCCGCCCGTGCCCATCGCCACCGCGTAGAACACCGGCACGATGCTCGTCCTCACGACGCCCGCCTTCTGGAAATGAAACGCGATCAGCGGAAAGTCGGCGAAGCCCGCCGCGACGAGCGCGGCGCCGGCGAGGTAGATCCAGAACACCCGAGGCAGACCATGCCGGTCGAGATGCTCGACCTTCGGCTCGAGCTCTTCGGGCCGCGGATAGAACACTCTGGCGATCACGAGAATCACCAGCGTCGCCGCGGCAGGGATCGCGAGCGCGGCGAACGCGAGGCGGTACTGGTGGCGCAGCGCGAGCACACCCGCCATCGCGAGCGGGCCGATCATCGCGCCGGCCTGGTCGAGCGCTTCGTGCAGGCCGAACGCCCAGCCATAGCCGCCCAGCTGCTGGCCGGCGTGCGACAGCATCGCGTCGCGCGGCGGGTTGCGCGTTGCCTTTCCGACCCGCTCGACGACGAGCAGACCTGCCGCGACCGGCCAGCTCCCCGCGAGCGCGATCGCCGGCACGGCGACCATCTGGACGATGTAGCCCGCGATCGTGATCGGCCAGAACCGGCGCGTCGCGTCGGCGAGGTGGCCAGAGACCAGACGCAGACCATAGCCCGCGAGCTCGCCGAGGCCGGTCGCGACGCCGACCGCCGCACCGCTCGCGCCGAGGATCGCGAGAAATGGCCCGGCGATGCCTCGCGCGCCTTCATACGTGAAGTCGGCGAAGAAGCTCATCGCGCCGACCAGCAGGACGAAGCGCAGCGCGCGACGGCGCGGCTCAGCCATCCGGGGCCCCGCGTCGCCGGCCGAGACGCGCATCGAGCGACCACGGCCCCGCGCCCGCAACCGCGAGGAACAAGAGCGCCATCAGGATCGCGAAGTCCGTACGCGACTCGCTCTGCATCGACCAGAATCCGATCTTCGAGGACACGGCGGTCGCCTGCCACAGTAGCGGTAGCTTCGTCGTCGCGATCGCCACGCACATGTCGATCACGAGCGGCAGGGCGGCGAGTCGCGTCGCGAGCCCGACGAGCAGTAGCACTCCGCAGCCGAGCTCGACCACACCGACGAAGTGAGCCATCAGCTCCGGTGCGGGGATGCCGATCCTCACGAACCGCCCCGCTCCCCACTGCTCGGGGAACACGAACTTCTTGACGCCCTCGGGGATGAAGACGAGACCGGTCAGAAGTCGAACGAACAGCGCGGACCGGCCGGCCGTGGTGCCGAAGAACCATCCGGACGCGCGCCCGCGCGGAACTGTCGCGTGGACGGAGCTCGACATCCCCGATCTCTGCCATCGTTTACGGAGATCGTCTATGGTCTTCGATGGACACGCGCGCCGGTCAGGTCGAGTGGCAGGCCGCCTCGATGTCCTCGATCGATTTCGGGCAGCGCGCGGTGAGCACCTCGGGAGCGTCGCGGGTGACCGCGACGTCGTCCTCGATCCGCACGCCGATCCCGCGCAGCTCGCCGGGCACACCCTCGGCGTCGGCGGCGATGTAGAGCCCGGGCTCGACCGTGATCACCATGCCCGGCTCGAGCGCGCGTGACGTGCCGCCCGGCATGTAGGCGCCGGCGTCGTGGACGTCGAGCCCGAGCCAGTGCGACGTGCCGTGCATGTAGAACCGGCGGTACGATTGATCGGCGATGCGATCGGCGGGCGCGCCCTGGAGCAGGCCGAGCGCGACCATGCCGTCGGTCAGCCGCTTCACGCAGTGATCGTGGATCTGCTCGATCGTCGTGCCCGGGCGCGCCAGCTCGATCGCCGAGCGCTGGGCGTCGAGCACGATCTCGTAGACCCGGCGCTGCGCCGACGAGAACCGGCCGCTCGCCGGCCAGGTGCGGGTGACGTCGGCGGTGTAGTGATCGTACTCGCAGCCGGCGTCGACCAGCACGAGGTCGCCGTCGGCGATCGCGCAGCGGTTCTCGACGTAGTGCAGGATCGTCGCGTTCTCGCCGGCGCCGACGATCGTCGTGTAGCCCGGGCCGCTGCCGCCGCGCCGGCGGAACGTGTAGTTGATCTCGGCCTCGAGCTCGTGCTCGAACGTGCCCGGCCGGCCGAGCCGCATCGCCGCGAGGTGGGCGTCGACCGTGATGTCGGCGGCCTTGCGCAACAGGGCGAGCTCCTCGGGGCGCTTGTGCAGGCGCAGCTCGTGCAAGCTCGCCCGCGGATCGATCACGGCGCGCGGCGGGCGCTTGCCGCGGCGCTCGGTCTTGCGCAGCCGCACGATCGCGCGCGCGATCTGTCGGTCCATATCCTCGTCCAGCCCGAGCGCGTAGTGCAGCTCGTCGGCGTTGGCCAGGAGCTCCCACAGCCGTTCGCCGAGCTCGGCGGCGGGGTAGGCGGCGTCGGCGCCGTAGCGCTGCTTGGCGCCGTCGATCCCGGCGCGCCGCCCGTCCCAGGTCTCGAGCTCGGGATCGCGCGGCCGCACGAACATCACGACGCGCTCGGCCGACGCGCCCGGGCGCAGCACGAGCGTGGCCTCGGGCTCGACGAAGCCGGTCAGGTAGTACAGGTCCGAGATCTGGCGGAACGGATGATAGGCGTCGCCGTTGCGCAGCCGCTCGGGCAGCGAGCGCACCACCGCGACCGCGTTCGGGCCGAGCGCGGCCATGTACGCCTCGCGTCGGGCGGCGAACACGACCGGGTCGAACATCCAGCGGGTATACCATCGCGGCCATGCTCGCCCAGCGCCTCGCGCTCGTCGCCCTGGTCGCCCTCGCCGGCTGCAAGAAACACGCGGCCGACACCAAGTCCGACAAGCCCAGGGGCGACAAGGGCAACGAGTCCTACCGCACCGACACCACCGGCTACCACACCGATCCGGCGGTGGTCGGCTCCGGCAAGACGTTCCTCGTCGTGTCGGAGGGCCCGCTCGCGAGCAAGGTCGGGCGCGACATGCTCGCGGCCGGCGGCAACGCGGTCGACGCCGCGGTCGCCACCGCGTTCGCGCTCGCGGTCGTGCACCCGACCGCCGGCAACCTCGCGGGCGGCGGGTTCGCGGTCGTCCACGTCGCCAAGGATCAGGATGCCACGCTCGACTTCCGCGAGGTCGCGCCGGGCGCGGCGACCGAGACGATGTTCCTCGACGCCGCCGGCAAGCCGACCAAGGCCTCGACGATCGGCGATCGCGCGGTCGGCGTGCCCGGCACGGTCGCGGGGCTGTACGCGCTGCACCAGAAGTACGGCAAGAAGCCGTGGAAGGACGTGATCGCGCCGGCGATCGCGTTCGCGCGCGACGGCTTCGCGGTCGACGCCTATCTCCACAAGGCGATCGAGTACAAGAAGGACCTGCTCGCGGCCTCGCCCGCGAGCGCCGCGCTGTGGTTGCCCGGCGGCAAGCCGCGCGAGGTCGGCGAGGTCGTGAAGCTCCCCGAGCTCCAGGCCGCGCTCGAGCGGATCGCCGACAAGGGCGCCGACGGCTTCTACACCGGGCCGACCGCGCAGGCGATCGTCGACGAGATGACCCGGGGCGGCGGCCTCATCACGGCCAAGGACCTCGCCGGCTACAAGCCGGACTGGCGCGATCCGCTGACGTTCGACTATCGCGGGCGCCACGTCGTCACGATGCCGCCGCCGTCGTCGGGGGGCGTCGTGCTCGAGATGACCGCGAACATGCTGCGCACGGTCGATCTCGGCAAGCTGGGCTGGCACTCGGCCGAGCATCTGCACTGGCTGATCGAGGTGTGGCGGCGCGCGTTCGCCGCGCGCAACGAGCTGCTCGGCGATCCCGCGTACGTCAAGGACATGCCGCTCGCCAAGCTGACCTCGCAGGCCTACGCCGATCAGCTCGCGTCGTCGATCCAGCCCACCAAGGCCACGCCGTCCAAGACGATTCCCGGGCTGATCGAGGGCAATCACACGACCAACCTGTGCGTGGTCGATGCCAGCGGCATGGCGGTGGCGATGACCGTCACGCTCAATACAGCTTTCGGCAACGGTGTCACGGTCGACGGCTTCCTGCTCAACGACGAGATGGACGACTTCACGTCCAAGCCGGGTGAGCCCAACACCTACGCGCTTCGTCAGGGCGCGCCGAACAAGATCGAGCCGGGCAAGCGCATGCTGTCGTCGATGACGCCGACCCTGCTCGAGGACGACCAGGGCCAGGTCGTGATGGTGGTGGGCGCGGGCGGCGGACCGCGCATCATCACGGCGGTGTGGCAGACGATCTCGAACGTCGTCGATTTCGGGCTCGCGGTCGACGCCGCGGTCGCCGCACCGCGCATTCACCACCAGCACCTACCCGACAGCGTGCGCGTCGAGGGCGAGGCGATCACGCGCGAGGTCGACAAGAAGCTCCGGACGATGGGCTACATCATGGACTTCTCGCAGACTCCTCGCGAGTTCGGCGCGGTCACCGCGATCGTTCGAACCCAAAACGGTTGGCAGGGCGCGGCGGATCCGCGCGGCGGTGGTGCCGCGATCGGCGACTGATTCGCGATATCCTGGTGCCATGTCGAAGGACGATCCGAGCGGCATCATGGTGTATCCGAAGATCCCGGTACCCAAGAACCGCCCGAGCGAGCCGCCCGGGCCACGCGTCCGCGGCTTCACCAGCGGCGGCGGCGCGCGCAAGGCGCGGCTCGCGGCGATCGTGGCGGGTGCGGCGGTGGCCGGCGGTGTCACCGGCTTCCTGGTGCGGCCGACGCACGGCGGCGAGGTCGCGCAGGTCAAGGCCGACCTGGCGTCGGCGCAGAAGGCGGCGACCAGCGAGAAGGAGCGCGCCGACGGCCTCGACCAGCAGCTCACGAAGTTCAAGCAGGACAACGCCGAGCTCGCGACCAAGGCCGCCGAGGTCGACAAGAAGGCCGCCGAGCTCGCCGACGAGGAGAAGAAGATCCAGGGCACGATCGACAAGAGCCAGGGCTCGGTCACCACCGAGGGCGACGAGATCCACCTCAAGCTGGTCGACAAGGTGCTGTTCGCGGTCGGCGACGATCAGCTCACCGACAAGGGCAAGGCGGTGCTCGACAAGGTCGCGGCCGCGCTCAAGGACCTGCCCGACAAGCAGGTCTGGGTGCAGGGTCACACCGACGACCAGCCGATCTACGTCGCGCCGAAGAAGGACGACCCCAAGGACGCCAAGGCCAAGGGCAAGGCCGGCAAGGTGAAGGATGCCAAGGACACCAAGGACGCCAAACCGCCGCCGGTCCGGTTCGTCACGAACTGGGAGCTGTCGGCCGCGCGCGCGCTCCAGGTCGTGCACTACCTCCAGGACGTCGGCAAGGTCGAGCCGACCCGGCTGGCCGCGCTCGCGTTCGGCCAGTACCGCCCGATCTCGAGGACCAACAAGGCGCTCAACCGCCGGATCGAGATCGTGCTGTACCCCAAGCGCGAGATCCTGTCGAAGTAGACCTCAGCGGTGATCGCCGAGCAGGCCCCGCTTGACCGCGCCGGTCGGCGGCTTGGGGCCCAGCCAGATCGCGAACAGCGATCGCGCGAAGTCCTCGTCGCGCACGACGCCCCTGCGGACGCCGTTGTAATCGACGCTGACGCCATCTCCGGGCACGTACGTGAACGCCAGCGTGTCGCCGTCCTCGAAGCTCGGCGTCCAGGCGTCGAGCTGGTCGATGAACGGCCTCAGCTTCGACACCGGCACGGTCGAGTTCGCGGCGAACCCCTCGTGCCATGCCTTCACGATGTCGTCGTGGTCGACGTCGCGCACGAAGCGGAGCACCAGCCGCTTGACCTCCGGCTCGCGCACGATCGCCACCGGATCGGACGACACGCGCTCGAGGTACAGCCCCGCGACGTAGACGTCGATGCGGAGCCAGGTGGCCTCGCGCAGGCCCATGCCGTTCAGATAGAGCGTCTTGTTCGCGACGACCACCGTGTCGGGCATGGTCACGCCTGCTTTGCGCCCGGCGTACGCCACCCCCGCAACCATTGCCAGGATCACGAATGCGGTCTTCATGCTGACCTCGGGCAGCAAGAACCACGCCATGCGAGAATGCCGCGGTGCGCGACGACGACTCGAGAACGCCTCGCCAGATCGCGCGCGGCAAGCAGCGCCGCGCCGGCGATCGCTCGGCCGCGCTCGCGAATGCGCTGATGAGGTTGCCGGGCTCGGCGATCGCGAAGCTCCAGCTCGACGACGAGCTGCGCGGCTCGATCGAGCGGGCGCGCGCGATCACGTCCCACATCGCGCGGCGCCGCGCCGAGCGCACGCTCGCGGGCGAGCTTCGCCGCCACGACCTCGACGAGCTCGACGCAACGCTCGCCGAGGCGCGCGAGACCGGCGCATCCGATGCGCGGCTTCTCCACCTGGCCGAGTCGTGGCGCGCCCGGCTGATCGACGAGCGCGCCGCCGCGCTGGCCGAGTTCCCGCACGGCGACGACCCGCAGCTGCGCAAGCTCGTCGACGACGCGCAACGCGAGCGCGCGACCGGTCTGCCGCGCGGTGCCGCCCGCGCGCTGTTTCGCCGCGTCGTCGAGCTGCTCCAGGCCGAGGTCGAGCCATGAACCTGCACGGCCGCGCTACTTCGCGCAGGGTGCGGCGCCGCTGACCACGGCGACGCCGGTACGGCCGATCGGGTCCGGCACGACCAGCGCGAGGAAGCCGAGCACGGCGCGCTCGTACGGCGCGGGGGCATCGTCGAACGTCTGGTGGCCGGCGGGGAGCTCGACCACCCACGTCCCGCGCACCGGCACCGCCGCGGCCATGCGGCGCGCGTTGACCGGCGGTGCGAGATCGTCGCGGTCGCCGGTGATGAACAGGACCGGCCTGGCGATCCGCGGCAGCACGGGCAGGAGCTCGGCGCGGCGCGCGTCGACGTCGTCGCCGCCGGCCATCTCGACCATCCACGCCAGCACGCCGGCCAGGCTGCGCGAGCCGGCGAACCACAGGCCGATCCGCGGCCACAGCCCGGCGCCCTGCTCGCGCAGTCGTTCGCGCAGGCGGCCGAACAAGTCGAACGGCGAGATGTACGCGCTGTCGGCGATCGTGGCCGCGATCGCCGGTCGCCGGCTGGTCGCGTGCAGTACGGCGACCGCGCCGAGCGAGTGGCCCAGCAGCACGACGGGGCGCGGGCTGGTCCGGCGCGCGAACTCGATCGCGGTCTCGACCTCGGTCGCCTCGAGGTAGCCGGGCGAGGTGTACTCGCCCTCGCTGTCGCCGTGCGCGCGCAGATCGATCGCCAGCACGTCGTAGCCGGCCGCCACCAGGAACTTCGCGCGCGGCAGCATCGCGCCGCGGTTGGCGCCGCGGCCGTGCACCAGGATCACGGTGGCGCGGCCGCGCCGATCGGGACTCGCCGCGATCCACCAGCCCGCGACCCTGCGGTGGTCGCGTGATTGCATGTCGACCTGCGCCGCGGTGAGCCCGAAGTCGCTCGGCTTCGCGGCGATGACCCGCCACGCCGGGTCGCCGCGCGCGGCGCGAGCGACCAGCCCGCATGCTCCGAGGCCGACCAGCAAGACGAGCGCGAGCCAGCGGGTGCGTCTCATGTTGACGGTGTCTACATCCGAATGTAGACACCGTCAACCCGCGATCGTGTTACGGTTCGTGCATGGCGCGAAAGCGTGCGGCGTATCACCATGGCCGGCTGGCCGAGGCGATCGTCGCGGCCGCGCTCGAGCTGATCGCCGACCGCGGCATCCACGCGCTGTCGCTGCGCGACGTCGCGCGCCGGCTCGGAGTCAGCCATCAGGCACCGTATCGCCACTTCGCCGACAAGCGGGCGCTGCTCGACGCGATCGCCGCGGACGGGTTCCGCGAGCTCGACGCGAGCCTGCGCGCGGTCGCCGCTCGTCATCCCGCGCCGGGCGAGCGCGTGGTCGAGCTCGGCGTGGCGTTCGTCAAGTTCGCGCGCGCGCATCCCGCGCACTATCGCGTGATGTTCGCCGATCCGACGCGCCCGGCCGGCGTCGGCCACGCCGCGTTCGAGCTGATCCGCGACGCGCTGCGCGCGAGCCAGGCGCGCGGCGTGTTCGTCGGCGAGCCGGTGCGCGAGCTCGCGCTCGCCAGCTTCGCGTTCGTCCACGGCATCGCGATGCTCGCGATCGACGGCCGGCTCGGCGAGCGCCGCGATCGCGCGCTGATCGAGCACGTCGTGCGCGGCACGATCCGCAACACTCGAGGCTAGGGGGCAACATGGACCGGATCACGATCGCCGTTCGTCTCGTGCGCGCGAGCGGCGTGCTGCTGGTCGCGCTCGGCATCGTCCACCTGATCGCGACGCCGCACATCCCGCACCTGCTCGACGCGAGCCCCGCGGTCGCAGCGATCGCCACCGGCCCGACCGTGCTCAACCACGTGCTGGTCGGCGTGCTGCTCTTGCCGCTCGGCTACACGACGTGGCTCGCCGCGCCGGCGGCGCGCGCCGGCGAGCGCTGGGCCAGGCGCGTGCTGGTCGCGAACGCCGCCGCGGTCGCCGCGCTGCCGATCTCGATCGTCCTGTTCATGCGCGGCGCGCGTTACTTCACCGCGCCGCTGTTCGTCGCGGGCGTCGCGCTGGTCGGCGCGGCGGCGACGACGCTCGCGGTGGCGGTGTGGCTCGTGCTCAGCGCTGGCGATCGACGAAGCTGAGCAGGTCGGCATCGGCGGCGCGCACCAGCGTGTCGTCGTCGCCGGCCGCGATCGACTCGCGCGCGAACACCAGGATCGGGATCGGGTCGAGCTCCTTCTCGGCGCGCAGCTCGCGCACGACGTCGTTGACGCCCTCGCTGGTCAGCTCGAGCAGGATCGCCCGCGGCCGGAGCGCGCGGGCCAGCCGCGACAGCTGGACCAGCGCGCGGGTCATCGACACCACGGTGTAGCCGCGCGCGCTGAGCAGCACGTCGAGCTGGTGCAGCCGCGCGCGATCGTGCTCGACCACCAGCACGACGCCGCGATCGGCGGGCTCCGGCGGCGGCTCGACCGGCCCGGGCTGGAACGGCTGGCTGCCGAGCCGGTCGGCATCGCGCGAGCGATACACCGCGAGCGCCACCTTGTTGAGCAGCTCGTCGGGGTTGAACGGCTTCTCGACCACCTCGCTCGCGCCGATCGCGGCGAGGTTGATCTCGAGCCCGTGCACCGCGGTCATGATCAGCACCGGGACCTCGGCGTACACGGGTTCGTCGCGCAGCGCCTGCAGGAACTGCCGGCCGTTCATCCCCGGCATCATCAGATCGAGCAGGATCGCGTCGGGCCGCGCGGCGTGCACGCGATCGAGCGCGTCGACGCCATCGACCGCGACGTCGACCACGTAGCCCTCGTCGACCAGCATGTGGCCGAGCGTATCCCTCACCATCGGTTCGTCGTCGACGACCAGGATGCGCCCGCCCTTGACGACCGCGACCGCATTCGCCATTTCGCCGACGAGCGTACCCCGATTCCGACGCCTCGGTGTACGATTGCCGCGATGTCGACCGCGCCGCCGGTCGCGCGTGCCTACGACACGTTGCGTCCGAATATTCTCCAGCGCCTGCTCGACATGCGCGCGTCGCTCGATCCCTCCCTGGGACGGCTCGACGATGCCGCGGCGCGCGCTCAGATCGGCGCCGTGCTCGATCATCTCGGCAACTTCATCGCGACCGGCGATCTCGGCCTGCACCGCGCGTTTTTGCACACGTTCCTCGCGATGCGCGCCGCCGAGGCGCAGAGCCCCGCCGCGGTGCTCGCGATGCTGGTCGCGATCGGCGACACCGCCGCGCAGGTCGCGCAGGACGACGGCACCGGCGAGCTCGCGCTGGTCCTGACCCGGGTGACCGCCTCGACCGCGCGCGCGATCAACGACCTGATCGCCGAGGAGCTCGATCGCCGGCTCGCGCAGTGGCGCGAGCTCGCGGCGCGCGAGCGCGAGGAGGCGCCGACGTGAGCCCGCCGCCCGGAGTGCGGGTCGCCGGCGACAGCCACGTCGGCAAGGTGCGCACCGCCAACGAGGACTCGCTCGTGGTCGACGCCGCGCGCGGCCTGTACGCCGTGCTCGACGGCATGGGCGGCGCGAGCGCGGGCGACCTCGCGTCGCAGACCGCGCGCGACGCGATCGTCGACTTCGTCGTGCAGCGCCGGCTCACCATGGAGCCGCGCGCGCTGCTCGAGGCCGCGATCCAGGCCGGCTGCACCGCGGTGTGGAACTGCGCGCAGCTGTCGCGCGAGCGCCACGGTATGGGCACCACGGTCGTCGCGTGCCTGCTGATCGACGCGACCCGCGCGGTGATCGGCCACGTCGGCGACTCGCGCGCATATCTGTTGCGCGGCGGCCGGCTCCAGGCGCTCACCCGCGATCACACGATCGTCGAGGAGCTGGTCGATCGCGGCCTGCTCTCGCCCGAGGAGGCCGAGCGCCACCCGTACAAGAACGTGCTGTCGCGCAACCTCGGCGCCAAGCCCGACACCAAGGTCGACCTGCTCGACGTCGAGCTCCGGCCGGGCGATCGCCTGCTGCTGTGCTCGGACGGCCTCTACGGCTACGCGTCCACCGAAGCGATCCAGTACCTGCTCGGCTCGGGCGACGCGCCGAACCAGGTCGCGCGCGATCTGATCGACCTCGCGCTGCGCGGCGGCGGCGGCGATAACGTGTCGACCCTCGTGATCGAGGCGCCGCCGGCCGCGCCGAGCTCGACCCAGGTCGTGCGCACCAGCGGCGCGGTCGCGTGGTGGCAGCTCCGCCAGCGCTTCATGCACGTCGCGCGCGAGGGCGGGCTCGCCGACAACCCGATCTGCCGCGGGCTCGATCCCGAGGAGGCGCTCGACCTCGTCGGGCTGTCGCTGTGCGAGGCGATCTTTCACGACCTCGAGAAGTCGACCGGCGTCAACGTGTGGACGTTCGCGCAGAACCTCGCGGGCGGCTGGTTCGCGCGGAGCGGCGAGTGGGCGCCGCTGCGCGCGCTGATGGACATCCTGGTCCGCGCCGCCCGCACCGTGGTCGACGAGATCCGCACGCTCGAGCCGTCGCTCGGCTTCTTGCTCGACGTCGCGGTGTCGCGCGCGCTGGTCGTCGCCGAGCTCGCGATCGGCGGGCTGCTCGCCGAGCGGCTGCGCGAGGTCGACAGCGATCTCATCCAGCTCCACGCCGCGGTGATGGACACGATCGATCAGCCGTCGCTCGACAGCGACGACACGCCGAAGTTCGTCGACTCGCCGACCATCCCGTTCCTGCGGCCGGATCGCCCGGTCACCAACTCGGGGATCAACGCCGAGCTGGTGTCGGCGATCGAGAAGACGCTCACGATCGCGCGCGCCCGCACGTCGCCGCGCGCCGAGCTGCTGAGACAGATCCTGGTCGCGCTCGAGACCATCGCGACCGACACCAGCGGCAACTTCGCCTCCGCGGTGCTGGCGGCGCGCGAGCTCTACGGCGTGCGCTCGGTCGACGACGCCGGCATCATGCCGCTGTTCGACGCGCTCGATCAGGCGCGGATCATCACCGCCGCGAGCGTCCACCAGATCACCGCGACCGACGCGCTGCGCGCCAAGACGCTCGGCGCGATCAGCGCGGCCCACCAGCGCCTGGTCAGCGCGATGACCGGGCTCGTGCTCGAGGCGGTCGCGCCGTTCTCCGAGCGGCTGCGCGAGGTCCAGGCCGAGACCGTGGCGCTGCGCGATCGCGTCGCCCACGCCGAGGGCAAGCGCGCCCAGCTCGAGCGCAAGTTCGCGACGACGATCGATCAAAGCCAGCCGTGGGAGCAGCGCGGCACGACCGAATCGGAGTGGTGATGTCGGACGTCGATCTCATCGAGGCCACCAAGGTGCTGCGCGACGAGGTGCTCGACACCGCGGAGCACGGCGACCGCGATCCGCCCGGCGCCGAGGTGTTCGACGCGCTGATCCGCGCGCTCGAGGTCGGCGGCGAGTCGGTCCCTGGCCTTGACCTCCAGCTCCACGACGGGATCACGCGCCGGCTGGCCTGGGGAGACAGCGAGGAGGCGGTGCTGGCCGACGCCGAGATGGTGTTCGATCGCCTGATGATCGCGATCGAGCGCGCGCTGCGCGACCCGGCCGACCGCATGGTGCTGATCGAGGCCGCGACGCAAGTGGCCGTGACCGTTGCGCGTGTAGTCTCGCTTGCAGCGGTTGCACGCGCCGCTCGCGACCGCGCCGCCCGGCTGCGGGAGGAGCTCGCCCAGCGCCAGCTCAAGGAGGTGCTCGAGCGCCAGCGCTCCAGCATCGTCCGGCTCGAGCTCGAGACCAAAGGCAGCCTTCCGTGACGGTGTCTCGAACGATCTTCGCTTGAGCCGGGGAAAACGGTGATATGTCACCGCGATGCCCACGGCCCAGACCTTCATCGACATCGAGGAGCTACCCGCGCCGGCGCGCGCGTCGCTCGCCCGCGCAGTCAACGATCGTCAGACTCCGCTCGCGAAGACCTCGGGCGGAGGCTACATCCTGTGGTGGGCGCTCGGCATCGCGACCTTGCTGTACGGCGTGATCAACGGCTTCGGCTCGCCGTACAGCGCCGCGCAGGAGCCGTTCCAGCTGTTCTGGTACGTGATCGGCTTCGGCTCGATCGGCCTGGGCATCGTGTCGTATCGCGCGGGCAAGACGCTGCGCAAGCTGCTCGGGTTTCGCCCGGGCGTCTACGCGGTCGGCTCGCGCATGGTCGACGCGCGCAAGCGCAAGCTCGGCGTGGTCGAGCTGCTCGACGCGCAGCCGCAGATCGTCCACCGCCACGTCAACGGCCGCTACCAGAAGTCGACGCTCGGCTGGCACGGCCACGTGTTCACGTTCCACCAGCAGGGCTTGCCGGGCATGGCGCTCGAGCAGGTGCGCGCGACGTTCAACGCGCTCCAGGCCGCGGCGCAGGCCGACGATCTCGACAAGCTGCTCGCGCTCGACCCGATGACGCTCGGGCTCGCGCTCCACAAGAGCGCGCAGGAAGAGGCGCACAAGCGCGGCGACCGGCCCAAGGCGGCGCCGAACGACTCCCGGGCGCCGCTGCTCGTCGTGCTCGGCGCGACCGCGGTGCTCTCGCCCGGCGTGTGGCTGCTGCGCAACTACCTGAGCGTCGAGTCCGCGTTCAGCAACATCACGTCGAGCTACCAGGTCGACGCGTGGGTCGCGAGCGGCGGCGACGCGGCGCGCGGCCACCGCAAGAAGATGGAGCTCGAGATGCAGGAGGCGGTGCGCGACTCCAGCGACCACGCCGACAAGCTGCGCGACGTGCTCGCGAAGTACCCGGATGCGCCCGCCGCGATCAAGAAGCCGGTCGAGGATGCGCTCAAGCGCCGCTACGAGACCACGCGCAAGGCCGCGCTCGGCCTGTCGGCGTCCGAGCAGCTCACCTGGTTCATCAACCAGGTCTACGACCGGCTCGAGGCGACCGGCGCCAAGGCGGTCATGCAGGTCAAGGTCAAGGCGACCGACAACTCGGGCCTGCAGAAGCTCGACGCGATCTTCGCCGCCGACAAGAAGCTCAGCAAGCGCGTCGTGCCGGTCGCGAAGTACTTCGCCACCGCCGACGAGGCGGCGCGCACCGAGCGGCTCGGCACCGCGATCCAGTCCGGTCTCGCGCAGTTCTTCCCCGAGGACGTCATGACGTTCACCAAGGACGAGACCAAGGACGCGCCGTCGATCGAGATCTATTACCTGATCCGGCCGAAGATCCTCGAGGACGGCTCGCCGTCGATCTACAGCGAGATCGACAAGGCCGGAAGGCCGGTGCCGAACTCGCTCGAGTACCCGGGCATCGAGTTCGAGCTCGGCGCCACGCTGGTCGTCCCGGGCGCGCCCGGCGAGCCGCACCAGGTCAAGTTCAGCGCCGAGCCCGCGCCCACGATCAGCGTGCAGACCTCGGTGCCGAGCATGCCGGGCGCCCTCGAGGAAGATCCCGCGCTCGCGGCCGACAACTCGGCGGTCTATCACGCGATGTCGGAGAGCGCGTTCGCCGACCTCCAGGGCAAGCTGGTGGTCGCGCTCGGCGGCAAGGCGCAGCCGCGCAAGCACGTCGCGGCCGATGACGGCAGCGCCGACGACGGCGCGGATGCGGCGGACTCGACCGATGGTGCGGACTCGGACAACGCCGAGCCGACCGCGCCGGAGTGCGCCGCGCTCGAGAACGACATCAAGAGCTACATGGGCTGCAAGACCGCCAAGGACGCCGATCGCCAGAAGGTGATCGACGCGGTCAAGAAGCTCACCGGCGACAAGTCGATGGACCTCGTCGCGGTCTGTCGCAAGGCCGACGCCGTGGTCGCCGCGGCGATCAAGAAGGCCGGCTGTCACTGAGCGCGGGCGGCCGACGCGACGCGCGCGATCATCTGCCCCCGGCCGCGAGCTCGTGGAGCGCGCGCACGGTGTTCCAGTTGCGCGTCGTGCTGGTGGTGGCGAGCCGGGCGTCGAGGTAGGCGTTGGACAGCTTGGTGCGCGCGACGCCGTTGGGGTAGTGCAGGTAGACGTGGTCGCCGACCACGGCGAACGCATCGGGCGCAAAGCGCGCGGGCTCGAGCGTCGCGATCGCGCGTGCGCTGGGCCGGGCGAGCAGGAACGCGACGTGGAGCTGGTCGGTCGGCGCGCCGGCGCGCACGAACGGGTTGGCGGCGATCATCTTCGCGAGCTGCGCGGCCGAGCGCACCGCGATCGGCGGGCGAAAGCCGAGCTTCTTGTCGATCGCGGCGGCGACCTTGTTCGCGATCGCGGCCGCGGCGGTCGCGCGGAACACGACGTTGCCGCTCTGGATGAAGGTGCGCACCTCGCTCGCGCCCGCCGCGGCGAACAGCTCGGCGAGCAGCGCCATCGGCAGCACGTGCTTGCCGCCGACGTTGACGCCGCGCAGCAGCGCGACGTGGGTCATCGCCCGCCGAGGTTCGCGGTGACCGCGTCGACCAGCGCGTCGAGCCCGGCCTCGCGGTCGACGTAGCGGTGGACGAGATCGCCCTCGCTCCGGCCGCTGCCGCGCACGATCCGGCGCGCGCTCGGCTGGGCGCGGCGCACGTCGTCCATGATCGGCGCGACCCGCGGGTCGGCGGCGTCGAGCTCGGCGATCACCGCGTCGAGCGCGATGTGGTCGAGCGCCTCGTGCACCGCGAAGTCATCGCTCGCGAACAGGATGTCCCAGCCGCTCGACACGTAGAGCGCCATCGCGCCGCGCTGGCGGTGATCGTCGCCGACGACCAGCACGCGCATCCGGCGGCCGGGCTTGTCGAGCTGCCCGCTCTGGCGCGCCGCGGTGGCGACCAGCGCCTTCCACTCGGTGGGCGGATCGATCAGCAGCACGCCGAGGTTGGGCTCGCTGCCGTTGGTCTCGCGCACGACGTCGCCGATCACCTCGACCGGGCCGCCGGTGCCGGGATCGGTGAGCGCGACCGAGACCCGCGTGCCGATCGGCAGCCAGGCCGCGGTGTCGAGGCACACGCCGACCTCGGAGACGTCGCGGGTGCGGCACACCACGAGCTCGCCGCCGAGCAGCGGGGCCACCTTCGTGGCGAGCGAGATGCGATAGCGGGGTGCGCGACGAGACACCGACGAGCAGTGTATCAGATTGACCGGCGCCGCTCGCCGCGCGAACGTAGCCGCCATGCGCCCCGTTCCGATCGCGATCGTCGTCGCGCTCGCGTCCCGCGCATTCGCCGGCGGCGCCGACTTCCAGCCGCCGCCCGCCAACGACGGCGGCAAGGACATCGTGATCACGACCGAGGGGGAGCGCTCGACCCGGAACATCGCGGTGCTCGCGAGCATCGCGGGGGCGGGCGCGCTGCTCGGCGGCGTCGGGCTGTACTTCCATCTCGACGCGCGCTCGGCGGCCGATCAGGTATCGGCCGATCAGCCGACCGGCCAGCCGTGGACGCCGGCCGATCAGACCGCGTACGACCGCGCGCACTCGTCGTCGGTGAAGGCCGCGGTGTTCTACAGCCTCGGCGGTGCCGCGCTGATCGGCGCGGTGGTCGGGCTGATCGTGACCGCACCGTCGAGCGAGACCACGGTGATCCATCCACATCGCGGGACCGCGACGTTCGCGCCGGCCCCGGGTGGCGCGGTGGTCGGCGGGGTGTGGAGCTTCTAGTGCGCGCGCTCGCGCTCGCCGCGCTCGCCGCGTGCACGCCCGACATCGCGCAGGGCGCCTACCTGTGCGGCCCGGACATGGCATGCCCCGATGGCCAGACGTGCAACGGTCCCGATGGCACGTGCGTGGTCGCGAGCGCGGCGCAGCCGTTCGCGTGCGATCCGTCGGTCCTGCACGAGCCCGACGACAACCCGGGCGAGGCGTTCGCGCTGCCGGCGCTCGGCTGCCCGTCGGCGCCGCTCGAGGTCATGGGATGCCTCGCGGACGGCGACCCCGCGAACTGGGTGAGCTTTCAGACGCCCGCCGATTGCAGCGACACCGAGCTCGCGCTCAGCGTGACCTACCCGATCGCGTTCGAGTCGCTCGCGCTCCAGCTCGACGAGCCGTTGATCGCGGTGGACGGCGCTTGCAAGCAGCCGCCGGCGTCGTCGGGCAACGCCGCGCGCTGCATCTCGATGATGCTCGCCGCCGGGCAGACCTATCAGCTCGCGATCCTGCCGAACGGCGACGACTGCGCCGGCGACTGCGCCTACAACCGCTACACGCTCCAGGTCCAGCTGACCGCGCCGTAGTACCGTCGGGGGATGGAAGGCCTGCGGTGGAGCTGGCTGTGCGCGCCGTACCTGGTGTGCACGGCGGCGATCGTCGCGACCGGCCTCGCGGCGGCGCTGGTGCGCGGCGATCGCG
The DNA here is from genome assembly GCA_035516595.1 of Kofleriaceae bacterium. GTDB lineage: Bacteria > Myxococcota_A > Polyangia > Haliangiales > Haliangiaceae > JABFXX01. Next base: position 15,013 of record DATJAE010000347.1, on the reverse strand, counting down.
TGCTGCGGCTCGGCATGATCGGCGCGGCGACGACCGCGCTGCCGTGGTCGCTGTGCCAGGCGCTCGGCGCGTGCAGCGACGATCCCGCGGCGGCGACCCGGATCCTGCGGATCGGCCAGGGGCCGGTCGCGCTGGTCGGGCCGAGCCTGTTGCTCGTGCTGCTCGGGGTCAGCGGCCAGCTCGAGCGCCGGCGCTGGGTCGCGCGGATCGCCGGCGCGATCGGCGTGTTCTTCCTGATCATGGCGTGGACGACGCGCTGGATCGTGCCGGGCGTGCAGCGCCTGCCGAGCGGCATGTTCTACATGAGCCCGGGGCCGCTCACCGGGCCGCACATCTCGCAGGTCGTGCTGTGGCTCGGTGTCGGGCTGTGGATCTTCAAGCGCTCGAGCCCGCGCGGCGAGCTGCGCCGCACGATGCGGCTGTTGCTCGGCGTGCTGGTGTGCGCCGCGATCGGCTCGGCCGATACGCTCCTGCTCTACGGGATCTGGGGCAGCTATCCGATCGCGTGGCTGCCCGCGACGGTCGCGGCGTGCATCGCGTTCTACCTCGTGGTGTGGACGGACCTGCTGCGCCCGCAGGGGCTCGATCGCGGCGTCGTGGTCGAGCTCGCCGCGTTCGCGCTCGCGATCGCGGCGACGATCGCGCTCGCGCTCGCGGTCGGCACGTCGGCCGCGCCGGTCGCGCTCACCACGTTCGCCGCGGTGGTCTGGATCGTGGTCACCGCGATCGCGTGGGGGATCGCGCGGTCGCGGCCGGTGCGGGTCGCGGGCGAGCGCGCGCTCGAGCAGTTCGTCGCCAAGATCGCGAGCCAGCTCGACGCGGTCAAGCTCGCCGAGCGGCTCGGCGGGCTGTGGCAGAAGGCGATCGGCATCCAGCTGCGCGCGCTGTGGTGGCGCGACGGCGGCGCGCTGGTCTCGGCGGCCGGCGGCGCGCGCTGGCCGATCGACGACAAGCTCGCCGGCTGGCTGGCGCGTCACGGCGAGGCGCTCGCGATCACCGAGCTCGGCACGATGCGGCTCGGCGCGATGCGCGCGCCGCTCGAGGCGCTGGGCGCGGCGCACGGCGCGGCGCTGATCGTGCCGCTGATCGATCGCGACGAGCTGGTCGGGCTGGTCGAGGCCGACTACGCGACCGCGCTGCGCGAGGACGAGCGCGGGCTGGTCGCCGAGAGCGCGCGCGCCACCGCCCGCGCGCTGACCTTCGCCGCGCTCGCCCGCGCCGCCGAGCGCGAGCGCGAGACCGCGCGCGAGGTCGAGATCGCCGACGCGCTGCGCCGGCAGGCGTCGGTCAGCCACGACGCCGAGCTCGGCCGGTGGAGCGTGGTCGTCGAGTACCGCGCGGCGGCGCGCACGACCGGGGCGGGCTGGTCGGCGAGCGAGCTCGCCGATGGCCGGCTCGCGGTGATGATCACCGAGGCGCAGGCGCACGGCGTCGCCGCCGCGCTCGCGACCGCGGCGGTGACCGGCGCGTTCGCCGCCGCGACCGCCGGCGCGGGCGTCACGCTCGACCAGCTGCTCGCGAGCCTGCAGGTCGGCGCCGACGGCGTGATGCGCGGCGGCGAGCCGGTCGCGACGTTCCTCGCGATCGCCGACGGCGACGCGATCGAGTGGGCGTGCGCCGGCCATCCCGGCGCCGCGATCCTCGGCGCCGAGGTCACGCTGCTCGCCGGGCGCGGCAAGGCCGCGCTGCCGAGGGACGCCGCGGTGGTGGTCGCGTCGAGCGCGCTGCGCGGCGGCGACGACGCGGCGTTCGCGCGCGCGCTCGGCGAGCGCTCGCTCGAGACGCGGCTCGCGCCCGCGCTGGTCGAGGCCGCGCTGCGCGCCGGCGATCCGCGCGAGGACCTGCTCGCGGTGATCGTCCGCCCGCGGCTATAGCGCCGCGAGCACCTTGGTGCACAGCGCGCCGAGCCGGGCCTGGAGATCGGGCGGCTTGGTCTGGACCACCGCACCGCCGGCGATCGCCGCCATGCACAGCGTGTTGGCCTTCTCGACGTCGAGCTCGTACAGCATGTCGACCCACGCCGCGCTGTCGCCGAGCCCGCTCACCGGCTTGGCGTCGACGTTCATCTTGCCGTCGAGCATCGCCTGGACCGTCTGCTTGCCGAGGCCCGGGCGCAGCGAGATCCGGATCATCGGGCCGCCCTTGTCGATGCTCGCGGTCACGAACTCGCAGGTCTGCGGATCGCCCGCCAGCGGCCGGGTCGCGGTGACCGGCTCGGCGAGGATGCCGCCGACATCTGCGATCGTCAGCAGCTTGCGATCGCACACGTTGCCGCTCGCCGGCTTGCCGGGCGCGGCGCTGCCGCCCGCAGGCTTCGAATCGCCCTTGCCGCACGCCGCGAGGCACGCGAGCGCGACCATCCATGTTCTCGTCATGTCGACCTCCGCCGCGAGCGTACCGCGAGCAGGATCGCGCCGTACACCGCGAGCGTCGCGAGCGCGGTGCCGCCGGCACGGACGAGCGGGATCGCGGGCAGCGCGAGCCGCGCGGCGACCGCGGCGCACAGCGCCGCCGCCGCCCAGCCCGCGACCGGCAGGACGCCACGCGCGTAGTCGCGGCCGCGCACGCCGGCGATCGACAGCGCCATCGCGAGCAGCGCGCAGAACGCGATCGGGTACGATGCGAGCCAGGCCCACGCGACCGACACGAAGCCGGCGGCCGGCCACAGCGCGGCGGCGAGCGCGAACGCGGCCGGGCACACCACCGCGGCGATCGCGTTGTACGCGAGTGCGGCGCGCGCGCGGCCCAGGCCCGCGAGCATCGGCGGCAGCACGAAGCTCGCCGCGCGCAGCGCGCCGACGCCGCACAGGATGCGCACCGCGGTCGGCGCGGCCGGCTCGAGCGGCGGATAGAGGATCGCGAGCAGGTCATCGGCCGCGACCGCGATCACGACGAGCACCGGCGCGACCGCGACCAGGTTCTGGCGCGTGAGCTTGACCAGCTGCACGCCGACCTCCCTGGCGTCGCCGGCGATCCGCGCGAACGCCGGCAGCGCGACCTCGCCGGTGACGAGCGAGACCAGGCGCACGACGTCGAGCACCATCTCGTAGGCGAGCCGGTACGCGCCGAGCGCCGCGTCGCCGAACGCCGCGCCGACCACGACGTAGTCGCAGCTGGTGTACGCGAAGTAGAGCAGGTCGGACAGCGACAGCTGCGCGCCGAACCGCACCGCCGCGAGCGCCTCGCGCGAGTCGAACGCGAGCGCCGGGCGCCACGGCTGCGCGAGCTGGAGCCCGATCGTGAGCGCGAGCGAGCCGGCGATCGGCCCGATCGCGAAGCACCAGATGCGCAGGTCGGGGTGGCCGTGCCCGCCGAGGTAGGCGACCGCGAGCTTGGCCGCCGTATCGACCACCTGCTGGGTCACGCGGATGCGCGACAGCGTGCCGAAGCGCAGCGCGCGGCGGAGCTGGGCCTCGGGCACGAAGTGCAGGTTCTGGGTGCACAGCTTCGCGGCGTAGGCCGCGACCAGACCGCCGACGATCGGGTGATGGAACGCGCGGCCGATCGCCGGCGCGAGCGCGAGCGCGAGGCCCAGCACGACGAACGACGCCGCGAGCGCCAGCCAGAACATCGACGACAGCGCGCGGCGATCGTCGTCCGCGCGCCGGACCATCGCGACCGGAAGGCCGAGCGCCGCGATCCGCTCGAGCACCGGGAACAGCGCGGCGGCCATCGTCGCGATGCCGAGCTCGGCGGGAGAGACCCACAGCCACAAGCACACGAGGTTGGAGATCAGATCGAGCGCGCCGGTGAGGCCGCTCGCCACGCCGACCAACGTGGTGCCGCGCCTCAGCTTCGCGTCGAGCTCGCCGGCCACTGTGCGGGAGATTGTGCACGAACTGTACAGCCGCGAAAATCACGTTGCGACGAGGTGACGTTCGTGTATCGTGCCCCGCGATGCGCGCGGTGCTTTTTGTAGTTGTGGCGCTGGCCGCGTGCTCTGCGCCTGGCAACGGGACTACCGACGGCGGCCACAAGGGCGACGGCAAGAACGGCGGGAGCGACGCCCCCGGCGATGGCCCCCCGATGTCGTCCTCGGCGGTGAGCATCATCGTCGAGCCCGACGGCATGAAGGGCGCCGAGCTGGTGTCCGCGATCAACGCGGCGCATACGTCGGTCTACATGACGATGTACCAGATCGACGACACCGACGTGATCGACGCGCTGGTCGCGCGCGCCAAGGCCGGGCTCGACGTCCAGGCGGTGCTCGACGGCTCGTCGACGTGCAAGTCGTGGAACACGTCGGCCTACAACACGTTCAATTCCAACGGCGTCAAGGCCGTGTGGTCGAGCCCGAGCTTCACGTACACCCACGAGAAGACCGTGATCATCGACGGCACGACCGCATGGATCATGACGATGAACGCGAACACGTCGTCGCCGGAGTACAACCGCGAGTACCTCGCGATCGACACCGACGCCAGCGACGTCGCCGAGGCCACCGCGATCTTCAAGGCCGATCACGCGATGCAGTCGATCACGCCGAGCGGCGCGCTGGTCGTCGCCGACACCAACGCGCGCCAGAAGCTGGTCCAGCTGATCAACAGCGCGACCAAGACGCTCGATGTCGAGGTCGAGGAGTTCAGCGACACCAACTCGAACGGGATCGTCGACGCGGTCACGGCGGCGGCCAACCGCGGCGTCACCGTCCGCGTCGTGATCGCGAACGACACGCTCGACGCCAACGGCATGCAGGCGATCAACATGGTCAAGAACGCGGGCGGCAAGGTCGTGATGACCGGACCGACCTCGGATGCCGGCACCGCGTCGAACCCGTACATCCACGCCAAGGCGATCATCGTCGACTGCGTCTCGGGGACGTGCGCGAGCGGCTTCGTCGGCTCGGAGAACTTCTCGGCCGGCTCGGTCGGCTACAACCGCGAGCTCGGCGTGATCTTCGACGAGGCCGATCAGCTGGCGAAGGTCGAGAGCTCGATCACGTCGGACTTCTCGCGCGGCACCGCGCAGTAGTCACGCCGGCTCGTCGCTCGGCACCAGGCGCAGGCCGGCGGGCAGGGTGTCGCCGAGCGCGACCCGCTCCTCGCGCGCCTCGAGCGCGACCACCTGCTCGACCAGCACCGCCGCGCGCTCGCCGCCGGGCAGCGCGCGCACCGCGGCGGCCAGCCGGGCGCGCAGCGCGTCGTCGAGGTCGCGCGTGCGATCGCCGGTGCGCCGGCCGAGCTGCGCGAGCGGGAACGCGACCTTGTCGGGCTCCGGCCAGTCCCAGCCGAGCAGCGCGCCGAGCCAGCTCGCGACCTGCGCGCGCGGCACGATCGCGTCGAGCGGGCCGTACAGCGGCACGCGCGCGCCGATCCGCGACAGCGCCCACAGGTGCGCGGGCTCCTCGCGGCCCTTGCGCGCGTCCATCCGGTGCACGAGCTCGTCGCCGAGCTTCACCTTGTGCGCGACCGGCAGGCGCTCCATGCTGCCGAGCGCGCGCCACATCTCGGCGAGCTCCTGCTTGCTCGGCCGCACGTCGGCGAGCTTCTTGGCCTGCTTGGTCGACGGCAGCACGAGCTGCGCGAGCCGGTCGTAGATCTGGTCCTGCTGGCCCTTGGCGAGCCCGCCCGCGATCCGCCGCCACGCGATCCACCACGCGAGCTTGCCGGGCTCGCTCTTGCCGTGGACCAGGCCCTCGTTGAACACGCCCCACATCGCGCGCGTGCGCCACGCGTCGAGCGGCGCGCCGGTGCCGGGCCGGAGCAGGAAGCCGGCGAGGTTGAGCCAGCGCTGCTCGTGATCGGGCGTCTTCTTGCGCTCTGCGGCGACGTCGAGCAGCGCGTCGAACAGCGCGCGCGCGGTCATCATCGACCACTCGTCGCGCCGCGCCTCGAGCAGGGTCTCGAGATCGCGGCTGAGCGTCGCGAGCCCGGCGCCCGTGGTGAACGCCGCGGCGATCCGGCGCTTGGCCTCGTCGGTCGCCGGGTGGGGCGCGGTGGTCTCGGGCTCGGCCGCGGCGCCGCCCGAGCGCATGTCGAACGCGAGCTTCCAGGTCTCGCCGGCATCGCGGTCCACGCACGCGATCTCGAGCGCGCCGAGCTCGGTGATGTGCACCGCGAGCCGCACCGTGACCTCGCCACGGCCCCGCGCGCGCAGCACGGTGACGATCGGCGGCAGCTCGAGCAGGTCGGTGTCGTCCGGGCCGACCGTCTCGGGCCGGCCGTCGCCGACCGGGACCAGCGCCCCCGGCGCGTCGCTCCGCGAGCTCGACGAGTACAGCCGGAAGCTGACCGGCCGGTTGGTGACGAGGCGGAAGTCGCGCGCGAGCTCGAGCCGCGCGCCGTCCTCGAGGCCGGGCGGTGCGAGGCACACCGCCATCGCCGCGCCGCCGTCGGCGGCCACGCCGATGTAGAACGCGCGCGCCGTGCCGCCCTTGATCCGGGTGGCGAGCCCGCGGCGGACCAGACCGTAGTACGCGGCGCCTTTGGCGACCGCGAGCTCGGGCATCGCCGACGGCAGCTCGCGCGGCGGCGCGCCCTGCCAGCGCGCGATCTGTTCGATCACGCGCGCGCGCAGCGCGGCCGGCGTCATCGCGCCGCCGTTGAACAGCACGGCGTCGATGCGCGTCGCGCCGTGGCGCTGCAGGAACACCGCGAGGTGGCGCGTGACCGCCGGATCCGCGGCGTAGGGCAGGCCGAACTCCTGCAGGCCGCCGCGCGCGCGCGACAGCTGGGCGTCCCGCTCGACCAGCGGGAAGAACCCGTCGTACAGGACCTGGTCGAGCTCGCGCCGCGTCACCTCGTCGCGCAAGGTGCCGCTGATCAGCTTCGAGCCGCGGCCGTGCACGACGATCGGGACCGCACTTCGCGCCGCCCCGCTCGGATCCGTGTCACGGGGCGGCGCAGCCTCGGGCGGCGCGTCGCCGAGCAGGCTCTCCTTGGCGAGCCGGCAGGCGTGGACCAGCGCGTGCCACTGCAGCGCGTCGAGCTTCTTGCCGCTCGCCGCGATCATGCGCTGCTCGACGATCTTGGCGAGCGTGAGGTCGAGGTTGTCGCCGCCGAGCAGCAGGTGATCGCCGACCGCGGTGCGCGTGAACCCCGCGCCGTCGGCATCGACCTCGATCAGCGTGAAGTCGGTGGTGCCGCCGCCTACATCGAACACCAGCACGCGCTCGCCGGGACCGAGCCTGCCGCTGCGCCCGTCGATCCACGCGTAGAACGCGGCCTGCGGCTCCTCGAGCAGCACGACCGGCGGATAGCCGGCCGTGGCCGCGGCCTGCAGCGTCAGCTCGCGCGCGGCCTCGTCGAAGCTCGCCGGCACGGTGACCAGCACCTCCTGCTCGGCAAACGGCGCGCCGTCGTGCGCGAAGTCCCACGCGGCCTTGATGTGGCCGAGGATCTGCGCCTGCGCGGCGACCGGCGACAGCTTCGGGCCGTCGCTCTCGCCCCACGGCAGGATCGCGGCGTGGCGATCGACGCCGGGGTGGCACAGCCACGACTTGGCCGACGCGATCATCCGCGACGCCATGCGCGCGCCCTGGCTGCGCGCGAGCTCGCCGACCACGATCCTCGCCTCGCGGTTCCACGGCAGCGCGGTCTCGTGCGCGGCGAGATCGAGCTCGCCGGCGAGGTAGACGAACGACGGCAGCTGGCTGCGCGGCGCGACGTCGCCGGGCGCGACCAGCTGCGGCACGTCGAACACGCGCACCCGCGGATCGGCCGCGGCGGTGTCGACGTAGGCGACCGCCGAGTTGGTGGTGCCGAGATCGATGCCGATCAGGTAGCGCGAGGCCACGCTTGCGATCAGCTCCAGTCGCGCGGCGGCGCGACCTGGCCCGGCTTGGGCTCGATCACGTCCATCACGGCGTCGACGAACGCGCTCGCGTCGGTCGCGAAGTCGCCGGTGATCGGCGGGCCCTCGCCGATCTTGCGCGTGCGCTGGCCCTCGCGCTCGCACAGCACGGTGCGCGTGGTCTTGGTGGCGAGCACGTAATCGTGTTCGAGCGTGAAGTAGCGGGTGATCGCCGCGTCGTTCTTCTTCGCGACGAACGCGCACAGGTGGGCCTCGCCCATCTCGTTCGGCTTGGGCAGCGACAGCACGCCGATCCGCCACACGCCCTTCTCCTTCGCGATCACCTGCGGGTTGTGCTCGACGCCGGTCTGCGACCACACGGTCGCGAACACCGAGGCGTCGCGCCGCTCCATCGCCGAGACCAGCACCGAGGCGCCTTTCAGCTTCATGAGGTTCGGCAGCACGACGTGCGCGATCGTGTCGAGGGCACTCGCCATGCGCGCAGCCTATCACTCTCTCTCGCGCACCGAGTACTCGAGCTTCCACCGGCCGCGGCCGTCGCGCGCCGCGCACCAGAGCTCGAGCGTGCCGACCTCGGTGACGTGCGCCTCGAGCCGGACCGGCACGAGCTCGCCGGCGGCGCGCTCGCCCTGGCCCTCGACCAGCTTCTCGACCGGATCGAGCTCGGTGATGCCGTCGGCGTCGGCGTCGACCAGCGCGCCGGCCGCGTCGTCCTTGCGGGTCGCCGCCGCGAAGAACCGGAACATCGCGGTCTCGCCGACCACCAGGCCGAGCTCGTCGTCGGGCAGCTCGACGGTCGAGCCCTCCTCGAGCCCCTGCGGCGCCACGCACAGCGCCTTGACCGGCGTGGCGAACCCGGGGATCGCCGGCATCGCGCTCTCGATCCCGATGTAATACGACCGCGCGGTACCGCCGCGGATGCGCACGCCCTTGCCGCGCCGGACCCGGCCGTAGTGCGCCGCGCCGAGCGCGACCGCGAGATCCGGATCGGCGCCGGCGAGCACGCGCACGTCGCGCCCGGCCCACGCGCGGAGCAGCTCGATCACCCGGCCGCGCAGCTGGTCGGCCTTCATCACCCCGCCGTTGAACAGCACCGCGGTGGGCATGCGCCCGAACCGGCCGAGGAACTCGGCGAGGTGGCGCGTGATCGCCGGATCGTGCGCGTAGGGCAGGCCGAGCTCGCGCAGGCCACCCGGCTTGCGCCGTTCGGCGCGCGCGTCGGCCCCGACCTTCGGGAAGAAGCCGTCGACCAGCAGCTGCTCGGCCTGCGCGCGCGTGACCTCGGCGGTGAGCGTGCCGCCGATCAGCTTCGAGCCGCGGCCGAGGATCGCGATCGGCACGCTCGCGGGCGGCGCGTCGCCGAGCAGGGTCTCCTTGGCGCGCCGGCACGCGTGGACCAGCGCGCGCTGCTGCCCGGCATCGATTGATCCGCGCCGTCCTTCGGCGGCGCTGATGCCGGGGGGCAAGCCCCCGGCATCGATCGATCCGCCCAGCCCGCGCTGGACGATCGCGGCGAGCGCGAGGTCCATGTTGTCGCCGCCGAGCAGGATGTGATCGCCGACCGCGATGCGCTCGAGCGCGAGCGCGCCGTCCTCGCTCGCGACCTCGATCAGCGAGAAGTCGGACGTGCCGCCGCCGATGTCGCACACCAGCACGACGTCGCCGGGCGCGAGGTCCTTGCGCCACGCGTCGCCGCGCGCGGCGAGGTAGGCGTAGAACGCGGCCTGCGGCTCCTCGAGCAGCGAGATCCGCTCGAAGCCGGCCTCGCGCGCCGCGACCACGGTGAGCTCGCGGGCGACCGCGTCGAAGCTCGCCGGCACGGTGACCAGCACGTCCTGCTCGTCGGCCGGCTCGCTGTCGTGCGCGTCGTCCCACGCCGCGCGCAGGTGCGCGAGGTAGCGCGCGGACGCGTTGACCGGCGAGACCCGCTCGCCGTCGGCCAGCGAGCTCGCCTCGAGCTCGCGCTGCGCGCCGCGAAACGGCAGGACCTGCGCGGTGCGATCGATCGCCGGGTTGCACAGCCACGACTTGGCCGACGACACCAGGCGATGCGGCAGCTCGCCGCCGCGTTCGCGCGCGAACGTACCCACCGCGTAGCGCATCGGCCCCGACCATGGCAGCTGGAGCTGGGCCGGCGCCACCTCGTGCTCGCTCGGCAGGAGCAGGAACGACGGCAGGGTCGGGCGGTCGGCGACCTCGCCGGGCCCGACCACCTGCGGCACGGCGAGCGCGTGCGCCGGCTCGTCGTCGGCCGCGGTGGCGAGCGCCGAGTTCGTCGTTCCGAGATCGATCCCGATGATGCGCGTCACAGCTCGACTTCCGCGGGAGCGATCACGGTGCGATCGACACCGTCGGCCAGCGTGGGAAGCCTGGCGTCTACCACGCGCCACCCGTGATGGCGAAGCGTGCCGCGATACGGCGGCTCGCCCTTGGCCTCGCCGATCAGCCGCACCTCGGCCGGATCGAAGCCCCTGGGCACGGTGACCTTGGCCTCCTCCTCGCCGGGCATCACCGGCTCGAACGAGAGGTACTGCTCGAACACCTTCTTGCACGCGCGGTGGATCTCGCGCGCGGCGGCGCCGACCGCGGCATCGGGGGCGCCCTCGACCGTGTCGTGCACGAAGTCGACCAGCCGCGCCTCGCGCTGGAGCAGCGCGAGCAGCGCGAGCGCGCCGTCGCGCGCGGCGTTGCCGCGCTTCTCGGGCTCCTTCTTGACCTCGGGCCTGGGCGCGGGCGCGGGTTCGGGCCTGGGCGCGGACGCGGGTTCGGGCCTGGGCGCGGGCTCGGGCTCGGGCAGGGCGAGGCGCGCGACCTCGACCGGCACGGGGCGCCCGAACAGCACCTTGAAGAAGCAGACGATCGCGAGCCAGGGATGCATCGCTGCGGATCTAATGAGGTGGCACGGTGCGGCACAAGCGAGGTTTCCGCGGATTCACACGAAAATCTGATGGCCACGCGCGCAGCTTCGCGCACTTGCGGTGGCGTGCCGCTTGCTGAACCACATCGCATGACTCGCCTCGCTCTCGCGCTGATCCTGGTCGCCGGCTGCCTGCGCAGCCATGGTGACGACGTCTGTAACCAGCCGGGCGTCGCCGGCAAGGAGCCGGCTCAGGAGCTCCGCGACCCGCAGACCGGCATCTGCCAGCCGTTCAGCCCCGGCGGCGGCACGTGCCCGTGCGGCGAGGAGTGCCCGGTCGAGGGCATCGCCGAGCCCGACTGGGGCGTGTGCGCGGGCGCCTGCGATGCGCTCGATCCCACCGCGTGCGTCGCGACCTCGGGTTGTCACGAGGCGCTGATCGTCGACGCGAACTCGAACATGGCGCCGTCGTTCTGGGGCTGCTGGGAGGTCGCGCCGCCCGGTCCGGTCGAGGGCGGCAGCTGCACCAACCTCGACGCGCAGACCTGCCAGTCGCACGACGACTGCATCTCCACCTACACGCGCGATTCGACCGGCGCGACCAGCTACACCAGCTGCGCGGCCGAGACCGCCCCCGCGGCGTGCAGCACGCTCGACGAGACCGCCTGCAAGGCGCGCAGCGATTGCGACCCGACCTACGTCGGCACCAACTGCACGTGCGATGTCCACGGCTGCACGTGCCAGACCGAGACCTTCCAGAGCTGTCAATCCCTGTAGTGGCCCCGGCCCGGGGCGGGGCAGTATGCTGGTTCGGTGCATCCCGGGGAGGACGACCGCCCGACGGTCGATCTCGGGCCGCGTCCGCTGGGCGAGCCCGATGACGATCCGGGAGATCTCGGTCACGACGCCGAGCACCTCGAGGTCGGTGCCACCCGCACGATCCCGCCCGACCCGGTGCACGGGCTGCCGACCCAGCAGCTGACCCCGCGCAAGCGCTCGACCACCGACTCGCACGCGACCCGGTACTCGACCACCGCCTCGCCGGTCGAGGCGATGCGCCAGGACGAGATCGCGCGCACCCAGATCTTCCTGAAGGTGGCGCTGGTCACCTCGGCCGCCGGCGCGCTGGTCGCGTTCGTGGTCGGCGGAGACCCGATCGCGTTCCGCGTCGTGCTCGCGGGTTGCGTCACCACGATCGCCGGCGCGGCCTGGATGCTCTATCTCACCCGGGTCCAGCGCTACACGCCGCGCACGATCGTGCTGCCGGCGCTGGTGATCTCGGTCGGCGCGTTCGGCGGCGTCTACTACTGGGGCTGCGCGTCGCCGGTCGCCGCGATGATCACGTACGGCATCTATTTCTTCAGCCTGGGGTCCAACGCGCGGCTGGTGACCTCGATGTACGCGCTGGTCGCCGTGCTGCACGCGGCGTTCTCGCTCGCGATCACGTTCGGCGTGGTCGCCGACCGCGGGATCATCGCCATGCCCCCGCGCACGCTCGACCAGATCGGCGTCTTGACCGTGATCGAGTTCCTGTACTTCATCACGTTCTTCACCGCGCGGGTCAGCCAGCGGGTGACGCTCGACGCGGTGCACAAGCTCGAGCAGGCGGTGCGCGGCGTCGCCCAGCGCGAGGCGCTGCTGGTCGAGGCCCGCGCCGAGCTCGACCGCGCGCTCAAGGTGGGCGGCCCGGGCCGGTTCACCGACCAGGTGGTCGGCCGGTTCCGGCTCGGCGTGCTGATCGGTCGCGGCGGGATGGGCGAGGTCTACGAGGCGCTTGGCCTCGACGACCGCGGCGAGGCGGCGGTCAAGCTGCTCCACCCCGGGACCCTGTCGGATCCGACCCACGTCCAGCGCTTCATCCGCGAGGCCGAGACCGCGGCCCGGCTCGACTGCCCGCACGTCGTGCGGGTGCTCGAGGTCGGGACCACCGCGGGCGAGGTGCCGTTCCTCGCGATGGAGCGGCTGCGCGGCCACGACCTCGCCCACCAGCTGCGCCGCCAGCGCCGGCTGCCGCTGGCCCAGGTCGAGCTGCTGGTCGAGCACGTCGCGGCCGGCCTCGAGGCCGCGCGCCAGGCCGGCATCGTCCACCGCGACCTCAAGCCCCACAACGTGTTCTTCGCGGAGGACGGCACCGGCCGGCGCTGGAAGATCCTCGACTTCGGGGTCAGCAAGATCGGCGGCACCGGCACCCTGACCAAGGGCCACGTGGTCGGCACGCCGGCCTACATGGCGCCCGAGCAGGCGCGCGGCGAGAACGTCGACCACCGCGCCGACGTCTACTCGCTCGCCGCGATCGTCTACCGCGCGGTCACCGGCCACCCCGCGTTCACCGGCAAGGACGTGCCGACCACGCTCTACGACGTGGTCTATCGCGTGCCGACCCAGCCGACCCTGCTCGCGCAGGTGCCCGGCGACATCGACCGCGTGCTCGCGATCGGGCTCGCCAAGGATCCCAAGGACCGGTTCGAGACCGCGGTCGAGCTCGCGGCGTGGCTCGCGGCCGCGGTGCGCGACAACCTCACCACCGACCAGCGGCGCCGCGCGGACGAGCTCGCGTCTCGCCAGCCATGGGGCACGCGCAACAGCATGTCGGGGATCGGTTAGCGTTCGACAGCGCGCGAGCAAGATGGTACGTGTTGTGAAAGCCGCATTCTCATGCAGCGGGGACGCGTACTGATCCTGTGGAACCAGGTCGACGAAGATGTCGTCGAGCTGTGGCGGCGCGACAATCGCCGCACGCCCGACTGGGATCCGACCAAGATCGTCGAGCCGTGGGACACCGTCGCCGAGGAGATCGCGCTGATCGAGAAGTCGGTCAAGCAAGGCGGCCACGACGCCGTCTCGGTCAACATCGCCGACAGCTTCGACGTGCTGATGAACGCGATCGAGAAGGAGCGCCCCGACGTCGTGCTCAACCTCGTCGAGTTCTTTCACGACGACATCGATCACGAGATGCACGTGCCGGCGCTGTTCGAGCTGCTCGGCGTCGCGTACACCGGCAACCGCCCGCTCGCGCTCGCGCTGTGCCAGAAGAAGCCGCACGCCAAGGCGCTGCTCGCCGCCGCCGGTCTGCCGGTGCCGCGCGGCATCGTGGTCGAGACCGGCGGCGCCCCGGCCGACCTCGCGCTGCGCTACCCGCTGATCGTCAAGCCCGCGTACGACGACGCCTCCGGCGGGATCGACGCCGGCTCGGTCGTGCGCGACCGCGCCGCGCTCGACGCTCGCGTCCAGCTCGTGGTCGGCGAGCACAAGATGCCGGCGCTGATCGAGGAGTTCATCGAGGGCCGCGAGATCCACTGCGCGATCCTCGGCGACGAGGCGCTGCCGCTCTACGAGATGCAGTTCAAGGACGGCGGCGTGGACAACGACGGCCGGCCGCTGCCGCACATCATCACCTATCGCGCCAAGTGGGACCCGTACAGCCGCGACTACTACGCGATGGAGAGCAAGTGCCCGGTCGACGACCTCGAGCCCGAGGTCGTCGCGCACGTCCAGCAGGTCGCGCTGCGCGCCTACCGCACGCTCGGCTGCCGCGACTACGCGCGGGTCGACATGCGGCTCGACACCCGGACCGGCGAGCCCTACATCCTCGAGGTCAACCCCAACCCCGACCTCGCCGACGGCTGCGCGTTCTCGCAGTGCGTGCGCGCCAGCGGCCGCACCTACGAGCAGGCGATCCAGCAGATCGTCGGCTACGCGCTCGAGCGCGCGCGCACCAAGCCGCGCCGCGAGCCCGCGCCGTCCGAGGCGCTGCTCCGCGAGTACCTCGCCAAGCGCGGCCGCCAGGCGCGCTAGTGGCGCTGGGCCGCTGGCTCGCGGGCGACGACGGCCCCGCGCACGCCGGCCTGCCGGTCAGCGAGCTGCTCGCCCCGCTGCCGCTCGTCGCGCTCGCGGCGCTCGTCATCAACGACTGGCTGCTCAAGGGCTCCGCCGCCCCGCAGTGGCTGACCGGCAAGCTCAGCGACGTCGCCGGCCTGTTCGTGTTTCCGCTGATCGCGACCGCCGCGCTCGACCTCGCGCTCTACGCGGCCTTCCGGCTCGGCGCGCCGATCGACTTCACGCTGCGCCGCTACAAGCTCGGTGTCGCGATCGCGCTCACCGCCGCGGGCTTTGCCGTGCTCAAGCTCTCGCCCGAGCTGTCGGGCTACCTCGCACGCGCGCTCGGCGCGCTGGTCGGTCGCCGCGCCGAGGTCTACCTCGATCCGAGCGACCTCGTCGCGCTCGTCGTGTTGCCGCTGACCTGGCTGCACGGTCGCCGCGTCCTCGCGCGCGGCGCCTACGGCCGGCTCGCGCTCGCGCGCCGCCGCCCGCGCGCCGACCTCTACGCCGACGCGACCGCGTGCGGCGCCGACCCGACGATCGTCGCCGCGCTCGAGGCCGCCGTCGCGGCGTGGCTCGCCGGCG
>DATJAE010000346.1:0-2659 GCA_035516595.1 Kofleriaceae bacterium | reverse complement strand
GATCGAGCTCGCCGGCCACGCGCTCGGCGGTGCGCGCGCCGAACGTCGGGCGCAGCTGTGGCGCCTGGTCGAGCAGGCGGTGGCGCTGGCCGGGCGTCCACGCCGCGTCGACGCGATCGGCCGCGCGATCGCACGCGGCGCTCGGATCGCGCGTGCCGCCGAGCACGATCGCGAGCGTCGCGCTGGCGGCGGCCAGCCCGATCACGCCGCTCGCGACCGCGATCTTCGCCGGCCGCCGGCGCCCGCGATCGAGCGCGGCGAGCAGCGCGTCCATCGACCGAAACCGGCGCTCGGGGTCGGCGGCGAGCGCGCGCACCAGCACGCGGCGCAGCCAGCCCGGCATGCGCGCCGGCGCGATCTTGCCGGCGCGGATCGCCGCGAGGATCTCGGCGGGCGTGGCACCGCGATACGGCGGCGTGCCGGCGATGCCCTCGAACAGCGCGACCGCGAACGCGAACTGATCGCTGCGCTCGGTGGCCTCGCCGCGCGCGAGCTGCTCGGGCGCCATGTAACGCGGCGTGCCGACCAGCGCGCCCTCGCGGGTCACGCGGTCGTCGAGCAGATCGCCGGAGCGCACCGGCTCGTCGGGCGCGGCGTCGCTCGCGCGCGCGAGCCCGAAGTCGGTGACCCGCACGCGGCCGCGCCGGTCGATCATCATGTTGCCGGGCTTGAAGTCGCGGTGGACGATGCCCGCGGCGTGCGCGGCGGCGAGCCCGCGCCCGGCGTCGCGGTAGCGATCGACGATCTCGCGCCAGCTGCGCGGCGCGGCCTCGAGCCACTCGGCGACCGTCGTGCCCTCGATCAGCGCCATCGCGAGGAACACCTGGCCGTCGTGCGTGCCGACGTCGAACACGGTCACGACGTTGTCGTGGGCGAGCCGCGCCATCGCCTGGGCCTCGCGCTGCAGGCGCAGCTCGAGCGCCGCGTTGCCGCCGCGATCGGCGCGCAGCAGCTTGAGCGCGACGTCGCGTGCGAGCTCGGCGTCGCGCGCCGCGTACACCACGCCCATCCCGCCCGCGCCGAGCCGGCGCAGGATCTGGTAGCGCGCGATCTTGCTGCCCGCGGGCAGCTCGTCGGCCGCCGGCGCGGGCGCAGCCGCGACCGTGTCGGCGCTCGGCGACACGGCCGCCAGCGAGGTCTCGACGGTTTTCGGCGTGGTCACGCGGGCGACCACTATATGCGATCACGGCGCCGCGCCGCAGCCGAGCCACTCCTCGAGGTCGTCGCGCTGATCGAGCGGGGGGTCGTCGGGGCCGGGCGGCATCGACGTGTTCGGCCCGGCGGCGTCGACGAAGATCTGCGGCTTGTGCGCGAGCACGTCGTCGAGCGTGTCGAAGTGGACGTCGTCGGGCGCGCCGTGCCGGGCGTCGCCGTCGGGCGCGGAGTGGCAGGTGTTGCAGTTGTTCGCGAAGAACTGCGCGCCGAAGTTCGCGTAGGTGAGCGTCGTGCCGCCGGGCGGGCACTTGTACTGGTCGATCGTCATCGGCGCGGGATCGCACGCGGCGAGCGCGCTCGCGGCGAGCGCCACCTTCACTTCGCCACCACGCGCGCGAAGTCCCACAGGAAGCCGACCGACACGCCGGCGCTCATCATCCAGCGCGGGCCCTTGTCGGTGTCGCCGAACACCGTCGCGTCGACGTCGAACCCGAGGTACGGGTCGGCCTTGCCCATCGTGCGGAGCGGGATCTGGAGCGACGCGCCGGCGCGGCCCGCGAAGCGATGGCGGATGCCGTCGGCCACGCCGAGCGCCGACATCAGCGGTTGCTGCTCCCACACCGTACGCGGCTCCTCGTGCTGGTGGACGACGCCGAGCGTGCCGACCAGCCGCGCCGAGCCCAGCGTCGCGCGCGCCGACGCGTTCAGGCTGAAGTAGCTGAGCAGGCGGTCGTCGACCGTCGCGTACTGCTCCTTGCCGATGAAGCTCGCGCCGAGCCACGACATGAACCAGTAGCCGGCGGTCAGCATCGCGCCGCCGCCGTGGTCGCCGTTCCACGCGGTGGTCGTCGCCTGCGCGCCGGCATCGATATCGAGCTCGCCGGCGTGCGCGGGGACGGCGACGGCAAGGACGAGCACGAGAGCGGGGATTCGCATGGCCGCCGCGCCTCGCAACGGGCGTGCCGATGGATCCGTGAACGAATGTCCTCGCTGAGTCTCGTTCCACTACAGATCGAACGCCCCGCCGCCGAGCTCCACCACGCCGCCGGTCACGAAGATGCTGCGATCCGCAGCGACCCGCAGGCCGAGCCGCGACGGCCGCCGCACCGCGTCGCCCTGGCGCAGCTCCATCGCCAGCGGCAGCGCGCGCCCGGTCGCGATCAGGTAGCCGCCGAGGTTCGCGCACGCCGAGCCGGTCGCCGGATCCTCGATCACCGCGCCGTGCTGCGTGAAGAAGAACCGGACCTCGCCGTCGGGCGACCACAGATAGGCCATCGCCTCGTCGCGCGCCGGGAGATAGCCGTGCCGGGCGATCAGCTCGGGCACCGGCCGCGCCGCGCGCACGTGCGCCGCCGACGCGATCGGCACGATCAGCTGCTCGACGCCGGTCGACACCCACAGCGGCTCGCCGGCGATCGCGTCCTCGGGCAGGCCGAGCATCGCCGCGAGCTCGCCGCGGCTGGCCGCGGCCGCGCGCGTCTCGGGCGGCCGGGCCGCGCGCAGG
>DATJAE010000345.1:0-17104 GCA_035516595.1 Kofleriaceae bacterium | reverse complement strand
GAGCGCGCGGCGGTACAGCACCGACGCGAGCGCGCGGCCCGGCGTGCGCGGCAGGCTCATCCCGACCTGCTCGAGCACGCTGCGCACCTGCTCGATGCCGCGATCGATGTGGCCGGCGCGCAACAGCTGCTCGGCCGCGCGCCGCTCGTACTCGACGCGCTGCTCGGGGGTCGCGCCCGCGGCGGCGGCGAGGTAGGCATCGGCCGACGCCGCGCCCTCGCCCGCGTTGGCGAGCGCCTCGCCGAGCTTGCCGGTCAGCTCGATGCGCTGGGCGTCGGACGCGACGCCGAGATCGAGCGCCATCTGGTACAGGCGCGCCGCGCGGCGGAACGCGACGGTCTCGCTCGCCTGCTCGGCGGCGAGCACGGCGTAGCGCAGCGCGTGCTCGGTGTGCCCGGCGCCGCGCCAGTGCACCGCGAGCGTCTCGGGATCGACCTCCTGCGCGCACTCGAGCGCGACCGCGAGCTTCTCGTGCAGCTCGATGCGGTGCGCCGGCGGCAGCGCGCCGAGCACGGCCTCGCGCACGCGATCGTGGATCGGCTCGATCGCGTCGAGCTGGCGCGCGCCGCGGGTGCGCACGAAGTTCGAGATCCGCAGGTGCACCGCGCGCTGCGCGAAGTCGTCGAACGGAAGGCCGGACGCGCGTGCGATCGTCTCCTGCGCGAGCGGGCTGCCGGCGAGCGCGACCAGCTCGACGATCGTACGCGACGCGACCTCGAGCCGGTTGATCCGCGCGCGGATCGCCTCGTCGATGCGCGGCAGCTCGGGCTTGCCGTCCTTCCACAGCGCGACGTGCTGGACCAGCTCGTGGATGAACATCGGGTGGCCGCCGGCCTCGCGCGCGATGCTGCGCGCGTCGACCTGCGCGAGCGACTCGACGCCGTCGGCGAGCCGCGCGACCAGCTGCTCGGCGTCGCTCGTCGACAGCGAGCCGAGCCGCAGGTCGTAGGCCTCGCCGGTCGCCGGCACCGCCTGCTCGAGCTCGGCCATCGGCACCTGACCGACCTCGCTGTCGCGCATCGTCGCGATCAGCAGGAACGGCGGCGCGTCGGGCTGGCGCAGCAGGTCGCGCAGCAGCTGCAGGCTGTCGGCGTCGGTCCAGTGCAGGTCGTCGATCACCACGACCAGCGGATGGCGCGTCGCGATCTTGCGGAACATGTCGCGCAGCGCGATCGACGCCTGCGCGCGCACCGCCTGCGGCTCGCGCTCCTCGGTGCCGGCGCGCGACACCATCAGGATCTGGCGCAGCACCGGGAACACCTGGGCGAGCGCGCGCATGTTCTGCGGCAGGAGATCGCGCAGCTCGTGGACCAGCGCGGCGCCGAGGAAGCGGGTCAGCTCGTCGATCACGCCGTCGAGCGCCTTGTACGGCACCGACTCGCGCTCGTAGCACCGCCCGGCGAGCACGACCACGCCGGCCTCCTGCGCCTGCACGTAGCTGACGAACTGGCGGACCAGGTAGCTCTTGCCGACACCGGACTCGCCGCGCACCCGCACGGTCACGCTCTTGCCGGTCTTGACCTCGGCCATCGCCTGGGCGAGCCGCGCCATCTCGCCGCCGCGGCCGACGAACGGATGCTTGGTCAGGGTCGACACGTGGCGGTGGCTGGCGTGGCCGAGCCGGCGCAGCACCTCGCCGCCGTCGGGGCGCAGCGTCGGATCGCGGCGCAGCAGGTCGCGGCACAGCACGTCGAGGTCGGGCGGCACGTGCGCGACGAACTGCGACGGCGCGGGTCCGTCGTTGAGCTGCGCGTCGAGCAACGCGAGCCGGCTGGTCGCCTCGAACGGCTGGCGGCCGGTCAGCGCCTCGAACAGCAGGACGCCGATCGCGTACCAGTCGCCGGCCTGGCCGATCCGGCCCGACGCGAACATCTCGGGCGCCATGTAGCCGAGCGTGCCGGCGAACCGCGGCTCCCACCCGGTGTCGCGCTGGGTGTCGAACGCCAGGCCGAAGTCGAGGATCACGACGCGGCCGTCGGGCGTGACCAGCACGTTGGCGGGCTTGAGGTCGCGGTGGACCTTGCGCGCGGCGTGCAGCGCGTTGAGACCGTGTGCGAGCTGCGGCAGCACCTGGCGCAGCCGGCGCTCGTCGAAGCTGCGCGTGTGCGGCGCGCGCGGCGGCGGCAGGATCGCGTCGGCGATCACGTCGTGACCCGACAGCGTGGACAGCTCGCTGTCGTACGCGGCCGGATCGCCGCCGCGCACGTAGTGCACGATGTCCTCGCCTTCGACCAGCTCCATCGTGAAGAACCAGCGGTCGGCGTCCTCGATCAGCTCGCCGAGGGACACCAGATTGTGATGCGTGACGTCCTGCAGCGCGCGGAACTCGTTCTTGAGCGCGAGCAGATCCTCCGGGCTGATCGTGCTGCGCAGCGTCTTGAGCGCGACCCGCGCCTCGCGATCGCGATCGAACGCCTCGTAGACCACGCCCATGCCGCCCTGACCGAGCCGGCGCACGATCTGGAACCGCGCGGTGCCGGGAAACTCGAACGGCTGGTTATTCGCCGCCATGGACCCTGTCCGCGCTGACCAGCAGGTACTCGAGCAGCCCGGCCTGGTAGACGCGATGCGCCGCGTAGTTCATCACCGCGCCGACCGTCGCGCCGAGCCGACCGCGCGCGGCGACCAGCTCGCGCCGGCGCGCCGGCGCGCGCTGCGCCCGGTAGTAGCCGGGGAACGTGCGCGCCGAGACCTCGTCGAGCACCGCGACGCGGAACCCGGTGCGCCGCAGGGTCGCGCGGTAGCCGTCGCGGGTGACCAGGTTGGCGCGCGGGATGTGCCACAGCCGGCTCGCCGCCGCGATCAACGCGTGCTCGACGCGGGTGCGCGGCAAGCGGCGCAGCGCGAGGTCGGCGAGCGCGATCCGCCCGCCCGGCGCGAGCACGCGATGCGCCTCGCGCAGGAAGCGCTCGCGGCTGTCGAAGTGATGCGCGGCCTCGACGCAGATCGCGTGGCTGAACGCGGCGTCGCCGAACGGCAGCCGGGTGGCCGAAGCGTGGTGGAAGCGCAGCTCGCCGCCGCCGCGCCGGCCGGCCGCCTGGGCGCGCGCGAGCTCGACGTTGCGCCGCGTCACGTCGACCGCGTCGACCGACGCCACGCCGAACCGCTCGAGCAGGTAGAGGTCCTGCGAGCCCCGCCC
This sequence comes from Kofleriaceae bacterium, assembly GCA_035516595.1. Taxonomy (GTDB): domain Bacteria; phylum Myxococcota_A; class Polyangia; order Haliangiales; family Haliangiaceae; genus JABFXX01. Next base: position 13,965 of record DATJAE010000345.1, on the reverse strand, counting down.
GCACGCCGCGTCGATCACCTGCGCCTCGGGCCCCAGCCCGAGCAGCTCGCCGAGCCGCTCGATCATGCGCTCGGCCGCGCCGGCGTACTCGGTGATCCCGGCGTCCCACAGCCCGAAGTTCATGTAGCCGCGGTGCGAATCCGTGACCGCGCCGCGGCCATGGCCGTATAGCCGGTCGATCCGCCGCTCGTGGCCGGTCAGCACGTCGCCATATTATGCGAGCAGACCGTCGGGCAGAAAGCTTGTGACGACCGGTCGGGCACGTGTATGTGGGGGAACTGGTGGCTCTGCCGGCAGGTCCGAGGTTCGCGTTGCCGTGGCTGCTGCGCTATGCGGTCAGCCCGTACCGCGTGTGGGACGCGCTGATCCGGCGCTACCGCGACCCGGTGTTCATCCGGCTTCCCGAAAGTCCAGGCACGGTCGCGACCGGCTGCCCCGAGGGGGTGCGCGCGATCGTGTCGGCCGACGCGAGCACGCTGGTCCCGTGGCGGCTGCCGTCGACCGAGCTGCTGCTCACCAACGACTCGATCTTCCTGCAGGCCGGCGACCGCCACCGCGCGGTCCGCAAGCTGCTCGCCCCGCTGTTCGTACCGGCGCGCCAGGCCGAGCACTGCGCGACCATGGCCGCGGTCGTCGACTCCGAGCTCGCCCAGCTCGCGCCCGGCCCGCTGGTCGTGCAGGAGCTGGCGCAGCGCATGACGCTGCAGATCATCCTCGCCGTGCTGTTCGGGCTGCGCGGCGGCCGGCACGTCGCGGCGTTTCACGACGCCGCCAAGCGCGCGCTCGACGACGCCGGGCCGGTCTATCTCTACCTGCGCGTGCTGCGCAAGCGGTTCAGCGCGTTCGCCAAGACGCTGCGCGCGCTCGACGACATCAAGGCGATGATCCAGGCCGAGCTCGAGCGCCGGCGCGCGGCCCCGGCAGCGTGCCCGGCCGGCCACACCGACATGCTCGACCAGCTGATGCGCGCGCGCCACGCCGACGGCTCGCCGCTCGGCGATCGCGAGATCCAGGTCCACCTGTCCGACATGATCGTCGCCGGCCACGAGACCACGACCGTCGCGATCGCGTGGACGATCTACGAGCTGTGTCGCAACCCGCACGCGATGGCCGCGCTGCGCGACGAGCTCGATCGCCACGGCCCGCCGCGCGATGCCGCGACGCTCGCGCCGCTGCGCTACCTCGAGGCGGCGTGCAACGAGGCGCTCCGCCTGCACCCGCCGCTGGTGTTCCTGAGCCGCACGGTCGCCCGGCCGCTCCACGTCAGCGGGCACGACGTCGCGCCCGGGTTCGGCGTGTCGCTGATGCTGCCGGTGGTCCACCGCAACCCGGCGACCTACCCGGACCCGCACGCGTACCGCCCGGAACGCTTCGTCGAGCGCAGCTACGGGCCCGACCAGTTCCTGCCGTTCGGCGGCGGCGCCAAGCGCTGCCTCGGCGCGAGCTTCGCGCTGCAGGAGATGATGATCGTGGTCGCCGGCCTGGTCTCGCGGTTCGACCTCCGGCTGCGCGCCGATCGCCCGGTCAAGGCGCGCGCGCGCACGATCACGGTCGCGCCGGTCGGCGGCGTCGAGGTCGTGCTGACCCGGCGGCGGCCTACCCCGCGCGCACGACCGGCACCGCGTGACGGCTCGCCAGCACGGTGATCGTCGAGACCGGCGGCAGGACGTCGCCGCCGACGTGATAGCGCAGCGGGCTCGCCAGCTCGATCGTCACGCCGTGCGCGGCGAAGTCGAGCACGTGCCGCGGGTCGGCCGCGCCGAGCAGCGAGCGCCGCGCGGTGCGCAACACGGTGAGCGCACCGGCGATCGCGATCTTGAGCTCGAACGCGTCGCCGATCTGGTCGACGTGCTGGAAGTACGGAAAGCCGGCGCTGTACGACGCGACGGTCGAGGCCGACACCATGGTCGCGCGGCCGTCGTACAGCACGCCGCCGTCGGGGATCGCGGGGCCGGCCGTGCCGAGCCGCGTGACCGTGCCGCGCGCGATCACCCGCACCGCGATGAACGGCCGGCGCACCAGGCGCGGGATCGTGAGCGCGAGCGCGGTCGCGGCGTAGCCCGGGACGCCCCGCACGAGCGGCAGCAGCGGGCCGGTCCCGACGTGGCGCTTGATCAGCCAGGCGTAATCGGCGGCCCAGTCGGCATCGAGCCCGACCCCGGCGAACTGCGCGAGCTGTCCGTTGACCTCGAGCAAGCGGAGCGGCGCGATCGTGGTCGCCGGATCCGCGGCGCGAGCGAGATCGCGCGCCAGGCCGCGCCGGGTCGGTGGCGACGCGGCCGACACGTCGTGCACCGCGTTCCCCGTGCCGAACCGCAGCGGGAACAGCGCCGGCACGCGCGCCGGCGCGAGCGCGATCAGCGCGCGTGCGGCCAGCATGAACGCGCCGTCGCCGCCGGCGACGCACACCACGTCGTAGCCGCCGGCCGCGATCGCCGCGATCGCGTCGCGCGCCGCGTCGACCCCGTCGGGCACGTACAGGTCGCGCGGCGCGACGTGCGCGGCGAGCCAGCGCAGCCGCGCCCGGGTCGCGCCCTGCGCGCGCGGGTTCACCAGGACCGCGACGCGACGGGGCCGCACACCCTGTCGTAACCTAGTTCTGGCGCGCGAGCGAGAACGTGCCGGTATCGCCGGAGCAGGCGCCGGCCGACACCGCGTCGTAGCTGCCGTTGATGTCGGGCTCGGTCCAGGTCGCGCTGAGCGTGACCTGGATGCCGCCGGCGGTCGCGGTGCCCGAGATGCTGTTGCCGGCCATGACCTCCATCACCTGGGCGGCGTCGAAGCACGGCGACCCGGTGAACGAGATCGTGCCTCCGATCTGCGAGTCGCGCTGGGAGAACGCGGCGGTGATCTGACCCGACACCCCGGTGCGGCTGGTCCAGGTTCCGGTCCAGTCGCCCGAGATCCCCGAGTTGTCGGTGCACGCCGCGAGCGCGAGCGCCGCGATCCACAACATTCGCGTCATGCCGCGCGTGCTTTGCAACGCGGCGGCCAGGCGCGAGGTGGGAAAAGGCCACACCGAGCCTTCTTCGTGAACGGATCTTCACGGCCCGGCGTCGGCGAAGCGCGCGTGGAGCAGCTCCTCGAGATAGCGCACGGTCAGCTCGACCTCGCGCCGGGTCAGGCCCAGCCGCTCCGCGATCTCGGTCTGGTTGTGGCCCTCGACCACCGCGCCGAGCACGCGCATCATCTGCTCGCCGCGGCTGCCGAGCCGGCGCACGTGGATGCGCGCGATCTTCCACTCGATCGCGAGCTCGCCGAAACCGTCGTCGCCGCGCGCCGCGCGCACCGCCGCGACCCGCGCGACCATGTCGCGGATCGTGGACACCACGAGCTCGCGCTTGCGGTCGATCGAGTTGGGGCCGGGCGCCTGCGCGCCCGAGCTCAGGGTCGCCAGCGAGATCCAGCCGTTGGGCCGCGACGGGGTCGCGCGCACGAACTCGGGGTGCTCGCGCATGAAATCGATCGCGGAGCGCCGCACGATCACGCGCAGGTAGGCGCGCAGCTCGGGCGGCGGATCCATCGCGCACAGCTTGCGGATCGCGGCGAACTCCCGGGCGTGCAGCCGGGTGAACACCCGCGTCACGATCTCGCGCGCCGAGTCCTCGCGATCGCGTAACCGCCCGATCGGCTGTCGGCGGGCGATCTTTGCCAGCTCGGGCTCGAGCGCGGCGAGCAGGCGCGGCCAGGCGGCACCATCGGCAACGACCGCTCTAAACAGCTGCCACAGTTGGAGATCGTCGGCCACGCCGGACGCGATCATAGCCCAGAGAAATCTTGTGGAACGTGCATCCGCGCGCCGACCCACAGGGTCATGACGATCACGTACGGGCGCCGGAAGTGGATCATCGCGGGCTGCGCGATCGCGATCGCGGTGGGCGCGGTCGTCCACCATCGCGCGCCGAGCCCCGCACCCGCCGCCGAACGGACCACGGCGCGCGCGATCGCGATCCCGACGCGCGCGGCGCACGGCGCGCCGCCCCCCGCGACGATCGCCGGCACGGTGCACGACGAACGGCGACAGGCGATCGCCGGCGCGCGCGTGTGCGCGCTGACGGCGTCGCGCACCGACCCGGTGTGCGCCGCGAGCGACCTCGCCGGCGGCTACCGGCTCGCCGTCCCGCCGGGCTCGGTCGTGGTCGGCGCGATGGCGCGCACGTTCGCGGCGGCGACGTTGCCGGCGGTGCAGCTCGCACCCGGCGAGCAGCGGCGCGACGTCGATGTCGTGCTCGAGCACGGCGGCGTCGCGCTCACCGGCACGATCAGCGATGCCGGCGGCGGCGTGGTCGCACACGCCCACGTGCGGGTCGACGCCATGATGACCGAGAGCGACGACGCCGGGCACTACGAGCTGTGGCTGCCGCCGGTGTGGACGACGGTCGCGGTGTCGGCGGATGGCTACGCCAACCAGCTCGGCAGCGCGTCGCCGCCGGGTGTGGCCGACTTCGCGCTGGTCCCCGAGGCCTCGCTGGCGGGCCGGGTGGTCGACGCGAGCGGCGCGCCGGCCGCGGGCGTGCGCGTCACGGTCGCGCACGCCGAGCTCGACGATCACAGCAACGCCGAGCTCGAGTCCGCGATCAGCGACGAGGGCGGCGCGTTCGCGATCGAGCGGCTCGAGCCCGGCCGCTACACCGTGACCGCGCGCGGCCCACACGGCTTCGGGCTCGCCGGCAGCTTCGGCCTCGCGGTCGGCCAGCACGTCACCGGCGTGGCGGTGAAGCTCTTGCCGGCGTACCAGGTCGCCGGGCGGATCACGCTCGGCGACGGCGGGCCGGTGTGCAGCGGAGGCAACGTCGCGCTGCACGACGCGATCCGTCACGACGCCCTCGACATCGAGCACGAGCCCGACGGCACGTTCCACAGCGACGGCGTGCTGCCCGGCACGTACCTCGCCGACGTGTCGTGCGACGGCCGGGCGCCGCGCGCGACGTACGCGCCGATCGTGGTGGTCGATCGCGACGTCACGGGCCTGGCCTGGCCGGTCGATCCGGGCGGCACGATCCGCGGCACCGTGCGCGGCCCGGGCGGCGAGCCGCTCGCCGGCGCCTCGCTCGAGGCCGACCAGCACGGCGGCCCGCCGCGGATCGCGAGCGCGAGCGCGAGCGCGACCAGCGACGCCTCCGGCAACTACGCGATCAGCGGGCTGCGCCCGGGCAGGTATCGGCTCGCCGCGCACCGGATCTTCGACGGCAGCCACGCGGCCGACAGCGTCGAGGTCGAGGTGGTCGTGGCCGACGCGGGAACGGTCGACCGCGATGTCGTCATCCCCCAGAGCCACGGCGCGGTCACCGGCCAGATCATGCGCAGCGACGGCAAGCCGGCCGGGCGGATCGATATCACCGCGTCGACCACGGATACGTCGTACACGATGTTCACCGACGAGTCCGGGCGGTTCGTGATGGACGAGCTCGCCGCCGGGCCGTATCACGTCACGGTCGGCAGCCAGACCGGCAGCCTGGTCGGCGAGCCGGCCGAGGGCCACGCGTTCGAGCTGCACGGCGGCGAGGTGGTCAAGCTCGCGCTCACGGTCGCGCCGCCGGCCGGCGTGATCCGCGGCCGGGTCACGCTCGCCGGCGATGCGCCGGCGACCGACGCGTACGTCAGCATCGCGCGCGAGGACGATAACCCCATCCCGAGCTGGGCGTACGACCACGAGCACGTCGTGGCGCCCGACGGCACGTTCGAGTTCCGCGAGCTGGTGCCCGGTGCCTACGCGGTGCGCGCCGGCTATCACGGCGGCGCCGAGCTCGTCACGCGCAAGGTGGAGGTCGGCGCGGACGTCGCGATCACGCTGCCGGAGACCGGCGAGCTCGACGGCACGGTGCGCGTGGCGGCGGGCGCGGCCGATCGGTTCGACGTGATGGTGCTCGACCGCGCGAGCGGGATGTTCGTGCGCACCGAGCAGCTCGCCGGCACCGGCGGCCATTACGACGTGCGCGATCTGCCGGGCGGCCACTACGCGGTCACGGTCACCAGCGGCCACGCCCAGCGCACGGTCGATGTCGAGCTCGCCGCCGGCGAGCACAAGGCGCTCGACATCGCGGTCGCGGGCACGGTCACGCTGGTCGGGCGCGTCGTCGATCTGCGCACCGGCAAGCCGGTCGGTGGCGTCGAGATCTCGGCGCAGCTCGCCGACAACACGTCGCTCCCCACCAGCGGCGCACCGGATCGCAGCCACGTCACCGGGGACGACGGCCGGTTCGTGCTACCCGACGTCCAGCGCGGGCGGATCGCGATCTCGGGCGCGGCGGTCGGCGATCTATCCGACGTGCTGCCGCAGCTCTCGAGCGAGCGCACGATCCCCGACGGCATGGCGAGCGACGAGACGATCGACATCGGCGATCTCGGCATCGTGCCGCGCACGGCCGGCACCGGCAACTGCGGCTGCGTGCTGCAGGTGGTCGGCGACGACTACGACACGCGGGTGGCGCAGCTCGCGACCGTCGTGCCGGACGGCGCGGCCGCCGCGGCGGGCGTCGACAACGGCGATGTCGTCACCGCGGTCGACGGCGTCGACGTCACCGGCCGCAACGCGGACAACGCGGCGCTGCTGCTCGAGGGTCCGGCGGGCGCGAGCCGCACGGTCACGCTCGCGCGCGGCCCGACCGTGACGATCGTGCTCCGCGACTAGCGGCTCAGTGAGCGTTCGTGGTCATGTTTCGCGGCTTCTCCATGTAGCGCTCGGTCTCGTCGTGCTGCAACTTCGCGTCCTCGCGAGGGACGCACTCGCGATGCGAGAACAGCGAGCCCGTGTCCTCGACCTCGCGGCACACCATGTTGTCGTCGTCCGATCCGGAGCCCGAACCGGAGCCGGAGCCGCTCGCCGCGACCTGCGGTCCTTGCTGGGAGGTGGTGGCACAGGCCGCGGCGGCCAGGAGTACAAGCGCGAGAGCACGGAGCATGGGCGCAGCTTACTCGGTGCGCGGCGCAGGTCGATCGACAATCGCTGGCAGGGTGATGCTCAGCGTCCCATCGTCGTCATCGCCCGCGGCTTCTCCATGTAACGCTCGGTCTCGTCGTGCTGGAGCTTGGCGTCCTCGGCGGGAACACACTCTTCGCGCTGGATCAGCGATCCGGTATTTGCCGCCGGCCGGCAGATCATTCCGGAGCCCGAACCGGAGCCGTCATCCGTCCCGGAGCCCGAACCAGCGGCCGACGCGGTCTGAGGACCCTGCTGCGATGTCGTCGCGCATGCCGCGGCTGCGAGGAAGACGATCGCAAGTGCCCGCTTCATCTCCGCAGTTTACTAGAACACGCACGACGGCGGGGTGAGATCGCTGTTGCCGAGCACCGCGTCGACCTGGTCGAGCTCGCGGTGCCAGTAGCACAGGACGTCGGCCTGATAGAGATAGCCGAACGGATAAACCGTCGCGTTCAAGGCCCTTTGGAGGATCTCGCGGTGCGGGTCGTGGAGGTCGGCGTCGCGGTGGGCGACGATCATGGCGGCCTGGTCGAGCCAGGCGCTGGCGTCCGCGCGACTCTGCTCGGCGCCAGCATCGTCTCCGGCGAGGTGGGCGAGCACCGCCTGGTAGGCCGCCCAGATGAAGTGCGCGCGGGCGCGATCGATCGCGATGCCGTCGCGCAGCTCGCTGGCCCACCGGTCGGGCGGCAGGTGAAGGCGTTCGCTGCGATGCTCGATCACGTCGAGCGCGTCCGCGAAGTCGCCGAGCGGCGCCATCACGCTGGTCTGGAACGCCGCGACCTGGTCCGGCGGGGCCGCGACCAGGTCGTCGAACGTCATTCGATCGGGCTGCGAGATCACGCCGAGCGCGCGGCCGGCATCGATCAGCGCGTCGCGGCTCGCGAAGTACGCCGCCAGGCCCTGCCCGATCAGCGCGTCGTGCTCGAGGTCGGCGAGGTCCGACACCACGGTCGCGGCGGCCTCGCCGAGATCGGGTGCCAGCTGATCGGCGATCAGCGCCTGCTGCGAGTCGGGCAGCTCGTAGCTCGCGCGCAGCGCCGCGACGTCGTTGAGCCAGTAGCCCCACTCCCAGCCCGACGAGAAGATCAGCTGCTCGTCGAGCGGGCCACACGGCGGCGGCGCGGCGGCGCGCAGCTGGGCGAGATCGTACAGCCGCGTGCGCACGTAGAGCGGCAGGAACGTCGGCACCGAGTCGTCGAACGCGATCCAGTACGCGGTCTCCGGGAAGTACGCGGCCTTCTGGCTCGCGCACATCTTCTGGAGCAAGTACGTGCGGTGCGGCGAGAAGTCCATCATCTGGTAGGCGCCGCCCGCGCTCTCGAACAGGTCGTAGTACATGACCGTGTGGATGTCGGGGATGACGCTCGGGTCGACGAACTGGACCAGGAAGTAATAGATGAGGGTCTGGCCCATGTAGGTGACGAGCTGGGTGCCGCCGACGTGGACGACGGCGTGCATCTCGGCGCCCGGCGCCGCCACCTTGAGCTGGAGCGCGACCTGGTTCACGGCGTCGATGAACGCCTGCGGATCGGCGTCGAAGAACTCGCCGAAGCTGAGCGAGTAGACGTCCCACGGCAAGCCGTCCACCACGACCGGCAGGTTCGCCGCGATCTGGTCGTCGACCGGCGTGGTCGAGTCGTTCACCAGGGTCAGCGCCTGCTGCAAGCTGCTCTGGCTGAACAGCTGGATGTTGATGCCCACGCGGATGCCGCGGCCGTGCGCGTAGTCGATCAGCTCGCGCGTGAACGCCTGCCACTCGGCGCGGCGCTGCGGATCGAGGATGTCGTCGAGCGCGACCCACTGGAGGTAGTTGCCGCGGTTCTTGATGACCCAGTCGATGATGCGGTGCGCGTCGTCGCGGTCGCCCGCCCAGAACGCGAAGAAGCTCTCGATCGGATGCAGCGTGTGGAGCTGGAAGCCGCGCACCCGGGTCTGGGGCGCGTGAACGATGCCGTCGGGCGGGCTGCGCAGCGCCGCGCCGGCCGGCACGTACGGATCGTAGGGGTGGCGGAACCGGAAGCCGAGGTGCTCGAGCGCATCCGACACGCCGTACTGCGCACCGAGCGCGTCGTGGGCGTGCACGATCCAGCTGCGCGCCGCGCCCGCCACCGGATCGATGCGATAGCCCTCGGCGGGCAGCGCCGGATCGTCGACCACGCCGATCTGGAACCCCGGCGCGTCTGCGCTGGGCAGCGGATCGAGGTCGTCGACCGCGACCAGCTCGCCCGGGGTGAGCGCCGCATATTCGCGCAGCGGTCCCACCCACGACGAGGTCACGATCGTGACGCTGCCGCGCACGTCGTCGCCGCACGCCGCCAGGCACGCGAGGACGACGGCGAGCCGCACCGCCGCAGGATATCAGCGCAGCGCGTGACCGTGGTGCGGGCCGTGGCCGTGCTCGGTGATCGGACCGCGAACGATCGGCGCCGCCGGCGCGCAGCCGGCGTCGAGGCCCCAGCCGACCTGGTTGTGCTGCAGGTCGACGACGGTGACGAACGCGCGCAGGATCGTGTCGCCCATCGTGCCGTTGCCGTTGTCGCCGCCGCCCTCGACCACGAGGCAGAACTGGCCGCCGCCGGCGTCCTCCAGGTACGACTGGGTCGGCGCCACCGACACCGTGATGTCGGGGCCGCCGTTCATGCCGGCGAAGCTCATCGACATCGGCGGCAGCATCGCGTCGACCATCTGCGCGGTGACGCCGGCCTTGGTGACGCAGCCCGAGCCCTTGGCCGACAGCTTGGTCGTGCCGAACAGCGCGGTCCAGCCCGACGACGCGTTGACCTTGCTGATCAGCGCGGTCTGCACCGCGGTCGGCACGTAGAACAGGCTGGTGCCGGTGTCGACGATCGGGTTCTGGAAGGTCGACGAGTTGAACCCGAGGCTGGTGCCGCCGATGCCCATGTCGGTGAGGTTCACCGCGTAGAACGGGCTCTGATCGCTGATCGGGATGAGCGGCGTGTACTGCGGCGCGCCCATCATCTTCGACTGGTCGAAGCCGCCGAGCCACATCGTGCCGGCGGTCGGGCACAGCTCGAACGCCATGATCGGCGTCGTGCCGGCCTTGGTCGCGAGATCGAGGTACGAGGTCGTGCCGGTCTCGAGCAGCTCGGTGGGCCCGAGCCCGAAGATGCCCTGGTACTCGTTGGCCGCGAAGAAGTTGGTCTGGTCGGTGATGCCGACGAACGCGAGCGTCAGGTCGGGCGAGCCGTGGCCGAGTCCGGCCTTGTCGGAGTAGATCTCGCCCGACCAGCCGCTGCCGTCGGCGTACTGGGTCGACGCGGTCATGTGCGTGTCCATCGCCATCGCGCCCGGCATGTAGAGCGGCGACAGCCCGGTGCAGGTCGTGCACGCGCTGGTCGCGACGCCGGTCGAGGTCGAGCCGGTGTCGAGATCCATCGCGAAGCTGCCGCCCGACGCCATGAACTGGATCGTGTAGAAGCTGCCCTGGTCGTCGCCGGTCGGCGTGCCGAGCGGGATGACGTCGGTCCCCGGCGGCGTGGTCGGCGCATCTTGCTGCGCCTGCGAGCCATCGCCGTTGCCCTTGTTCCCGTCCGGGTTGCCGTTGTCGTTGCCGTTGTGGCTGCTGCACCCGAGGACGCAGCACAACGCGAACGCGAAGCTCGACAGCTTGGTCATGGTCGCCTCGCAGCGTACTGATCCGCGCCGGCGGTGCGAATCCGGCGGCGGCGAACAATCGATGACAGCGTGGCGATGACCGGTCGCAGCTGCACGTCGTGCGCACGCGCCGAGCCAGTTCGGCGTTTGGTGTGCGCCCGCCGGCACTTGGCGACGCGGTGCGACGAAACGCGGCGAGCTCCTCCTGTGGGGTATGCCCGATTTTCAACCGCAGCGCGCCCGGGTCGGCGCGGGGAGCAATGCCTCGGCGGCCGCGATCGCACCCGGTGTCCCCGGCCGCACCACCCTCGTCGAGCAGCAGCCGGCGAGCCGCACGTTCGACCCCGAGTGCATGGCCGCGCTGCAGGCGCTCGCCGCGACGCTCCAGCGCGGGGCGCGCGGCTACGACTGGGGGCTCGGCGGGCCGACCCGGTTCTTCCCCGCGCTCGCCACGATCTCCGAGGCGGTGCGCGGCGAGCGCGACGACGGCAAGGCGCTCGCCCCCGACGAGCGCCAGCGCTACTTCGAGGCCGGGCTCGCCGCGCTCGCGCCCGCGCTCGAGCTCGCCGCGGCCGATCCGGGCCGCCGCGCGTGGCTCGACGTCCAGGTCACGCCCTACGTCGCGCGCGTGCGCGCCGAGCTCGCGACCGGTCGCGCCGAGCAGCGCGTGCGCGACGCGATCTCGATCGGCGGCGAGGTGATCGAGCTGCCGCCGCACGCGACGCCGCGCGAGCAGGCGCCGGTGGTGCAGCTCGCCGCGCGCGAGCTGGTGCGCACGCTGGCCTCGATCAACGAGACCGCGATCCGGTTCGGCCACGACCCGATCCATCACGAGGTCGAGCACCTGATGGCGGGCCACGGCCACGCCACGCTCGGCATCCTCGAGCTCCAGCACGCGCTGGTCGCGATCGACACGCTGCTCGCGCTCGACGACGAGCACCTCGCGCACGAGCTCGCGCACCCCGAGGGCGTGTTCGCCGGCGTCGCCAGCTTCGCCGAGCTGGTCGAGCTGGCGATCGAGCTGCTCGGCGAGGGCATCGCGCTGACCGGCTACTTCGTCGCGGCGATCGGCAAGGCGCTCGGCGATACCGGCTTCGTCGCGAGCGGCATGGGGCTCGCGCGGATGACCGGGCTGGTGTTCGCGAACATCGTCGCGGCGGTCGAGCTGGTGCACGGCGTCGCGGTGCTGCTCGACCGGCACGCGACCGGCGAGGCCAAGGAAGCGGCCGTGGTCGACGTGCTGTCGAGCGGCGCGTGGCTGGCGAGCCGCGCGGTCGGAGGTGCGGCGAGCGCGCCGCTCGCCGCGGCGTCGGCGGCGATCGTCGTCGAGTACGCCGAGCTGCACCTGCTCGCGGCCGAGTACGAGGCGACCCGCCAGGCGCTCGTCGCGGTCGGGCTGCGCGGTGCGCTCGCCGAGCTGATCGAGCTGGCCGGGCGGGTCGCCGCGGCGGCCGACACGCTCGCCCGCGCCGGCACGCTCGCGCAGCGCGAGACCGATCCGGCCCGACGCGACGCGCTCGCGCGCGCCGAGAAGCAGTTCGCGCGCGAGCTCGGCGCGGCGATCGACGCGCTGCTCGAGCGCTGCCGCGCGACGCCGGTCGCCGGCGCCGGCCGGTTCGACGAGCGCGGCGATCTCCGGCTCGAGCCCGGCGCCAGCCAGGCGATCCGCGCCGCGTTCGAGCCGCTCCAGGCGCGCGCCGGCACCAGCACGACGCCGGCCGCCGCCGCCGAGAACGCGCGCGCGGTGATCGACCAGGTCGTGTGGTGCACCGGCCACGCGCGCGAGCTCGCGCGCGCCGAGCTCGGCGAGAAGGAGGATGATACCGTCGCGCATGGATCAGAATGACGCCAAGCGCGCCGCCGCGCGCGCCGCGCTCGCGGAGCTGCCGCAACACGGCGTGATCGGGATCGGCACCGGGTCGACCGTGCGGTTCTTCATCGAGGCGCTCGGCGACGCGGTCGCGGCCGGCCACCGCTACACCGGCGTGCCGACCTCGGAGGCCTCGCGCGCGCTCGCGAGCGCGCGCGGCATCCCGCTGCTCGGCGACGACGGCCCGTGGGACATCGCGGTGACGGTCGACGGCGCGGACGAGGTCAGCGACGCGCTCGACCTCGTCAAGGGCGGCGGCGGCGCGCACACCCGCGAGAAGATCGTGAACTACAGCTCGCGCCGCAACGTGATCGTGGTCGACGCGTCCAAGCGCTCGCACCGGCTCGGCGAGCGCTGGCCGGTGCCGGTCGAGGTCCTGCGCTTCGCCCAGCTCGCGACCCGCGACCACCTCGCACGTCTCGGCACGCCGACCCTGCGCGTGCGCGATGGTGCGCCGGTCGCGACCGACTCGGGCAACGTGATCTACGACCTCGCGTGCGGCGCGATCGCCGATCCGGCCGCGCTCGATCGCGCGCTGCGCGCGATCCCCGGCGTGGTCGAGACCGGGCTGTTCGTCGGCCGCGCCGACGTCGTGCTGATCGCCGGCGAGCGCGGCGTCAACCGGCTGGTCAGCGGCCGCCCGCCCTCGCCGGAGCCATGGACCGCTACGTGATGTGGTAGCGAGGCGCGCGACGATGTCGAGCGAGTCCGCGACGCGAACGCCCCACGCTGGCGAGAACGCCGCCGTCGTCGTCGCCGCGGTAGTGCGCGGTCGCCCGCGATCCGCGACTCGCCGACGCGAGGTCCAGGCGTGAGTCACGCCCCGGCCATCGCCTTGACGTAGCGCCGGCACGGCACCGCGATCGGCCCGTCGGCGCTCGCCGCGGCGTAGTCGAACGGGCCGTCGTCGCGCCAGCCGCTGCGCTCGTAGAACCGGCGCGCCCGCGCGTTGCCGGGCACGACCGCGAGCCACGCGCGCGCATGGCCGGCGGCGGCGACCCGGCGCTCCGCGTCGGCGAGCAGCGCGGCCGCCACGCCGCTGCCGCGATGACCTGCCGCGACGTAGAGCTGCTCGAGCTCGTCGCCGATGACCATCGCGAAGCCGGCGAGCTCGCCGTCGCTGATCGCCACCGCGGTATCGCCGAGCCGCGCCGCCGCGCGGGCGTCGAACGATTCGCGGGTGCGCACCGCCAGCAGGCGGTCGGGCACCTGGCCGACATGGGCGTCGCGCCAGCCGCGGTACCACAGCTCCGCGATGGCCGCGACGTCGTCGCGGACCGCCTGGCGCAGCTTCATCGCGCCACTGTCGCACGTTTCGTCGTAGGTTCGCGGCATGCGACGCGTCCTCGTCCTCGTGCTCGCCGCGTGCGGCGGATCTCAGCCGGCGCCGGTGTCTCCTCCCGCTCCCACACCCCCGGCTATCACGGCACCCAGGTGATCGATCCGTATCGCTGGCTCGAGGCCGACGACGACGCGGTCAAGGCGTGGAGCGCCGGCCAGAACAGCTACGCGCGCGACATCCTCGACCACCTCCCCGAGGTCGACAAGCTGCGCGGCG
>DATJAE010000344.1:0-20989 GCA_035516595.1 Kofleriaceae bacterium | reverse complement strand
CCAGCGACCGTCGGCGAAGTAGAACACGTCGGCGCTGCGCTCGCTGTCGCCGGCGAACGTCACGATCGCGGTGGTGCCGCGCAGCGCGATCGCTTCGGCGGGCTGAGGGAACGTCGGCATCGTCTTGCCCGCGTTCTTCTTCGCCATGCCGACCACCGCGGCCTTGTCGTGGACCGCGCCGGTCTCGCCGACCGAGACGTAGCTGTCGTCGAGCAGCGCGTCGAGGTAGGCCGCGTCGCCGGTGAGGAACGCCCGGCTCCAGTGCGCCTCGATCGCCTTGACCGCGTCGGCGGTGGCTGCGGTCTCGGCCGGCGCGGCGGCGGCGAGCCCGGGGAGCCAGACGAGCACGGCGATCGCGATTCGCTTCATGGAGCGCTTCAATCGCCGCCGCGCTGCGGATATTCCCGGATCACGGCGCCGGGCGGTACTCGATTCCGAGCGATGGAAAGATCGGCAGACCGTGGGTGTAGTACTGCGTCTTGTAGTCGGCCGAGTACGTCACGCCTTCGGCGTTCTGCGTGTTCGTCACGTTCTGCACGTCCAGGTAGAGGTCCCACAGCCCGCTGCGCCGCCGCCACAGCCGATCGATCCGTAGATCGAGCTGCACGAAGTCGGGCAGCCGCTGCGACAAGATCGGGCCGTCCACCGCGGTCCAGGTCTTCTTCGCCGCGTTGTAGTACGCGGTCGCGACCGGCGTGATCGGGTTGCCGGTCACGTAGCGGAAGCGGCCGCCGACCCGCCACTTCGCGCCGATCGGCGAGGTCGCGACCGCGGTCAGCATGTGCGGCTGGTCGAGCACGTACGGGTAGTAGGTCGGGTCCTGGCGCGGGTCGCCGGTGCGAAACGATCGCGCGTAGGTGTACGACACCCAGCCGGTGATCTGGCCGATCTCGCGGCGCGCGAGCAGCTCGACGCCCCACGCGCGGCCGTGACCGACGTACTCGCGGTAGCTGTACGAGCCGAACTCCTCGTCGACCAGCTCGCGGCTGATCGCGAGCAGGCCGCCGGCCTGCTCGCCGCCGTTGGCCGCGATCGGCGTCGCCCCGGTGACGACGTCGACCGGCAGGTTGTCCATGGCCTGGACGTAGCCGGTGACCTTGCCGACGAACAGCCCGCTCGCGATCGGCGCCTCGGCCGACGCCGAGGCCTGCTGCGACTGCTCGGGCGGCAGCGTGCGCGGGCCGAACACCGGATCGAGATCGGTCACCAGCGGCGGCTCGTGGTAGACGCCGAGCGACTCGGTGATCGCGACGTCGGGGCTCGGCCGCTCGATCACGGTCAGCCGCGGATCGATCACGCTCTGGTCGGACAGCCCGAAGTAGTCGGCGCGCACGCCCGGCCGCACGACCAGGTGGCCGCCCAGCAGGCGCCACTCCTGCTCGACGAACACGCCGGCGTCGATCGCCGACTGGTCGCCGTTGCGGGTGAGCACGCCCGACGGGTGCGGCATGATCGGGGTCGGCGGCGGCGTGTTGACGATCGTGTAGGCGTAGCTGGTCGCGCGGCCGTCGAGCCCGGTGCGCAGGGTGCCGCCGAGCACCGCGGTCTCGACCTCGGCGCGCAGCCCGCTCGTGAGATCGGTGCGCGAGAACCCCTTGTTCACGCCCTTCTCGGTGGCCTGCGCGACGTAGTCGTCGATGCCGAGCCACGGCGTGATCGTGACGCCGTGATCGCGGTAGCGCATGCCGAGCCGCGCGAACCGCGACACGTAGTCGAACGCCGACACGTTCGACGTGCTGATCCCGCCGGCGCTGCCTCCCGGGCTGCCCTCGAGCGTGAGATCGTCGTCGGACGCGAACGCGATCGCCATCCAGTGCCGGTCGCCCGACTCCCACCGGATCTGGCTGTCGAGGTAGCTCGGCGCGAGCGACAGGTCGACCGGCACGACCGCGAGGATCGCGTCGACGTACGAGCGCCGCAGGCCGATCGTCCAGCTGCCGCCGTCCGGCCCCGGCCCGATCGCGAGCGCGCCGGCGTGGAGCAGGCTGACCTCGCCCTGCATCGTCCACCGGGTCGGGTGCACCGTCCTGGTGTCGAGCACCACCACGCCGCCGATCCCGCGCCCCCACTCGGCGCCGAACCCGCTCGGGGTGAGCTCGACGTGATCGAGCACCTCGATCGGCACGAACGAGGCCAGCCCGCCGAAGTGATACAGGATCGGCACCTCGATGCCGTCGAGGAACACCCGGGTGTCGTGGGGCGCCGCGCCGCGCAGCGCGAGCCCGCCGAGCCCGAACGGGATGCGCGCGACGCCGGGCAGGCTCTGCAGACCGCGCAGCGCGTCGTTCCCGCCGCCCGGCGTGTCGTGCATGTCCTCGGTCGACAGCTGTTCCTGCTGCGGCTGCGGCTCGGCCGGCGCGACGCCGTGGACCTCGATCACCTCGTCGTCGGACGACGGCGCCGGCTGCGCGAACGCGACGCGCGCCGCGAACAAGCCGAGCACGAACGGCGCGCGCACCACCAGGCGCGCATCATTACAACGCGCGCCGCGCCGCCGGCGTGACGGTTGTTACTTCCAGTACAGATTCGCGACCAGGCTGGCGCCGGTGGCGAACGAGAACTCGTTGAAGCCGTCGGTCTCGCTGAACCCGACATAGCCCTCGCCGCCGAACGACATCCAGTCGGCCAGCATCACCTCGGCGCCGATCCCGAACTGCGCTCGCACGGTCAGGAAGCTCGAGTCCGAGGTGTCGGGCCACGACACGATCAGCGCCGGCTCCATGAACGTGTGCAGGCGTCCCGGCTTGTGCTTGTACATCCGATAGCCCGCGCCGATGTCGAAGCCGAACGTGGTGTTGCTCGAGGTCATCGGCGGGGTGCCGGTGGTCGTGGTCGTCTTCGCGATGTCGATGCCGACGATGAGGTCGAGCGCCGACTTGTCGTCGAGGAAGTACACGAGGTCGATATCCGGCACGCCGCCCACCGCGGTCGTGAGCCCCGAGACGTTGCTCACGAGCAGCACCGGCAGCGAGAACCCGAGCGTTCCCTTCTGGAACGCCGGATCGGTCGTCGTGGCGGCCGGCGCGGCGGTCGGCGGCGGGGGCGCGGCGGATCCGCCACCCTCGGTCGGCGTGTCCTGCGCGGACGCGGTAGCAGCCATTGCGGTGAAAACAACGAACGCTAATAGTGTTCTCTTGAACATCGGCGTCTCCCTGCGGGGCATGTTCGCCCTGGCTTCGCGGGATGCGCAATTTTTCGGAGGGATCTGATCGGCATGTCGAACCTCAAGCTGTACGCGGATGCCAGCTGGCAGAGCCCGTGGGTGTTCCACGTCATGGTCGCGCTCGAGGAGCTCGGCCTGCGCTACGGCGTCGAGCCGCTGTCGTTTCCGATCGCGCCCGCGATCCGCAGCGAGCTGCAGCGCACCGCGGTGCTGGGCAAGGTGCCGTGCCTGGTGGACGGCGACTTCGCGCTGACCGAGTCGTCGGCGATCACCGAGTATCTGGCCGAGCGCTACGGCCCGCCGAGCCATCCGGCGCTCTATCCGAGCGATCCGCGCGAGCGCGCGCGGGCGCGCCAGGTCCTGTCGTTCCTGCGCACGAGCCTGCTGGCGCTGCGCGAGGAGCGCCCGACCAGCTCGGTGTTCGGGCGCGCGGTCGACACGCCGCTGTCCGCCAGGGCCGGGAACGACGCCGACGAGCTGGCGCGCGTGGCGAGCGCGCTGCTCGGCGGAAAGCCGACGCTGTTTCACACGTGGAGCATCGCGGACGCCGATCTCGCGCTCGCGCTGATGCGGCTGGTCGCGAGCCGCGATCCGCTGCCCGCGCCGCTGGTCGCCTACGCGAGCGCGCAGTGGCAGCGCGCGTCGGTGCGGCGGTTCCTCGCGTACATCCCGACGACGCCGTAGCTGTTCGATGACCGGCGCGGTCGCGGCGATCGCCACGGCGCATTCGTTACGTCACGGTACGTGCTCGCCCAGGCCGTCGTGGCGTGAAATCCGATCCGCTTCGCGAACCACCCAGGCCACCGGCATCGCGGGCGACAGCTGCGCCGCGACCAGGCCGCGGTGATCGATCGCGATCGCGCCGGCGCTGCCGCCGGTCGTGCGGCGCAGCTCCTCGAGCCCGGCGAGCACCGCGGCGTGGAGATCGAGGCCGCCCCCCGCGCGCGCGGCGATCCCGCGGGCGAGCGCGACGCGGAGGATCGCCTCGCCATCGCCGGTCGCCGAGATCGCGGCCTGCTGGTCTGCCCAGGTCCCCGCGCCGGGGATCGGCGAGTCGCCGACCCGACCCGCGCGCTTGCCGGTGATGCCCCCGGTCGAGGTCGCCGCGGCCAGGTGGCCCGCGCGATCGCGCGCCACCGCGCCGACCGTGCCGTGATGCTCGCGCAACCGCGCCCGCGCGCGCTCGGTGACCAGCGACCCGGGCGGCGCCGGCGCGATCCCGACCTCGGCGGCGAACCGCCACGCCGCCGGCCCGACCAGCAGCACGTGCTCGCCGCGGTCGAGCACGGCGCGCGCGAGCGCGATCGCGCAGCCGAGATCGGGCACCGCGCCGACCGCGCCGACCCGCTGGGTCGCGCCGTCCATCACCGCGGCGTCGGTCTCGACCGCGCCGTCGCGGGTGAGCGCCGAGCCGCGCCCCGCGTTGAACTCGGGATCGTCCTCGAGGCAGCGCACCGCGTCGACCACCGCGTCGAGCGCGCTGCCGCCGGCCGCGAGGATCGCGTCGCCGCGCGCGGCCGCCGCGCGCACCCCGGCGCGCAGCCGGTGGTGGCGCGCGCGCGCGATCGGCCCGGCGCCGCCGTGGACCGCGATCGCCGTCGTCATCGATCCGCCGCGCAGCGAAACCCGACCGCGAGGTGGCGCGAGTCGATCGCGCGGCCGTGGCGCGACGCGCCGCGCCCGACCCCGGCGAAGTCGGTCCACGCCGAGCCCTTGACCGTCATCTCGCCCGCGCGGTACGGCGTCGACGTCCACTCGAGCACGTTGCCGGCCATGTCGAGCGCGCCGTACGGGCTCGCGCCCGCGACGTAGCTGCCGACCGGGGCGGTGTCGTGCGGGCCGGCGACCGCGCTGTCGAGCTTGTCGGCCTCGAACTCGTTGCCCCACGGGTAGGCGACGCCGCCGTCGCCGCGCGCCGCCTTCTCGTACTCCGCGGCGGTCGGCAGCCGCCGCGGCGCGCCGCGCTGCTCGCCGCGCCACGCGCAGTAGCGCGCGGCCTCGCGGTAGCTGACGAGGACGACCGGATGCTCCTCGCGTCCGGCCGGCGGGCGGCCGTCGCGCCACACGTAGCGCTCGACCGTCGCGTAGTCCTCGGGCTCGCCTTGTGCGGCCCAGCCGGCGGCATCGATCGCGGGCGGAGGCGCCTGCCCCGCGGCGACGAACTCGGCGTACTGCGCCTGGGTCACCGGCATCAGATCGATGCGGAACGCCGGCAGGTACGTCATGTGGCGGTCCTCCTCGGCGTCGAACCAGCGGCGCTGCAGCGCCGTGTCGATGTTCGAGCTCGCGGCGAGATCGCGATACGCGGCCTCGCGCTCCTCGGGCGTCGAGCCGGCGACGAACTTGCCGGCCGGGATCGCGAGCATGTGCGCGTCGGCCGCGAGCGACAGCGCGGCGCCCGGCGACGCGGGACGCGCCGGCGCCGGCGCCCCGCACGCGGCGGCGAGCGCGAGCCACGCGCGGGTCATGGCGCGCGCTGCGCCGCGATCGCCGCGGCGGTGATCCGCGCCAGCTCCGGCAGGTACTCGGGGTCGCGGGCGAGCGCGCCGGCGTCGAGCCGCGGCGCGACGATCGCCGGGGTGAGCCGCGCGATCGCGCCGGCGCGGTCCTCGAGCATGCGCGCGACCCGGGTGCGCGCCGCGGTGTCGATCACGATCACCGACGAGAACACGGCCTTGCCGTCGGCGCCGCGCAGCACGCTGGTCGCGAACACGAACCGGCCGTCGCGCGACCACACCGGGCCGCCTTCGTCGGTGAGCGGCAGATCGACCAGGCGCGTGACCTCGCCGGTCGGCAGCGCGTAGAGCCACAGCTCGGCGTCCGCGCCGTGATCGCGCTGGACCGGTCGGATGAACGCGAGCGTCTTGCCGTCGGGTGACAGCGCCGGCGAGCTGTCGGCCGGCCCGGTGGTGAGCGCGCCGATCGTGCCGTCGGGCGCACGGCGCTCGATCCGGCTCTCGATCGTGCGATCGTCGTGCGGCGTGACCGCCGCGTAGTAGATCGTGCCGTCGGCGGCGATGGTCGGCGTCACCTCGTGGCCCGGCGCGTCGGTCAGGCGCTCGGGCTCGCCGCGCGCGCGGCCGTCGTCCATCGCGAGCCGGTAGAGGTCGAACGTGCCGGCGCGGGTCGACGCGAACACGATCGCGCGGCCGTCGCTGGTCCACGCCGGCTGGCTGTCGATCCCGGCGCCGCGGGTCAGCGGCTGCGCGACCCGCTCGAGCCCCACACTCGCGATCCACAGGCTGGTCTCCGACAGCGCGCGGCCGCGGCTCGACGCGAACACGATCCACCGGCCGTCGGGCGAGACCGCCGGATTGGTGTCGCGCGCGAGCGTGGCGGCGGGCTGCACGACCTCGCACTGGCGATCGCCGCGCTCGTCGAGCCCGACCAGGCGCGCGCCGTGATCGCCGCGCTCGGTCGCGACGATCGCGATGCGCGGCGGAGGCTCCGGCGCCACGGGCGGCGGAGCGCACGCGGCGAGCGCGATGCTACTTGCCAGAGCCCGACGAATCGGGGGCACTCGGAGCCGGAGCCGGGGCCGCGGGCGCGGGCGCCTGCGACGGCGCGGGCGCCTGCGACGGCGCGGGCGTCGGCGCGGGAGCCGGCGCCTCCCGGGTCGACCTCTTGGTGAGGTTCGACATGTTCATGCCGCGAACCTCCTTGATGTCGGGCGCGACGCCGAAGTAGATGCCGACCGCGGCGGCCAGCGCCACCGCGCCCGCCCCGAGGCTCACGGCCCACGCGGTCGCGTTCGACGACGCCTGCACCTGCTCGTAGTGCATGAACATCCGCTCCTGCTCGGGCGGGAACGACGTGACCAGCTGGCGGCGATCGAAGATCGCGCCGATCGCCATCACCAGGCCGATGCCGAGCAGCGACAGCACCGAGACCACCGCGTTGGTCGCCGTCATGTCCGCGGCGACGGTCGGGCCCGCGCCGAGCGCCAGGCCGACCCCGCCGATCGTGAAGCCCGCGACCGCGATGCCGACCGCGATCCACGCGCGGCTGGCGAACGCCATCTGCGCGGCCATCAGCAGCAGGAAGATGCCGCCGATCGAATTCACGATGACGATGATGAGGGCGGCCAGTGAGTCCATGTGGGTCTCCCGTGTCGATTCTCGTGGAAGGCTTCGCGCTTTGCAATCCGCGAACGATTCGCGGGTCTGGTGCGTTGAGAGTCGTGTGGCGGTCCGCGAACGCCGCCCCGCCTAGCGAGCTATGACACCGCGCGCCGCCCTCGGTTCCATGTTTCTTGCGCCAATGATTCTGGCGAGTTGTCACCCGAGCGACGCGCAGCCGGCGCCGGCGGCCGCCCCTCGCCACGACGCGGTGCCGCCGGAGGCCTGCCTGGGCGTGGCGGACAAGGGCATCTGGTCCGATCTCGACGATCGCGTCCAGCTCGCGCTGCCCGAAAGCCTCGCAGCCGATCGCGTGACCGCCGCGATCGATACCCGGCACGCGGTGCTCGTGCTCGCGATCGACGGCTTCCCGCGCAAGGCCTATCCGCTCGGCGGGCCGGCGACGCTCGCGGTCGGCCGCTACCAGCTCGCGCTGCGCCCCGGCGATCGCGAGGAGCTGCGGCCGCTGCTCGCCGAGGCGCGCGTGCGCCAGGCCAGCGCCGCGCACGATCGCGACGGCGACGGCATCCCCGACGCGCTCGACGTCCTGATCGGCGCGAAGAAGGAGGTGCTCAACGGCGAGGCCTACACCGCCGAGGCCGAGGACTACATCCCGATGACGTATCCGGGCGGCGACGTGCCGCGCCACATCGGCGTGTGCACCGACGTGATCGTCCGCGCCGTGCGCAACGCCGGGGTCGACATCCAGCGCGAGCTGCACGAGGACATCCGCCGCGCGCGGGCGGCCTACCCGATGGTCAAGGGTGCGGGCGACGCGAGCATCGATCAGCGCCGCGTCGGCACGCTGCTGCCCTACTTCGAGCGCCACTGGGAGCAGCACACCGCGAAGCTCGACGATCCGGCCGATCCGCTGCGCCCCGGCGACGTGATCCTGATGGACACGTTTCCCAGCCGACCCGGACCGGATCACATCGGCATCCTGTCCGACACGACCGACGATCGCGGACTGCCGCTCGTCATCAACAACTGGACCGACGGCACGACGGTCGCCGAGATGGATCTGCTGACGTTCGTGCCGGTGCTCTACCGGTTCCGCCTGCCGCCGTAGCTGGTACCGTAGGCGGGTGCTGCGCTCCGCGTTCGTCGCGCTCGTCGTGCTCGCGAGCACCGCGCGCGCCGACGACGCGACCAAGCAGGCGTATCACGCGACGATCGATCGGATCGATTACGAGCGCGCCTCGATCGGCGGGATGCGGCTGCGCGTGTACCTGTCGGCGTGGTCGACCGACGGCCAGCGCCTGGATCTCACCGATCCGAAGAGCATCCGGCTGCTGTTCGGCGGCGCCGAGAAGCAGTTCCCCTACGCGCTCGGCACCTACGACGCCAGCGGCGGCGACACCGCGATCGTGATCCTCGTCCAGGCCACGCAGGACTTCGCCGACGCGCTCCCGACGATCAGCGACGCGCTCGACCACGAGCTGCTGAGCTCGCTCGGCGAGCACACCCAGCTCGCGGTGGCGAGCTACGGCCAGTCCCTGTCCGACATCAAGCTCGCGCCGGTGAAGAAGGCGCGCGGCGCGCTGTCGGGCCTGTCGAGCGACGGCTCGGTCGGCGATCCGGTGCTGCTCGACTCGCTCGATCGCGCCGAGATGGTGCTGAAGCGCGCCGGCGCCAAGGACGTGCATCCGCTGCGCAAGATCATCATCGTGATCGGCGACGGCCGCGACGCCGCGGGCGACAAGGACCGCGTCACCGCCGCGGCCAAGCGCGCGGCCAAGGACGGCGTGCGCATCCACACGTTCGCGTACTCGCCGGGCGACGTGCGCCGGCCGCTGCTCGTGCTCGGCGAGCTGTCGAAGTGGTCGCTCGGCACGTTCCGCTGGCCGGGCCGCGGCCACAAGCCGACCGCCGAGACGTGGAGCGACGCGTTCCGCCAGCTCGGCGACGAGATCGCCAAGCAGTACGTGGTGACCTACTTCGTGACCGCCGACGACAGCGCCGGCGGCCAGCGGCTGTCGATCAAGACCGCGGGCCGGACCGAGGCGACCTCGAACGAGCTGCGCGTGCCCGAGGCGCCGAGCTGCGCCGGTGCGACGTGCGACCGCGGCTACTGCGCCGAGACCGGCTGCGTCGCGCCGCCGGCGCCGCACGGCCGCGGGGTGCTGTTCTGGCTGCTCGTGATCGGCGGCGGCCTGATCGGCGCGGTCGTGGTGCTCGGCGTGATCGGCTATGGCATGACCAAGCGCGCCGAGCGCGCGCAGCGGCTCGCGATGATGCCGCCCGCGGTGCCGGGCTCGATCCCCCCGATGCAAGCGATGCCGCACGCGGTGCAGCCGCAGCCGTTCGTGCCGCCCAGCCAGCCGCCCGGCATCCTGCCCAACGGCCGCCCGATCCCCGCGCTGCTCGTGATGAACGGTCCGCGCACCGGGCAGCGGGTGACGCTGCGCAACGGCTTTCTGATCGGCAAGCAGCCCGGGTGCGACCTCCAGATCGAGGACGGCTACACGTCGAGCCAGCACGCGCAGATCGGCATGGATCCGGCCGGCAACTGCCACGTCTACGACTGCAACTCGACCAACGGCACGTTCCTGAACGGCGTGCGCGTCAACATGGCCGCGCTCGAGCACGGCGCGACCCTCAAAGTCGGCTCGATCGAGCTGCGTTTCTTGGCACAATGAGGTGACATGTTCCCCGGGGCGAGGCCATCGAACAAGATCATCATCGCGGGCAGGGAAATCCCGGTCGATGCCCCGGTCGTGAACTTCCGCGATCCGCCGTACTGGAACGCGACGCTACCGTTCTGCATCCCGACGGCGAGCGAGCTCGATCCGCACTGCCGGCCCGGCGGCGTGCCGAGCGGCGCGGTCGACGTCGCCGCGTACACCAAGAACCCGCGGCGCTACGCCTACCGTCCGCAGCTCGCGAGCTACTACAGCTCGCCCGGCAAGGAGCCGCCGATCGAGGCGGCCAAGGCGGTGATCAAGCAGTTCGTGGTCCACCACGACGGCTGCAACTCGGCCGAGATGTGCTTCGACGTGCTGCAGAACGAGCGCGGCCTGTCGGTGCACTTCATGCTCGACAACGACGGCACGATCTTCCAGACCATCGATCTCGCGCTGATGGCCTATCACGCGGCCGAGTGGAACGTCGCCTCGATCGGGATCGAGATGTGCAACCGCGGCGACGCCAAGCTCGATCCGAACTACTACGCGAGCGGGCGGTTCGGGCCCAAGCGCACGATCAAGCCGTGCAAGATCAACGGGCACACGATCCTCGCGTTCGAGTACACCGAGCCGCAGCTCCGCTCGTTCGTCGCGCTGTGCCGCGCGCTCACCCGGATCCTGCCGAACATCCCGGCCGAGTATCCCCAGTCGAGCCCGGGCGTGCAGTCGTGGGCCACGCTGCCGCGCGACGCGTCGTTCCGGTTCTCGGGCTACATCGGCCACTACCACCTGACCGAGCAGAAGTGGGATCCGGGGCCGTTCGACTTCGTCGAGCACTGCCGCCAGCTGCGCGGCGCGCTGTGCTTCCCGGTGTTCGCGCGCGACGACGCGATGACCGCGACCAACCCGCAGCCGACCGTGCCGCGCCAGATCGACGACCTGCACGACGCGATGACCGAGCTGTACAAGCTCAACGAGGCGCGCGCCGAAGGCGGGTTCTTCCCGGTCGGGCCGTGGGGCGAGTCGCGGCTGTGGCATGGCGGCGTCCACCTGGTGGGCAAGGACCGCGCGCCGGTGTTCGCGCCGTTCCCCGGCCGGCTGATCGCGGCGCGCATGGGCAAGAGCTCGGCGATCGGCTCGTGCAACTTCGCGCTGATGCGCCACGACCTCGCGCTCGGCAACTCGCGCGTGCAGTTCTACGCGCTGTACATGCACCTCGTCGACGAGATGAACGAGGAGAAGCCGGTCGAATGGATGACCAAGCCGGGCTGGCGCGATGCCGGCCGGCCGGGCGACGTGGTGCTGCTCGACGAGCCGATCGAGGCCGGCGCGCTGATCGGCCACGTCGGGATCGCGGGCCCCGGGGATCTGGCCAAGCCGCAGATCCACGTCGAGTTCTTCTCGAACGCGGCGCTGTTCGGCGACGTCGAGGGCTCGCCGTGGACGGTGGTCGACGGCACGACCGGCGGGCGGTTCTGCGACGCCAAGGAGATCAACGATCCGATCGACACCGACCACTCCGGCACGCTCGAGCGCCAGGAGCTGTCGGCGTTCTACGCCGGCGGCGGCGGCCAGCAGATGCACTTCCTGGTGCCGCTGCACGTCTCGGAGTGGACCGCCGAGCCGAGCTGGAGCGACGCGCTGCGCGTACCGAAGGACTTCAAGAAGTTCAAGCCGTCGGAGATCGACCAGCTGGTCGCCGACCAGATCACCCCCGGCCTGTGGTGGGCGCCCGACGTCGCCGCGCACTGCAAGCTGCCCGCCGACGGCATCGTCTACCACTATCACCCGATCAGCTTCGTCGGCTGGTTTCACGAGCAGCTGCTCGAGGCCGCGACCGCGGCGGGCGCCGGGCCGGTGATCAACGCGGCCGACGCGCGCGAGGCCACGTCGATGGGCCTCAAGGACGACCTCGCCGACAAGGAAGGCACGTCGATGCGCTCGGCCGCGAGCGTGTCCGAGGATCCGTGCAACGCCAAGCTGACGCTCGACGAGCTGGTCCAGGGCTTCGACGCGCCGGAGTGCACGCCGTGACGCGCGAGCGCCGGACCTGGCGACCGCCGACCCGGCGCGCGTTCGTCGCGATGCTCGGCGCGGCCGCGGCCGCGCTCGCGCTGCGCGAGCGCCGAGCGGCGCAGGCCGCCGCGAAGAAGGATCCGCCGCCCCGCCCGACCACGTTGTGGATCGGTCACTGCTGAGGGTATCGTCACCGGCATGAGCTTTCGCCGCTTGGGATCGGTGGTTAGCGTCTGTCTGTGCATGGCTGCGATGGGTGGATGGGTGGCGGCCGCGCCAAAGAAGGCGGCCCCGAAGGCGGCCCCGAAGGCCGGCTCGGGCTCCGGCTCCGGCTCGGGCTCCGGCTCGGGCTCGGCATCGGCAAGCGGATCGGGATCCGCCGACGCGGGCAGCGCGGTGCAGATGACCGAGGACACGCCGCCCGCCGACATGAACGGTGTCGACGAGAACCCCGATTCGCCGCACGCGGTGGGCAGCGAGACCCACGTCGTGACCACCGCGCCGCCGCCCAAGCCAGCGGGCTATCCGATCGAGGAGGCGCTGCGGCCGATCACGCTGCCGCAGTACATGACCGAGGTCTCGATCGCGCCGCACGGCGAGGTCTCGCCGGGCCTCGCGACCGACGCCCTGCGCGTCCGGTTCGGCATCACCGAGAAGATCCAGATCGGCCTGACCTACGTCTACGGCGGCGTCTACGGCAATCCTTCGATCTCCGGCGAGGAGTTCGGCTTCCACCCCGGCAAGGCGGTCGGGCTCGACGTCGAGGTGCTGCTCCAGAAGTGGCTCGCGGTGCGGGTCGGCGTGCCGCTCTACATGAGCCCGGTCGCGGCGTCGCTCCTGCTCGGCGCGCCGCTCAAGTTCACGTTCGGCGACAAGTTCGCGATCGGCGGGCTCGACGATCTGCTCAACATCAAGATCTCGAAGTTCGCGCCGTCGTTCTACGACGAGGACGAGAACGCGGTCGCCGCCTACGGCGAGATGAACAGCAACACCCAGCAGCCCGACGGCGACTTCCGGGTGTCGATCTACGGGATCATGCAGTACCAGCCGAACCTCGCGATCATCGGCCGGATCGGGCTCGACGATCTGTTCGGCGGCACCACCGGCAGCGCCGGCGCGTCGAGCTCGAGCACGAGCGGCACGACGACGTTCCTGCGCGCGGGCGTCGAGTACTCGCCGCGCCACTACCTGGACGTCGGCGCCTCGCTCGGCTTCGACGATCTCGGGCACGCCGGCTCGTTCGGCCCGGCCGGCTTTCTAGCGCTGCGCATCTGACGCGCCGGCGTCGCGCGGCGCGGCCGCGGGCGCCGCGGGGGCACCCGGCGCCTTCAGCACCTCGAACTTGCGCACGCCGACCAGCTGGCCGTTGTGGGTGAACGTCTCGCACGACCACTTGCCGCTGGGATCCGGCGGCAGCTTGTCCTTGGGGAAGTAGCTGCGGAACACCACGCCGTCGCCGTCGCACGACAGCTGGTCCGGCGTGATCCGCGCCAGCTCGTGGCCGCGCCAGGTCCACACGTGCTCGATGCCCTCCTTGAGCCCGCCGGGCTCGCGGATCAGCGAGCCGCAGCGCAGGCGATCGAGCTGGCTCGCTTCGATCTGGTGCATGCTGCCGGGCAGGCACTCCCAGCCGCCCTCGGTGCCATGACCGACCGCGGTCTCGGGCATCGCGAGCGGCGCGGGTGGGAGCAGCACGCGGCCGTACCACACCGCCGCGAGCAGGATGCCGGTCATCGCGAGCGTGAGCAGCGCGCCCTGGGGCGAGAGCACCTGGCGCACCGAGAACGACAGCAGCGCGACCGACGCCGGGGTCGCCGCCGCCGCGATGATGAGGCTGGTCATGTGATCGACCTTGATGACCAGCGGCAGGAGCACGTTGAGCAGCGAGAACATCGCGAGCCCGTACATCAGCGACGCGAGCCAGCGCCGCTCCATCACGAAGTGATCGAACACCAGGTCCATGGTCGACAGCACGGCGCAGACCAGCAGGATCGGCGCGAGCCACCAGTTCCACGACGACAGCGACCAGGTCGCGGACGACGCGTAGAGCGGCGTCAGGAAGAAGAACATCTGCTGGTAGAACTGCTTGATGATGTAGTTGGTCGCGACCCGGATGCCGCGGCGGAGCAGCGCCTCGTCGGGCTTGCGGTTGGCGGGGCCGACGATGAAGCGCAGCGCGACGAACAGCAGCAGCCACGACGCGAGCAGCGCGATCATCACCTCGTCGGCGTGGGCGAGCCCGGCGCGCGCGAACAGCATGACGCCGATGCCGAACGACAGCGCGAACGTCGAGTGCAGCCACCATGCCTTGCGCAGCAGCCACTTGACCCGCGACGGCGGCGGCGCGTCTTCCGGAGCGGCGGAGCTCACCCGACGATCGTGGGCTACGACGCCTGCGCGATCAACTCGCGAAGCCGGTCGAGCGCGAGCTCGAGCTTGTGCATCGGCGGCCCGAACGAGAACCGCAGGTGGCGGCGAAACCGCGACGCGCGGCCGCCGCGGCGCTTGCCGGGATCGACGTCGAAGAACTCGCCCGGCACGGTGATCACCTTGCGATCGAGCGCGGCGCGGAAGAAGCTCATCCCGTCGCTGATCGAGGTCGGCAGGTGGTGCGCGGACGCCCACACGTAGAACGTGCCCTCGGGCGGCAGGTCGACCGTGAAGCCGAGATCGCGCAGGCCCTCGAGCAGGCGCTTGCGCTTCTTGCCGAACTCGGCCTGGATCGCGCGGGTCTCGGCGATCGCCGTGGTCGGCGCGAGCAGCTCGATCGCCTTGCGCTGCAGCGGGCGCGAGCCGCCGCCGTCGAGGAACGATCCGGCCGACACCACGCCCTCGATGATCTTCCTGGGCGCGACCGTCCAGGTCACGCGCCAGCCGGGGTAGCGCCAGTTCTTGGTCAGCCCGTCGAGGATCACCACCGGATCGCGGTCGACGTCCTCGACGTAGCGCGCCGCGGTCTCGATCGGGACCCGGCTTTGCCCGGTCCCGATCGGATCCGTGACACGGGGGCCGCCGGCCGCGACCAGATCGGGCCGCCACACGTAGTGCGAGTAGAACTCGTCGAAGATCAGCGCGCAGTCGAGCTCGCGACCGACCGCGACCCAGTCCGCGAGGTCGCTGCCGCCGATCACCTTGCCGGTCGGGTTGCTCGGGTTGGACGCCAGGATCGCGCCGAGCCCGCGCCCCGCGACCTCGCGCCGCAGATCCGCGCCGGAGAACGCGTAGCCGCGCTCGCTCTCGAGCAGGATCGGGATCGGCGAGAACATGCGGAACACCGAGAGCAGCTCCTCGTACGCGGTGTAGTCCGGCAGGAAGTGCCCGAGGTTGATCGCGCCGAGCGACGCCGCCACGCGGGTGAGCGCCGAGCGCCCGCCGCCCGATACCGCGACGTTGTCGGCCGTGTACTTCGACTTCATGCCGCGGCGGAACAGCTCGTTGTAGAACCCGGCGATCGCCTCGCGCAGCTCGGGCAGCCCCGCGATCGGCGCGTACTCGTGATCCCCCTCGGCGATCGGCAGCGACTCGATCCGCGGCGGCGCGCCGGGCAGCGCCTCGCTCTCGGGCATGCCCTGGCCGAGGTTGCACCAGTCGTCGGCGCCCGACGAGTAGCCGTGGCGCTGCGCCTCGGTGGTCACGTAGATGACGCCGGTGCGCGGGACCTCGCGGAACGCCGAGAACGTCGCGGCCTCCGGCTCGCTGCCGGTCTTCGCGCGCGGAGACGTCGCCATCGGCGACACTCTAGTCGGCGTCACTCCTGCATGCAACGAACCAGCTCCTCGGCGTCGTCGAGGTCGACCGAGCCGTGGAACGTGACGGTGTCGCCGTCGTGATCGAGGTCGAAGCTGCCGCCGTGCTCGCGCAGGCACGCCTTGAGGTCGTGGCCCGCGTCGTCGATCGCGCGCGACGCGTCGCGATCGAGGTTCGCGGCGTCGTCGGCGCTCTCCATGATCAGCTCGCCCTCGATCTCGAGCGTGCTGCCCGAGATCCGGGCGTAGCCGTAGCCGCCGCGCACGCCGTCGGCGTCGTGGGTCGACTCGGGCCGGCCCACCACACCGACCACCGCGTCGCCCGGGATGCGGCGCGCGAGATCGACCAGCTCCACCGGCATGCCGGTACCGACCTTCGCGCGCCAGCCCGGGGTCGCCCACCACCGCGTGCCGTCGGGTCCGCTCTGGAGCGTCTCGGAGCGCGGCAGCGCATCGCCCGGCACGCCGAGCATCCTGGCGAGCGAGGCGTAGACCTCGAGGATCTGGGTCGAGCCGCGCTCGACCGCGAGCAGATCGTGCTTGCCGCGGATCGCGACCACGACGTCGGGCATGTCGGACAGGTCCTTGCGGATCCGCGCCATCGCGTCGCGCATCGCGGGCGTCGGCCGCGCCCAGAACACCGCCTCGGCGTCGGGCGGCACCAGCGACAGCGCCGGATCCGACAGCATCGACCCCGGATCGCGCGCGAACAACCACAGCGCGTGGCGGCGCATGCCGCGGAACAGGTCGCCGCCGGTCGCGAACGCCAGGCCGCCGATCACCACGACGGCCACCGCGCCGCCGCGAAACAGCAGGCGCTCCCAGCCGGTGGTCGACGACTTCGGCGGGATCTTGGCCGCGGCGCGCACCCGCTTGCGCTTGCGCTCGCCCAGCACGTGCCAGGTGACCGGCAGGGCCGGAAACACCACGAGACCGGCTGCGAGCGCGAGCCACCACGGCGCGCCGCGCACGAACGCGTACGACGACGGGATGTCGAACATCAGCAGGGCCACGAGGACGAGGAACAGCCCGCTCGTGATGCGAGCGCCGATCCGACGTTCCGCCATGGCCGAAGCATTGCAGCCCGCGTGCGGCGCGGCCATCGAATTTTCCTGTGGTAATTTGCCGACGTGACGATCCTGGGAGCCGTGGCCGGTCAGGACCGCGTGGTCGCGCAGCTCGAGCGCGCGATCGCGCGTGGCCGCGTGCCACACGCCTACCTGTTCTCCGGACCGCCCGGCGCGCCGATGCGCGATATCGCGCTCGCGCTGGCGTGCGCGCTCAACTGCCTGGTCGCGCGCGGCGCCGGCTGCGGCGAGTGCGACGCCTGCGCGAGGATCATCGCCGGCATCCACCCCGACGTCGTGACGCTGGTGCGCGAGGGCGCGGCCAACATCGTGCCGATCGAGAGCGTGCGCGCGCAGGTGATCGCGCGGATCGCGCTGCCGCCGCACGAGGCCGAGGTCCGCGTGTTCGTCGTGGACGAGGCGACCGCGCTCGCGCCGCCCGCGGCCAACGCGCTGCTCAAGACGCTCGAGGAGCCTCCCGGGCGCACGCTGTTCGTGCTGTGCACCACCGCGCCCGAGCAGCTGCTGCCGACCCTCCGCAGCCGCTGCCAGCGCGTGCGATTCGCGGCGGGGATCGCGGGCGCGGCCGACGGCGACGGCGCGCGCGCCGAGCGGATCGCGCGGCTCGGCGAGGAGCTCGCGACGGAGTCTCCCGATCTCGCCCTGCCGCAGCGGATCGCCGAGGTCAAGGGCGACGCGCCGCTGGTCGTGCTCGCCGCCGCCGAGCGGCTGCATCGCGCGGCCTGCGCGGCCGCCGCGGCGGGCGATGTCGACGCGGCCGCGCGCGCGGCCCGGCGCGCGGCGATCGTCAACGCGTGGCACGTGCCGATCGCGATCCACAACGCGAACCCGCAGCTCGCGATCGAGGCGCTGCTCGCGGAGCTCGCGGCGTGAGCGACGAGCCGCCGCAGGGCCGCAGGCGGCGGCGCCGGCGCGGGCGCGGGCGGGCGCGCGAGGCGGACGCTCCGGCCGGCGCGCCGGAGCCCGACGCCCCGGACGAGGACGATGACGAGCCGCCGCCGGTCGCGGCCGCCGAGCCGGCCGAGCCCGCCGAGCCCGAGGCCGAGCCGGCCGCCGCGTGGGGCCGCGACGACGACGAGCCGGCGCGCGCGATCGCGCTCGCGGCCGACCTGCCGCCCGATCCGGAGGGCGATCCCGATCCGCTGACGGCGGATGCGCCCGGCGGCCAGCTCGGTGAGGATGTCGCGAGCGTGGTCGGCGTGCGCTTCGTGCCGGCCGGCCGCGTGCAGTGGTGCGACGCGGGCGACGCCGACTACGCGCCCGGCGAGCGCGTCGTGGTCGATGGCGAGCGCGGCACCCGGCTCGGCTGGGTCGCGACCGTGCCCGCGCGCCGCCCGGTGCGCGACCGCGCGCTGCGCCGGGTGATCCGGCGCGCCAGCGAGCACGACCTGCGCGGCGAGCGCGCCGGCGAGGGCGAGCGCGCGGCGGCGCTCCGCATCGCCAAGGACGCCGCCGCCGCGCTCGGCCTGCCGCTGAAGGTGTTCCGCGTCGAGGGCGGCGGCGGCAAGCTCGTCATCTACTACACGAGCGACGAGCGGCTCGACCTGCGCGACTTCGTGCGCGATGTCGGCGCGCAGACCCGCGGCGCGCGGCTCGAGCTGCGCCAGCTCGGCGTGCGCGACGAGGCCAAGGCGGTCGGCGGCATCGGCTCGTGCGGGCTCACGCTGTGCTGCACGACCTGGCTGCCGGAGTTCGTGCCGGTGTCGATCAAGATGGCCAAGGATCAGGGGCTCGTGCTGTCGCCGACCAAGGTGTCGGGGCAGTGCGGCCGGCTCAAGTGCTGCCTGGTCTACGAGCAGGCGGCCTACGCCGAGCTGCGCAAGGGCCTGCCCAAGCTCGGCAAGCGCGTGATCTCGGCGCGCGGCGAGGGCCGCGTGGTCGAGGTCGACGTGCTGCGCCAGCGCGTGCGCGTGTCCTACGCGCCGGGCGAGACCGAGGTCTTGCCCGCGAGCGAGGTCCGGCCGATGTTCCCGTCGGGCAGCCGTCCCGAGCCGGAGGTGGAGCCCGATCCGGAGCCCGAGACGCCATGACGTTCTACATCACGACGCCGATCTACTACGTCAACGACGTGCCGCACCTCGGCCACGCCTACGCCACGATCGCGAGCGACACGCTCGCGCGCTTCCACCGCATGCGCGGCGAGGACGTGCGCTTCCTGACCGGCACCGACGAGCACGGCCAGAAGGTCGAGGAGGCCGCGAACAAGCGCGGGCTCACGCCGCAGCAGCTGGTCGACCAGGTCGCGCCGCGCTTCGACGAGACCTGGAAGGAGCTCGGCATCGAGCGCTACCGCTTCATCCGCACGACCAGCGAGCGCCACAAGCGGGTGGTCGCCGAGCTGTGGCGGCGGATCCGCAAGGAGAACCCCGACGACCTCTACCTCGCGTCGTACCAGGGCTGGTACTGCGTCGCGTGCGAGGCGTTCTACACCGAGAGCCAGCTGGTCAAGGACGGCGACGCGTGGGTGTGCGCGATCCACAAGCGCCCGGTCAACTGGCTCGACAAGGAGCGCAGCTGGTTCTTCCGGCTGTCGCGCTACGCCGAGCCGCTGCTCCGCCACATCGAGGCCCACCCCGAGTTCGTCCGCCCCGAGCAGTACCGCAACGAGGTCGTCGCGTTCCTGCGCGGCGGTCTGCGCGATCTCTCGGTGTCGCGCACGAGCTTTCAGTGGGGCATCCCGGTGCCCGAGCCCGATCCGGAGGGCCTGCCGCACGTGATCTACGTGTGGATGGACGCGCTCACCAACTACCTCAGCGATCTGTGCCCGCCCGACGGCACGATCGGCGGCGACGACGTCGCGCGCTACTGGCCGCACGCGGTGCACCTGATCGGCAAGGACATCCTGCGCTTTCACGCGGTGTACTGGCCGGCGTTCCTGCTCGCGGCCGGGCTGCCGCTGCCGCGCGGCATCTTCGCGACCGGATGGTGGACGGTGCGCGGCGAGAAGATCTCGAAGTCGATGCCGGCCACCCGGATCGATCCGGTCAAGCTCGCCGACGCGCTCGCGGTCGGCCCGCACGGCCGCGCGCTCGGCATCGACGCGATGCGCTACTACCTGCTGCGCGAGGTCCCGCTCGGGCTCGACGGCGACTTCACGTTCGAGTCGCTGTTCGGCCGGTTCAACGCCGAGCTCGCCAACGACCTGGGCAACCTGGTGAACCGCTCGCTCACGCTGATCGGCCGCAGCCAGGTCGCGCCGGCGCGCGACGCCGCGCTCGCCGGCAGCGAGCCGCACGCCGCGCTGGTCGCGTCGGTCACCGGGGCGATCGACAGCGCGGCCGCCGAGTACACCGCGTTCGCGCCGAGCCGCGCGCTCGAGGCGATCTGGAAGCTGGTGCGCGACGCCAACAAGTACGTCGACGCCACCCAGCCATGGCAGCTCGCGAAGGATCCGGCACGCGCCGGCGAGCTCGCGCACGTGCTCCACCAGCTCGCCGCCGCGCTCGACGTGATCGGCGGCCTGATCGCGCCGGTCCTGCCGACCACCGGCCGGCTGTTGCGCGAATGGGTCGGCATCACCGGCGCGGACCTCGCGCGCTGGCCCGCCCCGGGCGATCTCGCCCGCCCGATCGGTGCGGTCGAGCGGCAGCCCAGGCCGCTCTATCCGCGGCTCGACGACGCGGCGCAGGACCGGATCGTGAAGGCGATCGTGCCGCCGGAGATCGAGGCCAGGCCGGCGCCGCCGCCGGTCGCGGCGCCGAAGCCGACGATCACCAAGGACGAGTTCGACAAGGTCGACGTCCGGGTCGGCAGGATCCTCGAGGCCGCCGCGATCCCGAAGAAGGACAAGCTGCTGCGCCTCGTGGTCGATCTCGGCGAGCCCGCGCCGCGCACGATCGTCGCCGGCGTCGCGCTCCACCACAAGCCGGAGGCGCTGGTCGGCAAGGTCGCGCTGTTCGTCGCCAACCTCGCGCCGCGCGACATGGGCAAGGGCCTGGTGAGCCAGGGCATGATCCTCGCGGCGGGGGACGAGGCGATCTTGACCACCGTGTCGCAAGACGTGCCGCCGGGAACGCGAGTAACATAGGGGCAACGTCATGAGCTCCGATGGTCGTCGCGCGCCTCGCCTCGTCGTGAACTCGCCCGCCGTGGTCGAGTCGATCGGCCAGAGCTCGATCACGCTCCACCCCAACCTCGCGCGCGTGTTCCGCCGGGTCGACGCCGACCGCAGCTCGATCGGCAGCAAGTTCCCCGCCGTGATCCGCGACCTGTCGACGAACGGCGCGTTCATCGC
>DATJAE010000343.1:0-20087 GCA_035516595.1 Kofleriaceae bacterium | reverse complement strand
CCCGCACGATCGGCACGATCGCCGCGCTGCTCGCCGCGCTCGCGGTCAACGCCGCGCTCGCCGCCGGCGAGCTGCGCGTCCGGCGCGACGCGGTCTATACCGCGACCATGCAACCCGAGCGCGACCGCGAGATCGCGCGCGAGCTCGCGCGCTGGACCGCGAGCCAGAGCCAGCCGCCGAGCGCCGAGGCGCTGGCCGCGCAGCAGGCGCGGCTCGAGCGCGCGCACCCGCCGAGCTTCCCGTTCGCATGGCTGCTCGGCCTCGCGACCGCGCTCGCGGTGCTCGCCGGAGCCGTGCGCTCCCGCCCGGCCGCGGCCGGGCCGATCGCGCCGCGCCTGCTCGGCCGCGCCGCGGTGCTCGCGGCCGCCGGCGTCGCGCTCGTGATCGCGCTCGACGCCGCGCTGACGTGACGGCTCGCGCCGTGCTAGTACAACCTTGCGTCATGGCCGATCAGCCGCAGCGCAGCGTGCGCGATTTGCTCGGCGGCGGCCTCAGGCCCAACGACCCGCGGCGGTTCCTGATCGAGGCGATGGTCGGCGCGATGGCCGCCGACGGCGTCACCGACGCCCGCGAGGCCGCGATGATGCAGAAGCAGATCAGCGAGCACCCGCTGTTCGCCGGGCTCGGCGCGGGGGCGGCGCGCACGCTGATCGATCTGTCGACCGACGCGATCCGGTTCGCGGGCAGCGCGGTGGGGCGCACGCCGGCGATCGCGAAGGGCCTGCCGGCGCGCATCCACCGGCTCGCCGCGTTCGGCATGGCCGCCGAGGTCGCCGCCGCCGACGGCCAGATCGCCGAGGGCGAGGTCAGCTTCCTCGAGGCGCTGCGCATCGCGCTGCGGATCTCGCCGATGGAGTCCGACGCGATCGAGCGCGTCGCGCGCTCCGGCCAGCTCGCGGCCTACCTCGACGACCGCTACCTGCGGGTCAAGTCGATGATCTCGGTCGCGGCCGAGGTGTTCGCGCTGCGCGCGCTCGCCAAGGGGATCGCGACCGACGACACCCGGTTCCGCGTCCGCGACTTCTTCGCGGCGATCCCTGACCTCGCGCTCAGCAAGGACGAGCTCGATGCCGAGCTTTACCGATCGTTCCGCCGGCCGCGCGCGCCCGACGCGCAGGTGTTCGGCGAGCTGTCGCGGGTCGCGGCGGCGCTGCCCGATCCGGTCGATCGCTACTGGATGGTGGTGTACGCGCTCGTCGCGGAATCGCCGCAGGCGGTGCCGAGCTGGCGGGTCATCCCGTTCGTCGGCGTGATCCAGGCGGCGTTCCAGATCACGGACACCGACATGGAGCTCGCCGTGGTCGATGCCTTGACATTTCCCGCCGCGCTTCCACGACCGGGATAGCGCGCTGGAGCGCGCGCCGCCGCCGATGTCAACCGCGAGGTGCGGCGAACGCGCGCGCGCGCGAACTGGCGTGAAATCGTCGCGGCGAAGCCACGCGCGCCGTGCATAATGAACCGACTCGCCATGACGTCTGGAACCATCGAGCTCGTCGAACGCGTCCGTGATCGGCTGCAGCGCCAAGACCATCCCGTGCGGATCGCGGGCCCGGTGCCCGAGTCGGCGATCGCCGCCGCCGAGGAGGCGCTGGGCTGCACGTTCCCGCCGTCGTACCGCACGTTCCTGCGCACGTTCGGCGGCATCGCGCTGCCGACCCACCTCGGCATCGTGCACGACTTCGTCGGCGTGTCGCCGAGCGAGGGCGGCGACGGCGTGGTCGGCAAGACGCTGCGCGCGCGCGAGGAGCGCCGGCTCGGCGACCACCTGGTCGTCGTCGGCATGGGCGCGCAGTATCAGGAATGGTTCTGCCTCGACGTCAGCAAGCCACACGCCAACGGCGAGTGCCCGATCTTGCTGTTCGATGCCCGCGACAACGCGCTCGACCAGCAGTTCTACGACGACTTCGGCCAGATGCTGGAAGAGGTCATGGGCTTCGTCGCCGACAGCCTGGACCAACCACTCGACTGACGTTGCAAATTCGCTTGGGGCAATCGGCGCGGACTTGCTATAGGTTCGACTGAATGAGCCGACCAGCGTGGGCCCGATGGGTCACCCGGATCTCGCTGGTGGTCGGCGTGATCGCGCTGATCGTGACGATCCACAAGGTCGGCGTGCGCGCGCTCGCGCATTACCTCCGCCACATCGGCTGGTGGTGGTTCGCGGTGGTCGCGCTCGAGATCGTGGTCACCACGCTCGACGCGATCGCGATCCGCGCGTTCATGTCGCCCGACAAGATCCGGCTGCGCTCGGCGCTGCTCGCGCAGCTCGCCGGCCGATCGGTCAACGCGGTCACGCCCAGCGGCAACGTCGGCGAGGCGGTCAAGGTCTCGGTGCTGACCGAGCACGTCAGCCAGTCGCGCGCGGTCGCGACCATCCTGCTCTACAACATCGTGAGCTTCATCGCCGAGCTCGGCACGGTCGCGATCGCCGCGCCGGCCGTCGCGCTGCTCCTGCCGATGCCGCGCGACCTGCGCTGGCTGCTGCTGATCGTCGGCGCGGTGTGCTTCGTGGTGTCGGTCGCGATCTACGCGCTGGTCCGCCGCGGCATGCTCGCGAGCGTCGCGAAGGTGGCGGTCAAGCTCCGCCTGCTGTCGGGCCCGCGTTACCGGCGCTGGCAAGCCCGGCTGCGCTCGGTCGACGACAAGCTGCGGCTGGTGAGCGGCGCGCGCACC
This sequence comes from Kofleriaceae bacterium, assembly GCA_035516595.1. Classification (GTDB taxonomy): domain Bacteria; phylum Myxococcota_A; class Polyangia; order Haliangiales; family Haliangiaceae; genus JABFXX01. The sequence goes on along the minus strand of DATJAE010000343.1, from coordinate 17,414 downwards.
CGCGATCGCTGGCTCGGGATCGGCGCGATCGTCGTATCGCGGCTGACCTCGCTGACCCTGTCGCTGGTGATCCTGCACGCGATCGGCGGGCCGCTCACGGTCGGCTTCGTGTCGGGCTACGTGACCGGCGGCTTCGTCGTCTACATGGTGGCGACGCTCGTGCCGATGGGGCTCGGCGTGTCGGAGGGCGGTACCTACGAGCTGTTCAAGGCGCTCGGCGAGAACCCGTCGTTCGGCACCGCGCTCGCGCTCGCGCGCCGCACCACGCTGGTGGTCTACGCCGCGGTCGGCCTGGTGCTCGTCACGCTCAGCGAGACCGTGCAGCGCGCGCGCGATCGCCAGCCCGAGCCGGTCCACGAGGCGATTCCGCTGCCTACGCCGCAGGTCGCCGCCGACGTCGCGGACTAGGCACCGAACTGTCGCAGAAAAGACGTAGGGGATTTTTGCCCCTTCGTGATAGCGTGCGCCCCCTCATGCGCGCCCGCTTCGCCCTATGCCTCGTGATCCTCGTCGGTTGTGGTGGTGGGCACAAGGCCCCACAGGATGCGGGGGACGACGCGCCCAGCGACGCGGGCTCGTCGGACGTGACCTGCGAGGTGCTCACCGGGACCGCCGGCACGTGCGCGGTCACGCCGGGTGACACCCGCTTCCTGATCAAGGGCACGGTGCTGACGCCCGACACGGTCTATCACGGCGGTCAGGTCGCGGTGGACGCGACCGGCACGATCACGTGCGCGGGCTGCAACTGCGCCGCGGGCGGCGAGACCACGCTGGTGTGTCCCGACTCGACGATCTCGCCGGGCCTGATCAACACGCACGATCACATCACGTACACCAACGATCCGCCGTACACCGACACCGGCGAGCGCTACGACGATCGCCAGCAGTGGCGGCTCGGGCTCGACGGCCACACCAAGATCCCCGCGCCGGGCGGCGCGAGCGCCGATCAGGTGAGCTGGGGCGAGCTGCGCTTCCTGATGGGCGGCGCGACCTCGATCGTCGGCTCGGGCGGCGAGGACGGCCTGCTGCGCAACCTCGACAAGACCCTGCAGGACGGGCTCACCCAGACGCCGGTCAAGTTCGACACGTTCCCGCTCGGCGACTCGTCGGGCACGCGCGAGCTGTCGAACTGCAACTACGGCACGCAGACCACGCCGGGGTCGCTCACCTCGGTCGACGCCTACGAGCCGCATACCGCGGAGGGCATCGACTCCTACGCGCACAACGAGTTCCTGTGCGAGAGCTCGATGATGTACGACACGACCGCGCCCGGGCTGTCGTACGACCTCGCCGTCGCGAAGACGGCGATGATCCACGCGGTCGGGCTCACCGCCGACGACTACGCGCTGATGGGCGCGGCGGGCACCAAGCTGATCTGGTCGCCACGCTCGAACATCACGCTGTACGGCGACACCGCACGGGTCACGGTCGCGACCCGGCTCGGCGTGACGATCGCGCTCGGCACCGACTGGCTGCCCAGCGGTTCGATGAACCTGCTCCGCGAGCTCACCTGCGCCGACAGCTTCAACAAGACCTACCTCGACAACTTCTTCACCGACCGCCAGCTGTGGCAGATGGTGACGGCGAACGCCGCGGCGGCGACCGCGACCGACGACGTGCTCGGCGCGATCGCGCAGGGCAAGGTCGCCGACCTCGCGATCTTCAACGCCCACGGCAAGCCGGCCTACCGCTCGATCATCGAGGCCCAGCCCGCCGACGTGGTGCTGGTCATGCGCGGCGGCAAGCCGCTGTACGGCGACGACGCGATCGTGGGCGCGCTCGCGCAGGGCTGCGATCAGCTCGACGTTTGCGGCACGACCAAGCAGGTCTGCTTGATGTCGGAGATCGGCAAGAACCTGGCGGCGCTGCAGACCTCGGTCGGCGCGACGATGTACCCGGCGTTCTCGTGCGATCCGGCGCCGCCCAACGAGCCGAGCTGCACGCCGACCCGCCCGGTGTCGGTGGCGGGCTCGACCGTGTACACCGGCGCGGCCGCGGCGGGCGACATGGACGGCGACGGCATTCCCGACGCGATGGACAACTGCCCGACCGTGTTCAACCCGATCCGTCCGCTCGACAACGGCGTGCAGCCCGACGCCGACGGCGATGGCATCGGCGATGCGTGCGATCCGTGCCCGCGCGATCCCAACACCACGACGTGCAAGCCCTACGATCCGAACGATCGCGACGGCGACGGCGTGCCCGACGCGAGCGATAACTGCCCCGACGTCTACAACCCGCAGCAGACCGACACCGACGGCGATGGCAAGGGCGACGCGTGCGACGCGTGCCCGACCGTCGCCAACCCAGGCGCGCAGAACTGCCCGGCGACGATCTACGCGGTCAAGTCCGGCATGGTGCCGCAGCACGAGGCGGTCGAGGTCGGCAACGCGCTGGTCACCGGCACCGGCACCAACGGCTTCTTCGTCCAGGTCAAGGAGACCGACACCGGCTACACCGGCGCCGACAACTCCGGCCTGTTCGTGTTCACCGGCACCGGCTCGACCTTGCTGGCGAGCGCGATCGTCGGCACGCGGGTCACGATCGAGGGCTCGGTCGACACCTACCAGGGCGAGGTCGAGCTCGACGGCGTGACCGCAGTGACCTCGGTGACGATGACGCCCGAGACCGCGCCGGCGCCGATCGCCGCGAGCTACAGCGACGTCGCGACCGGCGGTACGCGCGCGACCACGCTCGAGGGCGTGATCGTCGCGCTCGGCGCGTCGGCGGTGTCCACGGTGAACCCGAACGGCGAGTTCACCGTGACCGACGCCGGCGGCCCGGCGACGCTGGTCGTGCAGAACTTCCTCTATCAGTACCCGGGCGCGGCGGTCGGCCAGCCGTTCACGGCGCTCACCGGCATCCTGGCGTTCCGCCAGAGCGCGTCCAAGCTCGAGCCGCGCGGCGCGACCGACGTGGTCGCCGGCCCGCCGGTGCTGTCGTCGTTCGCGCCGGCGCAGAGCTACGTGCGCGAGGGCACCTCCGGCGCGACGTTCCCGACCGCGCTCACCGTGACGCTCACCGGGCCGGCGCAGGGCGACACCGCGGTCGCGGTGATGTCCGACGACCCGAACGTCGTGGTGGTCGGCGGCGGCGTGACGGTCGCGAACGGCACCACCTCGGCGCAGGTCCAGATCACGGCGAACGCGCAGGTCGCCAACGCCAACCTCACCGCGATCCTCGGCACCGGCATGCTGACCGCGCAGGTCCGCGCGCTCGGCGCCACCGAGCAGCCCACCACCGTGACGCTGTCGCCGTCGACGGCCACGGTCGCGCCCGGCGGCGGCAAGACCTTCACCGTCACGCTCGACATCCCGGCGCCACCCGGCGGCACGGTGGTCACGCTCGGCGCGGTGTCGGGCAGCGTGCCGGCCAGCGTCACGGTGGCGCAGGACACGCTCGCGCAGACCTTCACGTACACCGCGCCGACCACCGGCACGAGCGACACGATCACCGCGACCATGGGCAGCTCGAGCTCGATGGCCGCCATCACGGTCGGCATCGATCACCTCGTGATCAACGAGATCGACTACGACATGGTCGGCACCGACAACGCCGAGTTCGTCGAGCTCTACAACCCGACCGGGAACGACGTCGACCTCACCGGGCTCGCGATCATCCTGGTCAACGGCGCGAACAACCAGACCTACGCGACGATCGATCTGTCGACCGCGGGGACCTTGCCCAACGGCGGCTACCTCGTGGTCGCCGGCGCCAACGTCACCGTCGCACCGCCGGCGATCAAGCTCGATCCGGGCTGGACGACCGACGCGATCCAGAACGGCTCGCCCGATGGCATCGCGCTGATCGACACCAACGGCCCGCGCCTGCTCGACGCGCTGTCCTACGAGGGCTCGATCACGCAGGCCGTGATCGCGGGCTTCCCCGGCCCGGTCAGCCTGGTCGAGGGCACCGCGCTCGCGACCACCGTCGCCGACTCCAATACAACGGACGGATCGCTGTGCCGCGAGCCGAATGGTACGGACACCGACAACGCCAACAGTGACTGGAAGTTCTGCACGACGAAGACCCCTGGTACGGCCAATCCCTGAGTTGTATAAACCGAGGCCATGACGACGGCTTCGTTCGGTCTCGACAAGCAAGGCATCAGCGTCTCCGAGATCCATCGCAACGCGAGCCCGGCCGCGCTGTACGAGGCCGCGCTCAAGTTCGAGAAGGGCTCGGCGATCTCGTCGACCGGCGCGCTGATCGCGTACTCCGGCAAGAAGACCGGCCGCAGCCCGACCGACAAGCGCGTGGTCGACGAGCCCGAGGTCCGCGACGACGTGTGGTGGGGCAGCGTCAACATCAAGCTCGACCCGCAGAGCTTCGTGATCAACCGCGAGCGCGCGATCGACTACCTGAACACCCGCGAGCGGTTGTACGTGATCGACGGCTACGCCGGCTGGGACACCAAGTACCAGCTCAAGATCCGCGTGATCTGCGCGCGCGCCTATCACGCGCTGTTCATGCACAACATGCTGATCCGTCCGACCGAGCACCAGCTCGCGACGTTCGGCGAGCCCGACTACGTCATCTACAACGCGGGCGGCTTCCCCGCGAACCGCCACACCGCCGGCATGACCTCGGCGACGTCGATCGATCTGTCGTTCGGCCGCCGCGAGTTCGTGATCCTCGGCAGCGAGTACGCCGGCGAGATGAAGAAGGGCGTGTTCACGATCATGAACTACCTGATGCCGAAGCAGGGCATGCTGTCGATGCACTGCTCGGCGACCCAGGCGCGCGACGGCAGCGACACCTCGATCCTGTTCGGCCTGTCGGGCACGGGCAAGACCACGCTGTCGGCCGATCCCAAGCGCCTGCTGATCGGCGACGACGAGCACTGCTGGACCGACACCGGCGTGTTCAACATCGAGGGCGGCTGCTACGCCAAGATGATCAAGCTGTCGAAGGAGCAGGAGCCCGACATCTGGAACGCGATCGCGTTCGGCGCCGTGCTCGAGAACGTCAAGTTCGAGCCCGAGTCGCGGCTGGTCGACTACAACGACACCTCGATCACCGAGAACACGCGCGGCAGCTACATCCTCGACACCATCCCCAACGCGAAGCTGCCGGCGGTCGGCGGCCACCCCAAGAACGTCATCTTCTTGACCGCCGACGCGTTCGGCGTGCTGCCGCCGGTGTCCAAGCTCACACCCGCGCAGGCGATGTTCCACTTCATCTCGGGCTACACCGCGAAGGTCGCGGGCACCGAGGTCGGCGTGAAGGATCCCGAGCCGACGTTCTCGCCGTGCTTCGGCGGGCCGTTCCTGGTGTGGCATCCGACCAAGTACGCCGAGCTGCTCGCCGAGCGCCTGCGCAAGCACGACGCGCAGACCTGGCTGGTCAACACCGGCTGGTCGGGCGGCGCGTACGGCACCGGCTCGCGGATCAAGCTCAAGTACACGCGCGCGATCGTCGACGCGATCCACGCGGGCGCGCTCGCCGGCGTGCCGACCCAGGAGGACCCGGTGTTCGGCCTCGCGGTGCCGACCTCGTGCCCCGAGGTGCCGTCCGAGATGCTGATGCCGCGCAACACCTGGGCCGACAAGGCCGCCTACGACGAGAAGGCCAAGAAGGTGGCGCAGCTGTTCCGCGACAACTTCAAGAAGTACGAAGCGCAGGCCTCCGCCGAGGTGCGCGCGGCCGGCCCCAAGCTCTAGTTTCGCGTGGAGATCGCGATCTCGATCGCGGTCACGGTTGCGCTCGCCGCCTTCGTGTCGCTGACTCGCTTCCGCGAGCGAGTGAACACGCTCGAGACCAAGATCCGGCGGCTTCGCGAGCTGTCGAGCAAGGAGCTCGAGTATCGCGAGCTCGCCGCCGACGACCCGTCCGCCGCGCCGCTCGCGGCGTTCGACGCCGAGCTCGCCGCCGCCGGCGTCACCGTGCTCGGCACGATGGTCGACGTGGCCGAGCCCGTGCCGAGCCGGTGGTTCGTCGATCGCGCGGGCACCAGCTTCGGCTGGGTCGCGCGCATCGATCACACGCATGCGGCCGTCGTGGTGTCGCGCCGCGGCGACGAGGTCTATCAGACGCGGCGGTCGTTCGCCGCGGTCGCGCTCGCGCAGCCCCCGTGGGCGCATCGCCAGACCGTGCGCACCGGGCTGACCCTCGCCGAGCTGCTCGCCCATCACCACGAGCTGGTCGGCGATCGCCCCGAGCTCGCACAGGTCGCGTCGCTCGCCGATCTCGCGCGCGAGCTGACCGACACGCGCGCGCGCAACCAGGCCTGGCGCAACGCGCAGGATCCGGCCGAGCTGCTCGACCGCGACCTGCGCGGCATCCTCGGCAAGCACTACGATGGCCCGCTCGGCGCGAAGCTCGCGCGCCGGCTCGCGGTCGAGCTCCCCAGGGCGCGCGCGCTGTGACCCCGAGGCCGTGCCGACGGTCCGCGGCGCAGCACCGCCGGCTCGTCGCAGATCGCGACGGCCGGTGAGGGCGATTTCGTGCGACCTCGCGCCGCCTCGCGGCTCGCTTCCAGCATGAAGCGTCTCGCGCTCGTGTTGATCGTGGCGGCGTGCGGTCATGGCGATGGTGGCGGCCCCGAGGGACCGCCTGGACCGCCGGGCGACACCGGCCCACAAGGCCCGGCTGGGGCGACCGGCCCGGCGGGCCCGACCGGGGCGGCGGGCCCGCAAGGACCGGCTGGGGCGACCGGTCCGGCTGGCGCGACCGGTCCGGCCGGCGCGACCGGTCCGGCAGGACCGACCGGGCCGATGGGCCCGATCGGCCTGATGGGTCCGATCGGCCCGACCGGTCCGAGCGGCGCGGCAGGCCCGGCAGGTCCGGCAGGCCCGGCAGGCCCGGCAGGCCCGGCGGGCGCGCAAGGACCGGCGGGCGCGACCGGACCCGCGGGCCCGCAAGGCCCGATGGGACCGCCCGGCCAGGACGGCAACGAGGACATGCACGTCGCGTTCGTCGGCTACACGCCGGCGACGTACATGGGCAACCTCGGCGGCCGCGCCGGCGCCCACGCGCTGTGCAACGCGGCCTATCCAGGCAGTCACTTCTGCACGAACTGGGAGGTCGATCAGGCCAACCCGCCGCCGACCACCGTGTCGATCGGCGCGTGGGTCGACATCGGCAACGCGAGCATGACGTCGCGCTTCTTCCGCGAGCAGTACTCGACGACCGACATCTATACGTGCGCGGGCTGGACCGACGCGTCGGCCAGCCAGAAGATCGACGGGTTCAACCCTGCCGAGGGCGAGGTCTTCACGCAGCTCGGCGGCTTCGCGAACAGCTATGTCGGCTCGGCGGACGGCGGCTGCGAGAATCCGCGACCGCTCGCGTGCTGCCAGGGCGGCACCACGGTCCGGTTCCGCGGCTTCACCGCGGCCACGCCGGGCAACCTCGGCGGCCGCACCGGAGCGCGCGCGATGTGCGACGCCGCGTTCTCCGGCAGTCACATGTGCACCGACTGGGAGGCCGATCAGGCCGCGATCCGGTCGCCGATCCCGGCGACCGGGGCGTGGATCGACATCGGCAACAGCGATCCGTCGACCCGGCTGTATCGCGAGCCGTACTCGACCACCGACATCTACACGTGCGCGGGCTGGACGGACTCGTCGGCGAGCCAGAAGATCGACGGGTTCAACCCCGCCGAGGGCGAGCTACTCACCCAGTTCGGCGGCGTCGCGAACAGCTACGTCGGCAGCGGCGATGGCGGCTGCGAGAACGCGCGACCGGTGGCGTGCTGCGACGGCTCGCCGCCGCAGTGATCACAGCGGGAAGCGCAACCGGAACTTCGTGCCGAGCCCGGGTGCGGAGTCGAGATCGATCGCGCCGCCGTGGCGCCGCATGCACGCCTCGACCATCGCCAGGCCGATCCCGGTGGCATCGTCGCCCTTGGTGGTGAAGAACGGATCGAACAGCCGCTCGCGCACCTCGGGCGGGATCCCCGGGCCGTCGTCGGCGATCTCGAACCACGCGGTGTGGTCGTCGCGCCCGGTGCGCACGATCACGGTGCCACCGGTCGTCGATAGCACGTCGATCGCGTTCACGATCAGGTTGAGCAGCGCGGCGATCACCTCGCCGGGATCGACCCGGATCGGCTCGGGCGCGGCGAGCTCGACGGCGAGCGCGGTGGGGCGCTCGCTGCGCGGCCGGCTGCGCGCGAGCTCGACCGCCCGCGCGGCGAGCTGGTCGGGCGAGACCGCCTGCACGCGCAGCTCGCTGTCGCCCGCCTGCATGCCGAACCGGCGCAGCCGATCGACCGCGAGCTCGCCGCCGCGCAGCAGCTCGGCGAGCTCGGCGACCAGCGCGCGCGCCCTCGCGAGATCGTGCAGGCGCAGCGCGCGCTCGACCAGCTCGATCTGGGTGGCGAGCGGGAACAGCACGAGGTTGCGCAGGTCGTGGGCGACGCCGGCGACGAGCTGAGCGAGCTGACCCGACTCGTCGCGCGAGCTGGACATCGATGAGGTCTCATAACAGCCGCGGCGTGCGGCCGGTATGGCCTAAAGGGAAGGTTCAGCGCCCGCTCGCGCGCTGCCCGGCGTCGTTCGCGAGCAGCGCGAGCTGGGTCCGGCTGCGCAGCCCGAACAGCTCGAGCAGGGCCGAGACGTGGGCCTTGACCGCGCGCTCGCCGATGTCGAGCCGGTCGGCGATCCCCGGGTTGTCGAAGCCGAGCGCGAGCCAGCGCAGGACGTCGCGCTGGCGCGGCGTCACCTCGCCCCAGAGCCGGTGCATGCGATGTAATTCCGCCGACGGTTTCGGTGGGCGCTCGTGCACGGTGGCGGCGAGCGTCGTGGCGTCCGCGCGCGATGTCTCGAGCTCCGCATGGGCGTGGTGGTTGATCGAGGCGGCGATCCGTACTGCACTACCGATCAGGACGACGTACGCGTCGCTGGCCTGGTGCGCCTGGCGGACGAGCAGCGACGTGTTGCCGGACGCGTGCTCGAGATCGATCACGACGGTGTCGAGGAGCTTGCCCCGGAGCTGGAGCGGGGAGCTGGTCTCGACCACGTGGCTGCCGCGCTGGCGCAGCAGCTCGGCGACCGCGTGGCGGTACAGCGCGTGCTCCGAGACGATCGCGATCCGAATCGTGTTTCGCACCGATCGCGATGCGTTGCATGGCGCGCGCCAGCGAGGCACCATCGCACGCGTGAGACGGTGGATCCTCGCCGCGTCGTTCGCGATCGCCTCGCCCGCACACGGCGAATGCCCGACCACGCCCGATGATGCGGTGTGCCGGCCGTGGAGCGCGGTGCTGCTGCCGACCGCGTTCGCGATGGTCTACGAGCCGAACGACTCGTCGGGCCCGTGGCTGGGCGGCGGGCTCGAGGCGGTCGTCGCATGGTCGGATAACTCGCAGGCGTTCGGCCCGAGCCAGGGCAAGCTGCGGCTCGATGTCGCGGCGCTCGGCTCGACGAAGATGGACGTCGGAACGATGGCGATGTACCGCGGCGGAGCGCAGGTCTCGCTCGAGCGCAACGCGTCGCGCCGCTGGCTGATCCCGTACTTCGACGCGGATCTCGGCGGGCTGTGGACGCGCGCGACCGGCTCGCGCGGCTTCGTCGACGGCGGGTTCGGGCTCTACGTGTTTCACCGGCGCGGCACGATCGTCGATCTCGAGCTCGACGGCCTGTTGCCGTTCACCGATCCGAGCAAGCTCGGCGGCGTGCGCAGCCAGCTCGCGGTGAGCTTCGCGCTGTGGTGAGGATCGAGGTCAACGGCCGCGCGTTCGACGTCGACGTCGACGACGACACGCCGCTGCTCTGGGTGCTGCGCGATCACCTCGGGCTGACCGGGACCAAGTTCGGCTGCGGCGTCGCGCAGTGCGGCGCGTGCACGGTGCACGTCGACGGCGCGGCGCGGCGGTCGTGCGTGCTGCCGATCGCGACGATCGCCGGCGCCAAGGTCACGACGATCGAGGCGCTCGCCACGCCGAACCAGCTGCACGCGGTGCAGGAGGCGTGGCTCGCCGAGAACGTGCCGCAGTGCGGGTACTGCCAGGCCGGGCAGATCATGTCGGCCGTCGCGCTGCTCGCGGCCAACCCGGCGCCGAGCGACGACGACATCGACAGCGCACTGTCGGCGAACCTGTGCCGGTGCGGCACCTACCCGCGGATCCGCCGCGCGGTGCATCGCGCCGCGGCGGCGCTCAAGAGGGCGTGATGCGGCGCCGCGCGTTCCTGCAGCTCGGCGTGGTCGGCGGCGGCGCGTTCGTGGTCGGCTGCGCGCTCGGGCCGACCGGCGGCGCGGTGTGGCGCCACCTGCGCCGCACCGGCGAGTTCCAGCCCAACGCGTGGATCCGGATCCTGCCCGACGACACGATCATCTTCACGCTCGATCGTGTCGAGATGGGGCAGGGCACCACCACGTCGCACGCGCAGATGGTGTGCGAGGAGCTCGAGGTCGATCCGCGGCGGCTCCGCATCGAGTACGCCGAGGCCAGCCGCGCGTACGACAACCCCGACAAGCAGATCAAGATCCAGATCACCGGCGGGTCGACCAGCACGGCGGCGTCGTGGCAGCCGCTGCGCGAGGCCGGCGCGGTCGCGCGCGAGATGCTGCGGGCCGCTGCCGCCGCGCGGTGGGGGGCGCCGCTCGCCGAGTGCGTCGCGCGCGATGGCGCGGTCCACCGCGGCGCGCACCAGCTGCGCTACGGCCAGCTGTGCCGCGAGGCCGCCGCGCAGCGCGTGCCCGAGGTCGCGCTCAAGCCGCCGGGCGCGTTCCGCCTGATCGGCCGCTCGCTCGACCGGCTCGACATCCGGCCGAAAGTCGATGGCAGCGGGATCTACGGGATGGACGTGCGGCTGCCCGGCATGGTGACCGCCGTGCTGATCCGGCCGCCGGTGCGCGGCGGCAGGCTGCGCGGGTTCGACGCGAGCGCGGCGCGCGCGCGGCGCGGCGTGGTCGACGTCGTGCGGATCGGCGACGCGGTCGCGGTCGCGGCGGTCGGCTACTGGGAGGCGCGCACCGCCGCCGACCTCGTGCGCTGCGACTGGGACGAGGGCCACGGCGGCACGATCGAGTCCGACCAGCTGTTCGCGGCCTACGAGCGGCTGACCGAGCAGCCCGGCACGGAGACCGTGCGCGACGACGGCCACGCCGACCGCGTCGCGCACACCCACGAGGCGATCTATCGCCTGCCGTACCTGGCGCACGCGACGATGGAGCCGCAGAACGCCACCGCGTGGCTCCACGACGGCCGGTGCGAGGTGTGGGCGCCGACCCAGTCGCCCGGGATCTCGCGGTTCCGCGTCGCCGACGCGATCGGGTTCGATCTCGACGACGTCGCGATCCACACCACGCTGATGGGCGGCGGTTTCGGCCGGCGCGGCCTGGTCGACTACGCGGTCGAGGCCGCCCGGGTCGCGCAGCGCCTGCGCCGGCCGACCAAGGTCGTGTGGTCGCGCGAGGACGACCAGCAGAACGACTTCTACCGGCCGATGGCGGTGTCGCGGCTGCGCGGCGCGATCGCGCCGGGCAAGATCGTGGCCTGGCATCACCGCCTGGTGTGCCAGTCGATCATCGCCGAGGAGGGCGGCGACTTCGCCGGCGCGCTCGTGCCCAACGCCGCACCGCGCGCGCTGCGCCGGATGGTCGCCGACTCCGCGCCGCGGCTGTTCGTGCGCGGCACGCTCGCCGACTCGACCGCGATCGAGGGCGCGGCCGACCTGCCGTACGACATCCCGAACCTGCGCGTCGAGTACACCCCGACCCAGACCGGGATCCCGGTCGGGTTCTGGCGCTCGGTCGGCCACTCGCACAACGCGTTCGTCACCGAGGGCTTCCTCGACGAGCTGATCCACGCCGCCGGGCTCGATCCCTATCGCGCGCGCCGCGATCTGCTCGCGCACCATCCGCGCCACCGCGCCGTGCTCGATCTCGCCGCCGAGAAGGCCGGCTGGGGCACGCCGCTGCCGCGCGGCGTCGGGCGCGGCATCGCGGTCCACATGTCGTTCGGCAGCTACTGCGCGCAGGTGATCGAGGCGTCGGTCGAGGGCGCGCGGGTCAAGGTGCATCGCGCGGTGGTCGCGTTCGACTGCGGCCGCGTGGTCAATCCCGGGCTGGTCGCCGCGCAGGCCGAGAGCGCGGTGATCTTCGGGCTGTCGGCCGCGCTCAAGCAGCGGGTCACGGTGCGCCGCGGCCGGGTCCAGGAGACCAACTTCGGCAGCTACCAGGCGCTGCGCATGTTCGAGTGCCCGGCGATCGAGACCCACATCGTGCCGTCGAGCGAGCCGCCCAGCGGCATCGGCGAGCCCGGCGTGCCCCCGGTCGCGCCCGCGCTGGCCGCGGCGATCTTCGCGGCGACCGGCAAGCGGATCCGCCGGCTGCCGATCGAGCCGGAGCTGCGCGCGTGAGGACGATCGCCGCGATCGCGATCGTGCTGGCGAGCGCCGCGGTGCTCGCCGACGGCGATCGCACCGCCACCGGCACCGCCGCGTTCATGACGGTGTATCGCGCGCTCGAGTCGCCGCGCTGCATGAACTGCCACCCCGCGGGCGACGCGCCGCTGCAGTTCGACGACAGCCGGCCGCACGCGATGAACATCTCGCGGCGCTCGCTGCGCAACGGCCTGGCCTGCGCGACCTGCCACCACGACCGGAATGGCACGCGTCCGGGTCAGCCGCCCGGCGCGCCGAACTGGAACCTGCCGCCGGCCGAGACGCCGATGGTGTTCGAGGGCAGGACGCCGGCGCAGCTGTGCGCGCAGCTCAAGGATCCGGTGCAGACCCGCGGACGCGATCTCGCGGCGCTGATCGCGCACGTCGATACCGATCCGCTCGTGCAGTGGGGCTGGGCGCCCGGCCCGGGCCGCACGCCGGTGCCGGTGCCCCACGACGAGCTCGTGCGCGCGATGCGAACCTGGGCCGATGCCGGCGCTCCGTGCCCCGGGCCGTGATATGTAGGGCGGGCACACGATGCGCCGATGTGACGTGATCGCGCTCGCCGTGCTCGCGCTCGCGGGCACGGCGGCCGCTCAGCCGGCCGACGACGCCGACGCCGCATATCGCGAGGGTCAGGCGCGCTACGAGCACAAGGACTGGGACGGCGCGATCGCGAAGTTCAAGCGCGCCTACGAGCTGCGCGGCGACGCCGCGTCGCTGTTCGAGATCGCGGAGTCGTACCGGCTCGAGGGCGACTGCGTGCAGGCCGCCGCGTACTACCGCCAGTACAAGGACAGGTTTCCGGACGCGAACAACCTCGCCACGGTCGACGAGCGCATCGCGTCGCTCGCGTCGTGCCCGGAGCGCAACCCACCGCCGGTCGCCGAGCCGGCGCCCGCGCCGCTGCCGCCCGCGCCGCCTCCGGCCTCGCATGCTCGGTTCACCGAGATCGCCGGGCTGGGGATCGCGGGCGCGGGGGTCGTGATGCTCGGCGTCGGCGGCGGCTATGCCTACGCGTCCAAGCGGCAGAGCGACAAGGTGTCGAGCGGGACCGGGACGTGGAACCAGTCGGTCGAGGACGCCGGCCAGCGCGACGCCGACCACGCGACGGTCTTGCTCGTGGCCGGCGCCGGCGCGCTGGTCGGCGGCGCCATCGTCTACCTGGTCGCGCGCGGTCAGGCGAACGAGGCGCCCAAGCTGAGCGTCGCGCCGGCGCGCGGTGGCGGCTCGGTGGTGTGGACATGCGGCTTCTAGCGCTCGCCGCCGTGGTCGCGACCGGTTGCTACAGCCCGTCGGTCAAGAGCTGCCAGTACGAGTGCGCGTCGGTCGGTCAGGAGTGCCCGAACGGCTTCTCGTGCGAGGCCCGGTCGAAGCTGTGCGTGCGCGGCACCGACACCTGCGTCGCCGACGCCGCGCCGGCGGCCGACGCCGCGATCATGGGCGGCTGCGCGCCGTTCGGGTTCACGCCGACCGCCGGTTCGCCGTACGCCGGGGTCGGGGTGGAGGCGCGCGCGCTCGCGGTCGGTGACCTCGACGGCGATGGCCGCGACGACCTCGCGGTGGCGGCGTTCGAGGCGATCTCCACCCCGGTGGTCGCGCGGTTCGGAGCCGCCACCGGGCCGTTCGCCACGACCGCGACGTACGCCGATCCGAGCACCCAGGCCGTCGCCGGGCTGGCCGTGTTGCCGGTCTCGACCGGCCCGACCCTGGTCGCGGCGATCGCCTCGTCGACCGAGCTCCAGGTGCTCGGCGTCACCAGCGGTGCGCTGGCGGTCGTGGGCACGTCGTCGCTCACCGCGGCCGCGGACACGGGCCCGATCACGGTCGCCGACGTGACCTCCGACAACGTCCCCGACGTCGTCATCGCCGGGACCGACGGCGCGATCAGCGTGGCCGCGGGCAATGGCACCGGCCTGGCGGCAGGGTCGGAGGTCGCCGCGCCGGGCGGCTCGATCGCGCTCGGTGTGGGGACGTTCGATCCCGGCGCGCCGGGCGGGATCGTCGCGGCGAGCTCGAGCGGGCTGTTCTTCTACGAGCCGAAGACCTTCACCGGCCATCCCTACGCGACCACCGGGGTGGAGCCGACCGCGCTGGCGGTCGGAAACCTCGATCAGAACGGCGACGGCCTCGACGACGTCGTCACGATCGACGCGACGAACCACGTGATCGAGGTCTATCGCGTCGCGGCCGGCTACGCGGTCACCAACACGACCACCACCGCGTTCACCCCGAACAGCGCCACGTCGGCCGTGCTGGCCGACTTCGATCGCGACGGCATGCTCGACCTCGCGGTCGCCGACCCGGCCCAGGACGAGGTGCTGATCTATCCCGGCACTGGCGGCGGTGGATTCGACACGACGCGGATGCTCGCGCTCGGCTTCGACGTGGCCAGCTTGCCGTTCCAGATCGTCGCGCGTGACGTCGACAAGGACGGCAGACCGGATCTCGAGGTCCTGCTGAGCACCGCGGGCAAGGTCGCGGTGCTGCGCAACGCCTGCGGCCCGTGAGCTCAGAAGTCGAAGTCGATCCCCGCGAACCAGGTGTTGTCGCCGACCGCGAGCTTCTTCGACGAGCCGAAGCCGTCGACCCAGGCCGCCTGGAGCTCGCCGAAGAAGCCGGCGTGCTCGATCCCGCTCTCGCGCATCGAGCGCGCGGCGTTCGCGTCGACCCGCTCGGCGCGGACCGCGATGCCGATCGTGCCCTGGATGCCGAGGCTCGCGCCCAGCGCCTTGTTCGAGCCGACCGACGCGATGCTGCCGCTCGGGTCGTTGATCCACCAGACGTAGTACGACAGCCCGACCCGTGCGTACGGCACGATCGGCACGCCGTAGTCGTCGTCGAGCGTGGTCAGCCGGTACGAGCCGTCGACCGCGAACGGGATCAGGTGGAACGACGTGGTGTCGCCCGGCGAGCGCATGCGCTTGGGGTTGGTCGGATCGCAATCGTACGGATCCTCGTCGGGCAAGCAGGTCGCCCACGCGTGCGCGCTCTTGCCCATGTAGCCGGCGGTCGCGCCGATCAGCACCTGGCCGAAGCCGCGCCAGATCACGCGGTCGACGTCGAGCATCGGCGTCCACGCCGCCTTGCTCCCGAACATCGCCTTGTACGGCCCCGGGGTCACGCCGAGCTGCGCGTCGATCTGCGGGATGTACGGGCCGACGCGAATGCCGACGTGCCAGTTCGCGACCAGCGGCTCGTCGGCCAGGCTCGTGTTCTCGCTCGGCGAGGTACGATCGTCCCAGTACGGCGAGGCCTGGGCGTGCGCGCGGCCGGGCGCGATCGCGAGCGCGAGCGCGGCGCTCGCCGCGGCGACCAGCCACGGCCGCAACCGCAGCGCGCGGCGCAGCCGGCGGCGCAGCGCGATCAGCGCGATCAGGACGACGAGCAGCGGCAGCCCGAGCAGGTGCCACGCCAGCGCGACCACGACCAGCGGTAGCAACGCGAGGCCCGCGATCACGCGCAGCGCGAGGTGGCCGTGCACCAGATCGCCGAGCCTGCCGAGCGTGGCGTAGTAGACGTCGATCAGCCAGCGCCCGAACGCGCTGTGCGCGAGCGTGTCGTCGCGGAAGCCGCGCAGCGACTGGGTCAGCGGATTGTCGTCGCCGTAGGTCTCGGCGATCAGGCACAGCCCGCCCCGGACGTGGCTGCCGCGATCCTGGAGATCCTCCCAGAAGTCGGTGACCGCGCGCGGCGTGAACGTCTGGTTGAAGTACGTGCCCGCGGCGTTGCCCGACTTGTCGATCGCGAGCAGCGCGACCACGTAGGGCGTGCCGTTCTGCAGGCCGTCGATGCGCAGGCTGGTCGCGGTCGCCGAGTCGGTCTCGCCGCAGATGAACGCCGGGTCCTGCTGCGCGATGCCCATCGGCTCCTGGACGCCGCAGGTCTCGTCGTTGGCGACCGCGTCGGCCGTGCCACCGCCGCCGGCATCGGGTGCGATCGCGACGGTCGAGGACGCATCGGCTGGCGCGTCGGGCGGCGCGTCGACGCCGGCGTCGATCAAGGTCTCGCCGCTGCCGCCGCAGTCGGGCAGCGTGGTCGGCGTCAGCGTCAGCGCCTGACCCATGCACAGCGTGAACGCGGTCTGGTACTTGGCGGCCGGCGGATTGGAGCGTATCGGGTTGCCTTCCATGTCGGCGCACAGCGCCTGGTAGTACGCGATGTCGGCGACGTCGCCCTGCGGCGCCTTCCACGAGATGTCGATCGCGCTCTCGCCCGCGCTGACGGTGTACTGGGTGGGGAGCGGCGGCGCGAGCGAGTCGGTGTTGATCGCCTGGCTGACGAAGTACTGCGGCGTGCCACCGATCGTCCCGTCGGAGTTCACGTCGGAGATCGCCCACTCGGCGGCGCTCAGCACCTCCGGCGTGCACCCGCTCTGGCCGGGCATCGGGTTCATGAGGTCGTAGACCGGCACCTCTGGCTTGATCCCGTTGGTCTGCACGATCGTGGACATGTCCGACGACCCGGCGCCCATGATCTGGTGGCAGGTCATCATCATCGTCGGCAGGTTGTCGCAGGACGAGCCGACCCAGATCTCGAGCGGCGCGTGGATCAGCGTGGTCTGGCCGTTGAGCACGAGGCGATACGCGAACGTGCCCTCGTTCCACGGCAGGCCGGTCTGCTCGGTGTAGTTGGCGGCGCCGCCGGGCTGGCTGCACTGGCAGTGTGCGAGGTTGAAGTACAGCCACAGCGAGTTCGGGGTCTGCTTGGGGAGCGCGAGGTCGGGGTTGTTGTCCTCGTGCAGCCACAGCTCGGCGTACGTGATCGTGGCTCCGCCGGGCAGCGATCCGCCGTCGGCGTGCGCGACGCTGGCGGCCGCGAGCACGGCCACGAATACCAAGCGCGTCATTTGCGGGCTGCTCTTTGCAAGGGGAAGGCCGCGACGATCCGTCGATATCACGGTCGGATCGGGGCTTCAACTTCGCCGTCTGGCTGCCAATCTGGCACGCGTGCGTCGTGCGCCACGTCACCGAGGCGTACGCGCAACCGTGCGCAGCGTCGCACGGATCTGCTCGGCGAGCGCCGCGGCGCGTTGCTCGGCGACCGCCTCGGTCCGGCCGCCCCACTCCGCCGCGTAGTACA
>DATJAE010000342.1:0-8148 GCA_035516595.1 Kofleriaceae bacterium | reverse complement strand
CTCGAGCCAGCGCGAGAGCCCGCGTGCGACGACGTCCGACGGGTGCGCGAGGTCGCCGGTCATCAGCGCGTAGCAGGTCGCGAGCGCGACCTCGATCGCGCGGCGATCGACCGTGTCGTGCGGGCCGAGCTCCGCGAGCGCATCCTCGAGCTCGTCCTTGCGCGTCAGCACCCGGGCGGCCAGCGGCCAGCCGCGCGTCGCCTCCGTGGTGTTGAGCTCCGCCACGATCCGGACACGAGCACGCCGCGTGCCAGGCGCGGTGAGCGCGTGCGCACGGTGGCGAGCTGCGGCATCATGCGCGCGCATGCACGTCCCGCTCGGGTTCACGTTCGCCGGGGTGCGCGCCGGGCTCAAGCCGTCGCGGCGCGACGTCGCGCTGGTCGCCAGCGACGTGCCGGCCGCGGCCGCCGGCTGCTTCACGACCAACCTCGCCGCGGCGGCGCCGGTGATCGACGCGCGGCCGCGCGTGCCGGCCGACGGCATCCGCGCGGTCGTGATCAACAGCGGCAACGCCAACGCGCTGACCGGCGAGCGCGGCGTGGCCGACGTGCGCGCGATCCGCGCCGCGATCGGCGACGCGCTCGGCTGCGCGGCCGACGCGATCCTCGCGGTGTCGACCGGCGTGATCGGCGTGCGGCTGCCCGCGGCCAAGCTGGTGGCCGCCGCGCCGCAGCTATGCGCCGCGCTCACCGTCGCCCCCGAGCCGGCCGCCGAGGCGATCCTCACGACCGACACCCGCACCAAGCTCGCCGCGCGCACGCTCGAGCTCGGCGGCCGCACCGTGACGATCTCGGCGATCGCGAAGGGCTCCGGCATGATCGCACCGCAGCTCGCGACCATGATCGCGATCATCACGACCGACGCGGCGATCGTGCCGGCGATGCTCGACCGCGCGCTGCGCGCCGCGATCGAGCCGAGCTTCCACTGCCTGATCGTCGACGGCGACCAGAGCACCAACGACTCGGCGATCGTGCTGGCCAACGGCCGCGCCGGCAACCCGCCGATCACGGATCCCGGCCCGGCCCTCGACGCGTTCACCGCCGCGCTCACCGCGCTGTGCATCGAGCTCGCGCGCGACATCGCGTCGGACGGCGAGGGCTCGACCCGCCTGGTCGAGGTCGCGGTGATCGGCGCGCCCGATGGCGCGATCGCGCGCGACCTCGCGCGCGCGATCGCCGGTTCGCCGCTGGTCAAGGCCGCGATGTTCGGCGCCGACCCCAACTGGGGGCGCGTGCTCGCCACGGTCGGCGCGCGTGCCGGCTCGCAGCACTATCCGATCGATCCGCACAAGGCGACCGTCGCGATCCAGGGCACGCCGGTGTTCGTCGCCGGCGAGCCCGCGCTGGTCGATCCGCCGGCGCTGCGCGCCCGGCTGCGCGCGCCCGAGGTGCGGATCGCGGTCGATGTCGCCGCGGGCGACGCCGCCGCGACCGCGTGGGGCTGCGATCTCGGCTACGACTACGTCAAGCTCAACGCCGACTACACGTCGCTGATCGTGCAGGCACCCGACGGCCAGCTCGCCAAGGACGATCGGCTCACCAACTACAGCCCGAAGTTCAAGCGCACGCTGCTGGTCGAGGCGCTGTCGTACATCTCGCGGTTCGCCGGCACGCGCTGCGTGGTCGCCTACGGCGGCGCGGCAATGGCGCGCCCGGCGCTCGAGCAGGCGTTCTGCGAGGACATCGAGCTGCTGCGCTCGGTCGGGCTGCGCCCGATCGTGGTCCACGGCGGCGGGCCCGACGCGGCGCGCACGGTGGAGCGGCTCGGCGGCGACGCCGGCCGCGCGATCGAGCTCGCGCTCGGCGGGGTGAGCGCGCAGCTCGTCACCCTGCTCAACCTCGGCGGCGGCCACGCGATCGGCATCTCGGGCAAGGACGCCGGGCTGCTGCGCGCGCGCCGCCGGGACGGCGGCGATACCGGGGAGATCGCGCAGGTCAACGCCGCGGTGCTCGAGCTGCTGCTCGGCCAGGGCTACGTGCCGATCGTCACGCCGACCGCGCTCGGCGACGACGGCCAGAGCTACGTCGTCGATCCGGATGCGGCGGCCGCCGAGATCGCGCTCGCGCTCGCCGCGCCCAAGCTGATCTTCCTCGCCGACGTCCAGGGCGTGCTCGAGCACGGCGAGCTGGTCGGCGAGCTCACCGCCGCGGCGCTCGATGCCAAGCTGGCCGCCGGCGAGCTCGAACCATCGCTGCGCGGCAAGGCGCAGGCCATCCTGCGCGCGTCGCGCGGCGGGGTCGGGCGGGTCCACGTGATCGACGGTCGCTCGCCGCACAGCGTGCTCGCCGAGCTGTTCACCGACCGCGGCGTCGGCACCCTGGTCACGCCGTGATCAGCGCCTGGCCGGCGGGCCGAGCCCGAGGCGCTGGTGATCCGCGAGCGTGCAGCGGTTCTGCACGACCTCGATCCCGGCGGCCTCCAGCCGCTTCGCGGCCTCGTCGTTCTTGATCCCGAGCTGGAACCACACGACCTTCGGCTTGGGCTGCATCGCGAGGATGTCGTCGAGATGCGCCGGGATATCCTCGGCGCGGCGGAACACGTCGACCAGATCGATCGGCTCGGCGATCTCCTTGAGCGTGGCGCGGACGCGCTCGCCGAACAGCGTCTCCTCGACGAACGACGGGTTCACGCCGATCACGCGGTAACCCTCGTCGTGCAGGTACTCCGGCACGTAGAACGCCGCCTTCTCGGGCTCGCGATGGATCCCGAGCACGGCGATCGTCGGGGAGCCGGCCAAGATCTCGCGGAGGCGAGCATCGTTGATGGCGGCCATGTGCTCGACCTTAGCGCCGATCTGCTACAGAAACAGCGTGCACGTGCGGCTCCCGCTGATCGCGATCGCGTCGGTCGCGTGTCATCGCACCCCGACCGACCGCGAGCACCTGCTCACGCAACTCCCGGGCGACGTCCAGCTGGTCGCCGCCGCCGACGGAGCCGCGCTTGCAGATCCGGCATTTCACCGCGTGATCGACGCGGCGCGGCCGCACTTGCCGGCGAGCTGGGGCTGCGTGCTCGACGCCGCGCTGGCCAGCCGTGCGGTAGCGCTCGCCGGCGGGCGAGCCGGGGTCACCGTGCTGATCGCGACGCGCGCGGCGCCGGTGTGCCCGCAGCTCGGCCGGCTCGCCGACGGCACGTGGGTCGCGACGATCGGCGCGGGCGCGCCGGTCCCGCGGGATCGCTCGGTCGCCGCGGATCCGCGCTGGGATCGCGCGCGTGCGTACCTCGCCTCGGCGCCGCTCGCGGCGGCGGCCGATCTCGGCGGGCGCCACGTCGTGCTCGCGGCGCAGCCGGCGCCGGTCGATGCCTGGCTCGCGATCGATGCCGGCGATCCCGACGCGACCGCGCGCGACGTCGACGCGGTGCTCGCGCGGCTGCACACCGCGAAGCTCCACGCCGAGCGCGCGGGCGATCAGGTGATCGTGCGCGGCCACCTGCTCGACGCCGACGCGCTCGAGGGACTGGCCGGCGAGCTGCTTCGCCTGTGGGACCGCGTGCCGGCCGCGGTGGTCGCGCCGGCGCCGCCGTGCCCGCCGGACGCGCGCTGCCTCGATCCGACCCACGTCGAGGTCGCATCGATCGAGGACGTGCTGCTCGCGATCGCGGCGGTGCCCGGCCGGCCGATCGTCCAGGGCGACGACATCGCCGGCGTCGAGCTCGCCGGCGACGCGCCGCTGGTGCGCCGCGGCGACATCGTGTTCGCGGTCGACGCGCTGCCGATCCGCGACATGGCCGCGCTCGCCGCGGCCGCGCGGCGCGTCGGCCCGCACGCCCGGGTGGCGATCCGCCGCGACGGCGCCGACATCGTGCTCGACCTGACCCAACGCCATGCGGCGAGATGAATAGCGATCCGTCGAGCTTCGTTGCATGATGTGGCCGGTGATGCGTCCACTCTTGCTCGCAGCAGTCGTTCTCGGGTACCTCGCGCTTCCGGCGACGGCGCAACCCGCCGGGGACGGTCACGATTTCACGCCGGAAGCGAAGGCCTTGCTCTCGGTCGGAGCGTGCGGCTCGGTCGAGCCCCCCGCCGGCTTCCCGGCGGATCTGCTGTCGGCGCATTGCGATGGCACCAACTACGGCAAGCGCCACGAGCCCGGCGTCAAGGAGGCCCAGGCCGACTACCTCGAGGCATGGGTGAAACCTGCACGCGAGTTCTTCGCGGCCCACGTGCCCAAGGACGTGCCCAAGAAGGTCGTGTACCCGTTCGCGGGCGGCGATCTGTCGACCGCGCTCACCGTGTTCCCCGACGCCGACGAGATCACGACGATCTCGCTCGAGCCGGCGGGCGATCCGCGCGACCTCGCGACGCTCAAGGGCCCGGACCTGAGGCGCGCGCTCCAGAAGGTCGAGTACGAGCTGAAGTTCCTGTACCGCGTGAACTTCAGCAACACCATCAACATGATCGATGCGATGCGCGCGGGCGCGCTGCCGACCCAGCTGATCTTCGGGCTGTCGGCGCTGCAGATCCACGGCTACGAGGTGGTGTCGCTGCGCTACTTCAAGCTCAACGACGACGGCACCATCCACTACCTCGACGACGACGATCTCAAGAAGGTGCCCGATCCGCTGCACGCGCGCCCCGACGTGCGCAACCGGATCTTCGCGAACGCCGAGCTCCAGTTCCGCAGGCCGGGCGGTCGCATCCAGATCTACCGCCACATCCAGCAGAACCTCGACAACGAGCACCTCAAGGCCGACCCGCGCGTGATCAAGCACCTCGAGGCCAAGGGCCCGGTCGCGGCGATGACCAAGGCGGCGAGCTACCTGCTGTCGTGGGAGTCGTTCTCGACGATGCGCGACTACCTGCTCGGTCACGCCGCGTGGATGGTGTCGGACGCGACCGGCGTCGCGCCGAAGTGGGGCAGGCCGGCCGGCTTCGAGTACGAGACCTATGGCGCGTTCGTCGGCCCGCACATCCCGGCCGGCAACGGCATCTCGAAGGACTGGCGCACCGAGTTCGCCGCCGAGCCCAAGCGCGATCTGCCGTTCCGCTTCGGCTACTACGACAAGCGGAACGCGAACCACCTCATCATCATGTGGAAGAAGAAGTAGGACACGTCGCACACGCGCGGGAGCGACGATTGATCCCGGGCGCGCGCGATCGCGCGGGGCGCGCGCGCTAGCATGAGCGGATGATGGACGCAGCGTGTCCTCGCTGTGCTCGCACCGTCGCGCTGCACGAGGGCCGGCCGTTCATCACCGCGCGCGGCGTCGAGCTGTGGCACATCAGCTGCTGGGACGCGCGCGATCGCGCCGAGCCCGCACCGCCGCTCGCCGCGCCGGCGCGCCGGTCGCGCGTGCCGCGCGTGCCGCGCGTGCTCGCGATCGCCGCCGTGGCCTCGGCGATCTCGCCGATCGCGCTGTCGCACTGGGCGCATGGCGGGCCGCCGCCGCGCCGCGCGTCCCTCGCCGACGTCGAGCTGCGGATCGACGAGCCGCTCGCGATGCGCGCCGCGCTCGCGGCGCACGACGACACGCCGGTCGCGCCGAGCCTCGAGGCGCGCTATCCGGTGCCATTCGTCGGCGACGCGCCGCTCGACGAGCTCTACCCGTCGCTGCGCGACTGGGCGCACCCGGTGACCGACTCGCCCGAGCTGATGCCCGAGCAGGCGAGCCGGTGGTTCGGCGCGAGCCGGGTCGGGATCGATCGCCCGGAGTGCGGCGCCGGCCACTGCGGGGTCGATCTCGACGGCCCGCGCGGCCGGCCGGTCGTCGCGGTCGCCGACGGCGTGGTCGTGCGGGTCGAGCGCCACGAGCTCGGCCTCGACGGCAAGAGCGGGCGCTACGTGCGGATCCAGCACGACGACGGCACGCTCACCGCCTACATGCACCTCGACGACGTCGCCGAGGGGCTCGAGGTCGGCGACACGGTGCAGGCCGGCCAGTACCTCGGCACGCTCGGCGCGACCGCGGTGTACTCGGCGCCGCCGCACCTGCACTTCAGCCTCGAGGTGCCCAACGACCCGTCCGCGCGCGGCGACATCACCGACACGCACTACGTCGATCCCGCGCCGTTTCTGGTCCGCTCGACGATCCTGCCCGCCCCGGACCGCAGACCGGGGACCAAGCCGGCGATGTGAGCTGCTAAGATCGCGCCGTGTCCACCCGCGAGGACTGGATGCGTCGGCTCGGCCCGCTGTACGGCGGCGCGGTCGCGCTCGTCCATTCCACGCCGTGGCGCTGGCCGGTGACGATCGGCGAGGACGCGCGCCAGCCCGGCTGGATCGTCGCGCTCGGCGTGCCGATCGGCGTGATCGCGTACCTCGCGGCGGCGCTCGCCCGCGCGGCCGGCATGCCGAGCGCGCTCGCTGCGCTGTTCGGGCTCGCCGCGCTGTCGGCGGCCTCCGCCGCGCTGGTCGAGCGCGGGCTGGCCGAGCGGGTCGAGCGCATCCAGAGCCTCACGCGCTCGCCGACCGCGCGCGCCGCCGGCGTGACCGTCGTGCTCGTGTTCGTGATGCTCGGCCGCGCCGCGGCGCTGATCGAGCTGTCGCCGGCGCGCTGGCTCGGCGTGCTGGTCACGACCGCGCTGGTCGGGCGGTGGGCGGCGGTGTTTCTCCAGTCGCTCGGCGATCCGATCCTCGACGACGACGCGCCGCGCTCGCTGGTCGCCGCGCCGGCGCCCGCGTGGCTGACCGCCGCGCTCAGCCTCGGCGTCACGGTGGTCGCCGTGCTCGCGCTCGGCAAGGCCGGGATCGCGGCGATCGCGGTCACCGCGGTGCTCGCGTTCGCGCTCGGCCTCGACGCCCAGCGCCGCGATCGCGGGCTGTCGGCGCCGGTGGTCGCGACCGCCGCGGCGATCGGCGAGCTGGTCGTGCTGCTCACCGCGACGATGTAGGGCGAGCGCTCTACTCGAACCGCGCGTCGCGCGCGAGCTGATCGAGCGCGGTGTCGTCGTCACCGCCGTCGACGATCAGCACCTTGGCGCCGATCGTGCGCACCATGACCTTGCCGCCGTCGGGACGCACCACGCCGTCCGCGGTCTTCGCCGCGCCGGGGAAGCGCGCGGCCAGGCTGGCGAGGTAAGCGTCCGCGAACTGCGTGGCGTCGGTGGTGGTGTCCCACACCGTCGCGATCCGGCCGATCAGCCGGCCGTCCTTGCGCTCGTAGACGTCGAACCGGTCGCCGCCCCAGCCCTCGGACGCCTCGATCGCGCGTGGCGGCACCCACAGCTGGAAGTAGACCTGCCAGAGCAGCTCGCCGAGCACGTCGGCCTCGAGCTCGCGGCCGGGCGGCGCGGCGAGCGTGACCCGGTGCGGGTGCTCGCGCGGGTAGAGCTTGGTGTCGGGGTGCAGCACCTGCTCGGTCGACTCGGGCGGATCCCGGTACAGCTGATCGACCGCGGCCCAGCCGCCGTGCTGGTACGCGACCAGCGCGACCTCGGCGCCCTTGGTGTACGACGCGACCAGCGGCTCGAGCACCGCGGGCGGCAGCTCGGCCATCGCGTCGACCGCGTGCTGGATGTCGGCGTCCATCCCGCCGAGCAGCGCGCTCTGCTTGCGCGTGGTCTCGGCGAAGCTCGCGAGGTCCTGGCTCGCGAGCTGGTGCACCTGGGTCGCGATCATCGCCATCATCGCGGGCGGGACGCTGTCCTTGCCGGTCGCCTCCACGATCGCGTAGACCAGCATCGCGAGCGTGGCGTCGCCCTCGGCGACGAACCGGCGCGCGGTCTCGGCGTCCTGATCGAGCTTCCGGCCCCTGGGCTCGAGGAAGTGGGTCAGATCGAAGTGCTGGTCCTGCAGGCCATGGGTCAGCTCGTGCGCCGAGATCGTGTCGAGCATGAGGTCGCTGTCGGGCACCATCACGAGGAAGAACTTCTTGACCTCGGGGTCGTAGTACGCCGCGGCCTGGCTCTCCATCATCTGCTCCTCGGCGGCGGCCAGATCGACGTCCTTCGCGAACAGGCCGATGTGGCGGTACGCGCGCGCCTGGTCGCGCGCCTTGCCGGGCGGCAGGTCCTTCGCGATCTCGCGCTCGAGGTACGCGCGAAAATCGTCGAGCGACTGATACACGGTCGGGACCTCGTGCAGGAACGCGAGCTCGCGCACCTTGGCGAGCTTCGGCTCGATCGACGCGACCCGGGCGAGCGCGGCCTTGGCGCGCTTCTCGCGCGCCTCCGCCGTGTCCGGCGCGGCGTCGCGCAGCAGCCACGGA
>DATJAE010000341.1:0-23691 GCA_035516595.1 Kofleriaceae bacterium | reverse complement strand
TTGGTTGCGGCTGCCGAGGCGCGCCGAGCGCGAGGCGCCGCGACGCAGCGCTACCGGGCGTAACGCAAGGAGCGGCAACGAAGCGATCGGCGATGGATCGGCGGCCCCAACCGATCAGATCCTGTGTGGCGAGGTACTAGCTTGGCTCTCCGCGCCGTGGCACGCGCTGCCGCGGATCGCGCGGCGCTCGGCGTCGAATTCGATGACCTCGACGACGTGCTTGCGGCCGACGCTGCGGTAGTGGATCGCGACGGTACCGACGCCGGCGTACGCGTCGATCAGCTCGAAGCGCAGCGGCGGCCGGGCGTTCGCGATCCCGGCGCCCCAGTACGGGCGGATCGCGGCCTTGCCGCGCAGCACGCCGGTCGGCGAGAACCCGCGCTCGGCGATCAGCGGCGAGCGCATCTCGAAGTCGTCGGCGTAGTGCGAGAAGATCCGCTCGAGATCGCCGCTGTTCCACGCGGCGACCCACTCGGCGGCAAACGCGCGCGCGAACGCGGAGTCGATCACCATGCCGTGACCCTACACCAGGCCGGCCGGGCCGCGCCGCCGCGTCGCGTGGGTCCAGCCCGGGCCGCGCCGCTTGTCCTTGAGCGCGCGCACGGTGATCGCGAAGTCGCCGTCGCCGCGCGCACGCAGCGCCTCGGCGCGCAGCGAGATCAGCGAGCCGAGCGAGGCGGCATCGGGCGACTTCTCGGTCAGGCACACCACCGCGGCGTCGTGGGTCTGCGCGAGCGTGACCAGCCGGCCCTGGCTCGCGGTCGGCAGCTCGGCGGGCGCGCCGAGCTCGAGCACGACCAGGCCGAACGCGCCGGAGCGCAGCACGCGCTCGGCCGCGCGCGCCAGCGCGGCGAGATCGACGCCGCTGTCGGCGACATCGGGCGGATAGAACGTGCCGGTGCCCGGCGCGAGCCACGCGACCGGTTCGCCCTCGCTCTGCGCCTCGATCACGAGCTCGACCGCGGCGGTGAGCACCGCGCTCGCGCCGCGCGCCGACAGCTCGACCAGGCGGCCGCGCAGCGCGCCGAGCCCCCAGCGCGCGTCGATCGCGCCGGCCCCGCGCGCGTCGGCGTGCAGCTCGTCGAGCCGGCGGATCTTCGCGGTCGCCGCCGTGCCGCGCGCGTTCGCGAGGAACCGTTCGAGCTCGTCGTTCATGATCGCAGCGTCGCACGTCGCTCCGACATTGCCAGCCGCGGCGAGCCAGGCCGATCCCGGGCCGGTAGTCGATCCGCGGACTTCAGGGTCCGGAGTGCGGCGCGAGCCGCCAGTGCACGACCGGCCCTCGACTGCGATCGACGAAGGTTGCGGTGGCGCCGTCGTCGTGCAGCGCGGCGATCGTCTCGTAGACGTCGAAGTCGCGCGCGACCGGCCGGCCCGAGATCGCGGTGATCACGTCGTCGGGCTCGAGCCCGAGCGCGCGGGCGAGCGCGGCGTTGGCGACCCGCACGCCGCCGCCGTCCACCGGCACCACCGCGCCGAACCGGGTGACGCGCGCGAGCAGGTCCGCGGTGACGTCGACCTGCACGATCTGCGGCGCGCTATCCGGCGCGGGCGAGCGCACGAGCACGACGATCGCGGTCGCGGCCGCGACGCCGAGCGCCGCGACCGCACAGCTCACCGCGATCCGCCGCTGCACCGCGCTCATCGCCGGCTGCGCGGCACGCCGAACGTGGCGTCGACCGTCTGCTGCTTGCCGTCGCGCACGAACGTGATCTTGGTCGGCGTGCCCGGCTTGGCGCTCTCGAGCACGAACATCAGATCGTGGATGTTGCGGATCTCGACCGCGCCGACCTGGATGATCCGATCGCCGCCCTTGAGCCCGGCCTTGGCGGCCGGCCCCTCGGGCACGACGTCGGACAGCTGCACGCCGGGCGGCGCCGCGGGGTCCTCGGTGTACGACGGCACGGTGCCGAGCGACGCGCCGTGCCGGCGCACGTCGCCGCCGCCGCCCTCGGGCGGCGCCTTGACGTAGCTCAGCGTGCCCGGCCGGTTCGCGACCTTCTCGGCGACCTCGGCGACGATCATCGCGACCCGCACGCCGCCGGCGCCGTTGATCTTGTCGGAGTCGTCGGTCGCGGTGTGGTAGTCGAGGTGGTTGCCGGTGAACATGAACAGCACCGGCACGCCGACGACGTAGAACGCCATGTGATCGCTCGGGCCGTACCCCGAGCCGCCGATCGTGCAGTCGACCTTCGCGGCCTCGCACGCCGGCTCGACCAGCTCGGGCCACTCCTTGGCGGTCGCGCCGCCCAACACGTCGAGGTGATCGCCGCGCATGCGGCCGACCATGTCCATGTTGAGCATCGCGATCATCGGTTCCGTGGTCGGCGGATGCTTGACGTAGTACGACGAGCCGAGATCGCCCTCCTCCTCGCCGGAGAACGCGACGAAGTAGATGTCGCGTTGCAGCTCGTTGCGCTTGGCGCCGAACGTGCGCGCGACCTCGAGCAGCGCGGCGACGCCGGACGCGTTGTCGTCGGCGCCGTTGTGCACCGCGTGGACCTTGGGATCGAGCGCGTTCGAGCCGCCGCCCATGCCGAGGTGGTCGAGGTGCGCGCCGATCACGATCACGCCGGGCAGCGTGGTCGGCGCGCCCGCCTTGATCACGCCGATCACGTTGTCGGTCGGCGTGCGCTTGGGCTCGAGCGCGATCGCGAGCTTGATCGTGCCCGGCGGCTTCGCGAGCGCGCTGCGCTTGACGACCACGACCGGGATGCCGACGTCGCCGCTCTCGCCGATCGCGCTCGGATCGAGATCGCCGCTCGGCGCGAGCGTGGGCAGCGCGGCCTCCTCCTGCGTCGGATCGCCGTCGTCGACCACGACCAGGCCGACCGCGCCCTTGCCGCGCGCGAGGAACGCCTTGTAGCGCAGGTCGCCGAGCCGGGCGATCGCCTGCGCGTCGAGCTTGGGATCGGCCTTCGCGAACCGGTGGACCAGCGCGATCTTGCCCCTGGCGGCGGCGAAGTCGGCAGCGGCGGTGCCCCACCCGGCCGGCACCACGCGCGCGGTCACGGTCTTGCTCGCCGAGAACGTCATCGGGGCGAAGTCGTCGGCGGCGACCGGCTTGCCGTCGATCGCGAGCTCGGTGCCCGGGCCGCGCTCGATCGCGGTGGTGATGTCGAACGTCTGGCGCGTGACGGTCGCGCCGGCCGCGGTCAGCTCCTTCTGCACGTAGTCGGCGGCGTCGGCCAGGCCCTTGGTGCCGATGCCGCGGCCCTCGCGCGCGTCGTCGGCCAGGTACGTCACGGCGTCCATGTAGCGATCGACCGGCGCGTTCACCGGCTCGTACACCGGATGATCGATGTGGTCGACCCAGTCGGCGACGAACACGTTGGTGTCGTGCGGGCCGGCCGGGCCGCCGGTCAGGCGATAGACGTCGCCGGCCGCGGTCTTCACCACGTCGCGGCGGTTCGACGAGAACGCGAGCTGCTTGCCGTCGGGCGAGAACATCGGGAAGCCGTCGAAGCTCGGCTCGGTCGTGAGGCGTTCGAGGTGCGAGCCGTCGAGATCGATCGCGTAGAGGTCGAACGCGGGGCCGCGCGGGTTGGTGTAGTTCGACGCGAAGATCAGCCGCTTGCCGTCGGGGAAGAACGCCGGACCGAACGAGGCACCCGGCAGGTAGGTCAGGCGATGCGCCTCGGTGCCGTCGGCGTTGGCGAGCCACAGATCCATCTTGGTCGGCTTGACCAGGTGCTGCGCGAGCAGCTGCTTGTACTCGTCGACCTCCTTGCCCTTGGGCCGCGACGCGCGCCACGCGATCTTCTTGCAGTCGGGCGACCACACGCCGCCGCCGTCGTAGCCGAGCGTGTTGGTGAGCTGGCGCGGGTTCTTGCCGTCGGCGTCCATCCGCCACAGCTCGAGATCGCCGGAGCGCTCCGAGGTGAACAGGATCGAGCCGTCGACCGGGCACACCGTGCCTTCCGCGTCGTAGCCGGGCGTGTCGGTGAGCCTCCGCAGGTTCGAGCCGTCGGCGTTCGCGCGATAGATGTCGTACTCGAACAGGCCCCAGAAGTAGCCCTTCGACATGTCGGGCGGCGTCGGGCACTGCGGCGACGCCTCGTGGGTCGACGCGTAGATGATCTCCTGATCGCCCTTGAGGAAGTACGAGCAGGTGGTGCGGCCCTTGCCGGTCGACACCAGCTTGCCGGGACCGCCGGTCGCCGGCATCTCCTCGATCTGATCGCAGCCGTACGGCTTGTGGTTGGTCTGCATGATCAGCTTGTCGCCGGCGAACGACCAGTAGGCCTCCGCGTTGTCGGCGCCGAACGTCAGCTGGTGCAGGTTCTTGAGGTGGCGCTCGTCGGGCAGCGCGAGGTCCTTGATCTCGTGCGACGCCGCGGTCGGCTGCGTCGTGACCGGCTTCTGCGCCTCGGGAGGGCAGCACGCCGCGACAAGGACCGCGAGGAGGATCGATCGCCCAGTCATGGCGGCGAGAGTAGCACCGCTAGGTGCCGCGCCGGCGCAGCGCGACCGCGCGGCCGAGCAGGACCACGCCGAACGACGTGCAGGCCATCGCGGCGAGGATCGCGACCTTCGCGGTCGCCGAGCCCTGGCTGCGCGCGAGGTAGCTGCCCGAGCCGCCGAGCATCTTCTCGGCCTCGTACCAGCTCGCGCGGGTGAGCGCGAACGCCAGCGCGGCCGCCCCGACCACGGCGAGCCAGCCCGCGATCGCGCGAGCATCTCGCAGCAGCGGCAGCAGGCCGAACAGCGCGCCGGCGGCGAGCGCGAACCCCAGGCCGCCGGCCTGGGCCGAGACATCGCTCGACCCGGCGAGCGCGAGGCCGGCGAGCGCGGGCGCCGCGACGCACGCGATCGTCCCGGCCAGCCGCACCCGCAGGCGGAGCGCGAGCCGCGACAGCGCCGCCGCGACCACGGCCGCGACCAGCGCGCCGACCGGCCAGCGGCTGGCGATCGCGAGCGGGGCCGGCGTGCGACCGAACGCGGCGAGCACGGCGGTGAGGGTCGCGACCACCCACGCGCGATGTGCGAGTTTCCGCGGGTCGAGCATGCGCAGTCATACGCCAGAATCTGCTACGAGATCGTCATGCTTTCGGTCGAAGATGCCGCACGAACGGTCGCCGGACGGATCGAGCGGCTCCCGCTCGAGCGCGTGCCGCTGCGCGAGGCGCGCGGCCGGGTGCTCGGCGACGACGTGCGCGCCGCCCGCGCGCTGCCGATCTTCGACAACTCGGCGATGGACGGCTATGCCGCGCGCGCGGCGGAGCTGCCGGCGACCGTGCCGGTGGTCGGCCAGGTCGCGGCCGGCCAGGTCATGGCCGAGCCGGTGCCGCCCGGCGTCGCGATCCGGATCCTGACCGGCGCGCCGATCCCGGCCGGGCTCGACACCGTGGTGATCCAGGAGGACGCCAAGGTCGACGGCTCGCAGGTCGCGCTACCCGCCTCGCCGGTCGGCGACAACATCCGGCGCGCCGGCGAGGACATCGCGGCGGGCGACGTCGCGGTCACCGCCGGCACGCGGCTCGGCGCCGGCGAGCTCGCGCTGCTCGCCGGGCTGGGCCTCGTCGAGCTGTCGGTCGCGCGCGCGCCGCGGGTCGCGCTGATCACCACCGGCGACGAGCTGGTCGATCACGCGACCCAGCCGCTGCCCGGGCAGATCGTCGACAGCTCGGCGCACATGCTCGGCGCGGCGGTCCACGCGGCGGGCGGCGTCGCGAGCTACTTCGGGATCGCGAAGGACGATCCGATCGCGATGGCCGCGATGCTCGCGAGCGCGATGGACCACGACGTCGTGATCACGACCGGCGGCGTGTCGGTCGGCGACCGCGACTACGTGCGCACCGCGCTCGGCGCGGCGGGCGTCGAGCTCGAGCTGTGGAAGGTCGCGATGCGCCCGGGCAAGCCGTTCTCGTTCGGGATGAACGGCAAGGTGCCGGTGTTCGGGCTGCCCGGCAACCCGGTGTCGACGTTCGTCGCGTTCGAGCTGTTCGTGCGGCCCGCGCTGCTCGCGATGCAGGGCGCGGCGGTGACCGCGCGGCCGCGCGCGCCGGTCCACCTGGTGCGCGGCTATCGCAAGCAGGCCGGGCGCACCCACTACATCCGCGCGCGCATCGCGCGCAACGGCGAGTACCTGATCGCGCACCCGCACGCCAAGCAGGGCTCGGGCATGCTGACCTCGCTGATCGGGATCAACGCGCTGGTCGAGCTCGCGGCCGAGCTCACCGAGATCCAGCCGAACACCGTCGTGCCCGCGCTGCTGCTCGAGGCCGTGTGATCACGCTGACCGTCGAGCTCGCCGATCGCGTCGACAAGGCGATCGCGCGGCACTACCCCGACGCCGGGCGGCGCGCGCTCGCGGCGCTGTTCGACGACGGCGCGGTGCGCGTTCACGGCAAGCGCGCGAAGAAGGGCGATCGCGTCGCGGCCGGCGACGTGATCGAGCTCGCGCACGCGCCCGCCACCGGCGACGCGCTGCGCCCCGCGCCCGATCCGGACGTCGCGCTCGAGGTCCTGGTCGAGCGCGCCGAGCTGGTCGCGGTCGCCAAGCCGGCCGGCATGCCGTCGCAGCCGCTGCGCGCCGGCGAGCTCGGCACGGCCGCCAACGCGATCGCGGCGCGCTGGCCGGAGTGCGCCGCGCTCGCCGGCAGCGCCGGCGGCAGGATCGATCCGCGCGACGGCGGGCTGGTCCACCGGCTCGACATCGGCACGTCGGGCGTGCTGGTCGCGGCGCGCACCGCGGCGGCGTATCGCACGCTGCGCGACGCGTTCGCCGCCGGCCGGGTCGACAAGGAGTACCTCGCGATCGTCGACGGCAGGCCGGTGGGCCGCGAGTGCGACGCGCCGCTGGTCCAGCGCGGCGACCACGTGCGGATCGACTACTCCGACGGGCTGCCGGCGCACACCGCGTTCGAGGTCGTGCGCGCGACCGCGCACCACGCGCTGGTGCGCTGCCGCGCGCACACCGGCCGCATGCACCAGATCCGCGCGCACCTCGCGCACATGGGCGCACCGATCACCGGCGACACCCGCTACGGCGGGGCGCCGCTGCCCGGCCACGACGGCTTCTTCCTGCACGCGGCCGCGCTGCGCGTCCCGCTCGGCGACGAGACGATCGCGATCGAGGCGCCGCTGCCGGCGCGGTTCTCCGCGGCGCTCGCGGCGTGCGGGCTCACCGCGTAGCGCCGCGCCAGGCGCTCGCCGCGAGGCGCTCGCAGTCTCGCGAATGCTCGCGAGCGCGGCTGCGCCCGTGGGGACTAATGCAGCGCCTTCTGCGCTTCCTGCATCTTGGCGAGCAGGTCGTCGGGCGAGACGCCGGCGGCGATGACGCACTTGCCGAACTTCTCGCCGGCCTGGCGGCCGCGCTCGAAGTCGCCCGAGTCCTCGTGCGTACGCACGAAGTTGACGAACTCGTCGAGCACCTTCTCGGCGCACGCCTTGTCCTTGCAGGCGCAGGCGCGGTCGGCCATGTCGTCGAACTGCTTGTTGATGTCGGGCTCGTCGGCCGTGGCGCCCGCCGACGGCGTCGACGGCGTGATCGACGGGACCGCGAGGTCGTCGTGGCCGCTGGTCGCCGGGAAGCGATCGCTGCGCATGTCCTCGTCGAACCGGTCGTGGACTTCCTTGACCGCGCGCATCGCGAGCACGAACAGCGTGACGCCGATGATCAGGCCGAGCGCGCCCAGCACGATGCCGGTCACGGCCATGCCGTTGCCGACGCCGGTCCGCTTCGCCTTGCTCATGCCGACGAAGCCGAAGATCAGGCCGAGCAGCGCGAGCAACCAGCCGAAGAACGGGATCCAGCACGTGACGATGCCGATGATGCCGAGCACCATCCCGGCGACGGCCATGCCGTTGCCCTGGGGCTGCTGGTACGGTTGCGGCGGCGGATTGACGAAGCCCGGATTCCCGTAGTTCACCATCGCGCCACGCTATCATCGACGCAGCGGCTAGTGCAGCAGCTTCTGCGCTTCCTTCATCTTGTCGAGCAGCTCGTCCGGCGTCACGCCGGCGGCGAGCACGCACTTGCCGAACTTCTCGCCGGCCTTGCGGCCGCGCTCGAAGTCGCCCGAATCGCTGTTGTCACGGACGAACGCGACGAACTCGTCGAGCATCTTCTCGCCGCACGCCTTGTCCTTGCACTGGCAGGCGCGATCCGCCATGTCATCGAATGCCTTGTTGATGTCCTTGCCGCAGCCGAGCGCGAGCACGCTGACCACCACCCAGAGTGTCTTTCGCATCCGCCGACGGTATCACGCGCGAAATGCGAGGAACACGAGCGCGACGTAGGCCATGTCGATGCTGCCCCCGCGGCGATCGATGGCCTTCGCGATCGCCGAGCCAAGGCCGGCGCGGGTGGCGGTGTCGCGCGCGGCGTGGTCGGAGTAGGTGTCGAGCAGCGCGAGGTAGCCGGCGGTCGTGTAGCGGCGCTGCCACGGAACGCGCACCACCTCGACCGCGCCGTAGCGCGCGCTCGCGTCGATCTCGGCGACATAGCCGTGCTCGATCTGATCGAGCGACAAGCGCTCGCCGGGCTCGGTCCAGCGCGCGTAGGCGACGTCGAGCTCGGCGCGCAGCGCGGCGTCGGGCCAGGTCGTCTCGTTGCGGATCACCGCGAGCGCGCCGCCCGGGCGCAGCAGGTCGGCCGGCCTGGTGTAGCGCACGGCCGGATCGATCCAGTGGATCGCCTGGGCCGATGCGACGAGATCGAACCGCGCGTCACCGGGTTGCCACGCCTCGAACGTCGACACGGCGACCGCGACGTTCGCGATCGCCTTGGCGCGCAGCACCGCGGCGAGGTTGCCGCCGGGCTCGAGCGCGGTGACCGCGAAGCCGTGCCGCGCGAGCAGCGCGGTGCACAGCCCGGTGCCCGCGCCGATCTCGAGCGCGCGGCGGCCGGTGACCCGCGCCGCGAGCAGCTCGCCGATCGCCTCGGGATACGACGGCCGCGCCGCGTCGTACGCGGCGGCAGCGCGATCGAACGACGTCCGGCGCGCCTCGTCGATCGGGTCGCGCGAGCTCGGCATCACGCCGGCCGCGCGAGGTCGCAGGCCTCGAGCAGCGCGAGCATGCGGCCGAGCTTCATCCGCTCGTTGCGGTCGTCGTGCGCGTCGACCAGCTCGCCGACCGTGCGCCGGCCGTCGAGCGACTCGGCGAGCTCGACCAGGCCTTTGACCTCGAAGCGCTCCGGGCCGACCCGGCGGGTGCGCGACGCGCGCAGCCGCGAGCCGGCGTGCTTGGCGACCCACGCCTCGGTGGTCTCGTCCGACAGCGCCATCGCACCCGCGCCGAGGATCTCGAACGCGTTGAAGTCGAGCGGGAACGCCTCGCGCGGGTTCTCGCGCCCCGCGTACCACGCGAAGCCGCCCTTGTTCCACGTGCACACGTCGATGATCTTGGTGCGGACCTGGCGCGTGAGGTGGCGGAACACCTCGAGCGGCTTGAGCAGGCCCAGGCCGACCAGCGTGTCGCCGAGCTTGCCGCCGTAGTGCGGCATCATCGCGAGCGCCATCGCGAGCTCGCCGTCGGACAGCACGCCCTTGGTCACCAGGTAGTTGCCGAACAGCTCGCTCGCGACGTTCGACGACACGTACTCGGGCTGGCCGTCGCGGACGTAGATCTCCTTCTTGATCCCGCCGACCGCGACCACGAGCAGGCCGGTCGCGCGCGCGGTCATCAGCCGGAACAGCACGCGCAGCGGCGAGGTGGTCGCGAACTCGCCGGCGTCGTCGGGCTGCTCGGCGATGTCGGCGAGGATCGGCGGGGTCGGCGGCTTGCGGCGCGCGAGCTCGTCCGCCGGCGGGATCACGATGTCCTTCGAGCGCGACGCCGCCGGCTCCTCGGTCAGATCGTCGAACGCGCGCGAGATCGAGTCCTCCTCGCGATTGAACGGCTGGCTCTTCTCCGGCGTGCCTTCGGGCAGGACGATCGCCTCGACCGCGCTCGAGATCGTGTCGGCGATCGGGATCTCGACGACCTCGGGTGCGCGCGTGGGCGGCGAGGAGCCCGACGCCGGGCGCGCCGGCGCCTGCACGGCCGGCGTGCGCGGGCGCGCCTGCACGGTCTCGGCGCGCTTGGCGCCGGGCGTCGGCTGGCCGGCGTGCGCCGCGAGCTCGCTCGCCGAGGTCGGGCGGCGCCGCGCCGGCTCGGCCTCGTCGTACGACAGCGAGATCACCGGCATGCTCGCCTCGTCGGCCGCGTCGATCATGATGTTCGGCGCGCCGTCGGTCTCGCTCGGTGGACGCGGCGGCAGATCGTCGAGCACCGCGGTCGCGCCGGCGCTGCCGACCGCGTGCTGCCGGCGCTCGAGCACCGCGTCGCGCAGCTCGGCGACCACGTCGGCGACGTGCCGAGGCGTGATGCGATGGCGATGCTCGAACAGCCATTCGCCGAGCGCGTCGCGAAAGCTCGCGGCGCTCGGCCAGCGCTCGTCGATCGACTTCTTGAGCGCCTTGCGCACGAGCCCGGCGAGCGCGGGCTCGAGGTCCATGCCGTACTTCTCGAACCGGCCGAGCTTGGCGTCGCGCACCATGAGCAGGACGTCGAGCTCGTTCGGCGCGGCGAACAGCCGCCGGCCGGTGAGCAGCTCGGCGAGCACGACGCCGACCGAGAACACGTCGCTGCGGCCGTCGAGCGGCATCTCGATCACCTGCTCGGGCGACATGTAGCCGTACTTGCCCTTGAGCGTGCCGGTCTTGCTCTTGTGCGCGCGCTCGGGATCCTTCGCACGCGCGATGCCGAAGTCGACCAGCTTGACGTCGCCGCGCAGACTGAGCAGCACGTTCGACGGCGAGATGTCGCGGTGCACGATGCCGAGCGCGCGGCCGTCCTCGTCGGCCAGGTTGTGCGCGTAGTCGAGCGCGTCGAGCACCTCGTGCGCGATCCACGCCGCGAGCTGCGGCGCGATCCGCTTGCGCCGCGTCGCGAACTCGCGGAGCAGCGCGAGCACGTCGATGCCGTCGACGTACTCCATCGCGATGTACAGCGCGTCGCCGACCCGGCCGAGCTCGAAGGTCTGCGCGATCTTCGGATGGACGAGCCGCGCGGTGAGCTTGGCCTCGTCGATGAACATCGCCTTGTAGGTCTCGT
This sequence comes from Kofleriaceae bacterium, assembly GCA_035516595.1. GTDB lineage: Bacteria > Myxococcota_A > Polyangia > Haliangiales > Haliangiaceae > JABFXX01. The sequence goes on along the minus strand of DATJAE010000341.1, from coordinate 12,648 downwards.
CGGGCGACAGGTGCGGGAGCAGCCGCTTGATCACGACCTTCTTGGTGAACCCGTGCTCGCCGGGTGCGGTCGCGATGAACAGCTCCGCCATGCCGCCCACGGCAAGCCGTTCGACCAGCGTGTACCGGCCGAAGCCGATCGGGAAGTCTCCCACTGCGGCCGCGATCGTATCATGCCGACCGCGCGGGCGATTTCACGACCGGCGCATCAATAAGTGCCCCGCGCGCTCGAGCGCGTGGGCGATCGCGCTGTCCAGCCGATCGAAGTGCTGGAACGACACCGAGCGCTCGTTCGACAGCTGCGCGGCGAGCTCGCGCACCGGGCGCCGCGCGTTCGACAGCAGGACCTGCAGCGCGCTGCCCTCGGCCTGGTCGAGGAAGCCGCGATAGCCGCGCTCGAAGTTGCGCTCGCCGCCCTCGGAGAGCCCCGCGCAATCGATCACGAGGCACGGCGCGCCGGTGCCGACCGCGGTCATCCACGCGCGCGCGAGCAGGCTGTCGAGCACCGACGCGCTCGGCGCGCCCACCAGCAGCACCGCCGGAACCTTGGGCAGCAGCTCGACCACCGGCGTGCCCGACTCGAGCTGCTCGGCGATCTGCTCGCGCGCGGACTGCAGGCCGGCCGCGGCGAACGCGTCGAGCGCGACCACGGTCAGCCACTCGAACAGCCGGGTGAGCGGCGCGGCGTCGGCCGGCGCGGCGATCGCGGCGACCACGTCGCGCAGCTCGAGCAGCAGCGCGGCGACGTCGAACCCGGTCGCGCCCTCGCTCGCCCACTGGCCGCCGAGGAACGCGGCGATCCGCTCGAGCTCGCGCGCGGCGTCGGAGCCGGGCTGCACCTTCGCGACGCCGTCGTGCGCGGCTTCGGTCAGCGCCTCGACCAGGCTCGCGACCTGCGCGGTGTGGGTCGCCGGCTTCGTGCTGCGGCGGAAGCGCAGCGGCGATCGCTCGTAGCGCGCGATCCAGCCGGCGATGATCTCGCTCGCCCGTTCGCGCAGCACGTCCGCCAGAGAGGGCCCGTCACCCACGGACCGAGCGTAGCAAGCAGGGCGGGAAGCCGCCATGTTACGATTCACCGGCGGGGGCCCTTTGAAGCTGCTATCGGTGGCGCGGTCCGACGTCGGACGCAAGCGACAGATCAACGAGGACGCGTTCTTTCGCGACGATGCGCGCGGGTTCTACGTCGTGGCCGACGGGGTCGGCGGGCACAACAAGGGCGAGATCGCGAGCCGCGAGGCGGTGGATCAGCTGAAGTCGTGGGTGTACGGCGCATCGCGCGATCTGGACCGCCTGGTCGAGCGCGTCACGTTCGGCGATCAGGAGGGCGTGTGGGAGATCCGGCGGCTGCTCGAGTCCGGGGTCAAGAGCGCCTGCTACATGGTCTACGGCATGGCCGAGCTCGACCCCGAGAAGAAGGGGATGTCGACCACGCTCTCCGCGCTGCTGATCCGCGCCGGCATCGCGTTCGCGGTCCACGTCGGCGACTCGCGGGTCTATCGCGTGCGCGGCACCTCCGCGCTGCAGCTGACCGAGGACCACACGCTGATCAACTACAAGGTCAAGCACGGCATGATGACCAAGGCCGAGGCCGAGAAGGCGAGCGGCAAGAACGTGATCACGCGCGCGGTCGGGCATCGCGATTACGTGCAGGTCGACACCGCCGACGTCGACGTCGCGGCCGGCGACCGCTTCCTGCTGTGCAGCGACGGCCTGCACGGCTACTTCCAGAACGACCGCGAGGTGGTCGAGCTGTGCGCGGACGGCTCGCTCGAGGAGTGCGCCGAGAGCGCGGTCGCGCTCGCCAACCAGCGCGGCGGCAAGGACAACATCACGGCGCTGGTGGTCGAAGCGCTGGCGTGACATGCCTTGACGATGCGCTGGATCGCCGCCGTCGCGATCGCCGCGGCCGCGTGCCGCGGCGGCTCGCCGCCCGCGCCGCCGCATCGCACCGCGCCTCCGCCCGCACCACCGCCGGCGAGCGACGGCACCGCCGCGATCTCGGGTCACGTGATCGATCAGGTCGATCACGAGCCGGTGGCGGGCGCGACGGTCGTGCTCGCGAGCGCCACCGGCGAGCGCACCGCGCTCGCCGGGGCCGACGGCGGGTTCGCGCTGCGCGTGCCGCGCGGCCGCTACCGCGCGTTCGTGCGCGGCAGCGACGTGCTGTCGGTCGGCTTTCCCGATCGCGTGCGGCTCGATCCCGGGCCGCGCGAGGCGCTGGTCGGCGTGCCCGACCGCGCGCTGATGCCGACGCTCGACGTCGACGATGACCTCGCCAACGTCGAGCTCTCGGTGGTGCGCGACGCGCGGATCGCCGGCGTGGTGGTCGACGGCGACGGCCGGCCGATCGCGCACGCGATCGTGCGCGCCCGCGGCGGTGGCCTGCAGCCGGCGCTCGCGACCGACAGCGCGGTCAGCGGCGCGGACGGCGCGTTCGTGCTGCGCGTCGCGCCCGGCCGCTATCGGATCGACGCGGCCCACCCGAGGTTCGCCGGCGTGGCCGACGTCACCGAGGTCGACGCGCTGGTCGGCCAGGTCGTGCGCGCGCGGGTCGAGCTCGCGCGCGGCTGCGAGATCCGAGGCCACGTGGTGCGCGCCGACGGCACGCCGTCCGGCGACGGCGCGATCGAGCGCCGGCTCGGCGACAGCGACCTCACGTTCGGCCCCGCAGGCCGGATCGAGGCCGACGGCACGTTTCGCTGGGTGACCACCGAGCTCGGCGAGATCACGCTGCGCGCCTGGCCGTGGAAGTCGGCGCCGAGCGCGGGCAAGACGGTCGCGTGCGCGCCGGGCGCCCACCACGACGTCACGTTCGCGCTGCCCGTGCGGCCGGCGTCGCTCGCCGGCACGATCGTCGACGCCACCGGCGCGCCGGTGCCGCTCGCGTTCGTCGACGTCATGCCGCTCGATCCCGACAGCCCGTGGTCGCAGCAGGAGCGCGGCGACGCGGGCGGCAGCTGGCAGGTGTTCGACATGCCGGCCGGGCGCTACCAGATCACGGCGGCCGCGCCGCGCCGCGGGATCGTCGTGACCACCGTGGTCGCGCCGCGCGACGACATCCAGCTCCAGCTGTCGGGCAGCGGCCGGATCGAAGGCACGGTCGAGCTCGCCGATGGCACGTTCGAGCTCGCGTTCGAGGCGTGCTTCGACGCGCTCGACCGCGCGCGCCAGCCGCTCGCGATCGCCCACGATCCGCGGCTCGTGATCGCGCGCGGCGGGCGGTTCGCGATCGACGGCGTGCCGGCATGCGACCTCGCGCTGGTCGCGCGCTGGCGCGATCGCGTGGTGCACGCGCGGGTCCCGGTCGCGCCCGGCCAGGTCGCGCACGTCGAGCTCGATCTCGGCCCGCCGCGCGCCAAGACCGTGCACGGCATCGTGCGCGACCGCGACGCGCGACCGATCGCGAACGCGCGCGTGACCTCGGTGTTCGAGGGCAACCACGCGTCGGCGACCACCGACGCCGACGGCCGCTACACGCTCGGCTCGTACGCCGGCGCGCAGCTGGTCGCGGGCGACGGCGACCACGTCGGCTCGGGCGTGGTCGGCCGTGCGAACATCTCCGACGAGGAAGTCGACCTGACGGTTCAGTAGTGCCAGAGCCCGAAGCCCAGGCACGACGTCAGCAGCGCGCCCTTCCGGTCGTACGACAGCACGCCCCAGATCTCGACGTCGATCGCCCAGCGCTTCCAGCGCACCATGTCGAGCCCCGCGCCGGCGCCGCCGGCCGGCCCCGGGTTGATCGACTGGCCGTTCATCCCGTCGATCGTATGGACGTTGAGCCCGACCTCGCCGCGCAGCCACAGCGTGTCGGTCACGTAGACCTGCGCGCCGACCAGCAGGCTGATCGACGAGTCGGTGTAGGTCGGCGCGCCCATCGCGACGCGGTGGCGCAGCGTGCCGCCCGAGATCTCGAACAGCCCCACGACGTCGCGCGTCATCACGTGGCCGAGCCGGAGCGAGATCGCCGGGATGGTGTCGACCGAGCCCTTGCCCAGGATCAGCCCGCCGCCGATCATCCCGCCGAACGTGACGCCGTCGCGCGGCGCGTCGGACTCGAGGTTGGCCTCGCGCGCCTGGTCCTCCGCGATCGGATCGGGCTTGGCGCTGGCCGGCGGAGGCGGCGCGGGATCGGCGGCGGCGAGCGCCGGCAGCGCGGCCAGCGCGAGCGCGGCGCGCGTCATGCGCGCAGCACCGGCAGCTGGGTCTTGCCCGCGAGCTGTGGCTGATCGGGCAGGAGCAGGCGCGCCACGATGCGGCCGTTGACCAGATGCGACTCGACGATCTCGGTGACATCGTCGACCGTCACGCCGCCGTACCAGACCTGCTCCGGGTAGACCACGACGGTCACCCCGCGCTCGCACTGGTCGAGGCAGCCGGCGTTGTTGGCGCGCACGATCTTCGACAGCCCGCGCGCGGCGAGCTCGGCCTTGAGCTTGTCGCGCACCTCGACCCCGCCCTTGGCCTTGCAGCAGCCCTTGGGGTGGTCAGCGGGGCGCTCGTTGATGCACACGAACACGTGGCGCTGGAAGCTCGGCACCGAGCGCCAGCGTACCACGCCCACCCTTCCTTACCTGTGATGGCCGTTGCTTGATGAGCGCAGCCGAACGGCGCATCCTCTATCGACCGGATGACCGATCACCGTGCACAGCTCACGGCGCCCGGCATCGTCGGGCAGGTCCTGGGGAGTTATCGGATCACCGGCGAGCTCGGCCGCGGCGGCATGGGCACGATCTATCGCGCGCGCCACGAGCTGATCGGCCGGCCCGCGGCGGTCAAGGTGCTGCGCGCCGAGCTCACCGCGAACGACGAGCTCGTCCAGCGCTTCTTCAACGAGGCCAAGGCCGCGACCGCGGTCGATCACCCCGGCATCGTCGAGGTCTTCGACTTCGGCTACACCGACGATGGCCGCGCCTACCTGATCATGGAGTTCCTCGACGGGCCGTCGCTCGCGCAGCGGCTCGAGCGCCGGCGCTCGCTGTCCGAGCTCGAGGCGGCGCAGATCGCGCGCGGCATCGCGAGCGCGCTCACCGCGGCGCACGGCAAGGGCATCGTCCACCGCGATCTCAAGCCCGACAACGTGATGCTCGCGCCGGATCCCGACGTGCCCGGCGGCGAGCGCCCGAAGGTGCTCGACTTCGGCATCGCCAAGCTCGCCGATCCGACCGGCCTGCCCGCCGATCACCGCCAGACCGCGACCGGCACGCTGATGGGCACGCCGCTGTACATGGCGCCCGAGCAGGCGCGCGCGGCCGGCGCGATCGATCACCGCGCCGATCTGTACTCGCTCGGCTGCATGCTCTACGAGATGCTGGTCGGCGAGCCGCCGTTCGTCGCGGTCGGTGCCGGCGAGATCATCGCGCTCCAGCTGTTCGGCACGGCGCAGCCGCCGAGCGCGCGCGGCGCCGCGGTGTCGCCCGAGCTCGATCGCATCGTGATGCGCCTGCTCGACAAGGAGCCCGCCGCGCGGCTCCAGTCGGCCGGCGAGCTGGTCGACGCGCTCGACGCGGTGCTCGGCCGGCCCGGCGCCGGGCACACCGCGCTCGCGGGTGCGGGGCCGCGCCCGCCATTGCTGGTCACGCGCTCCGGCGAACGGCCGGTGCGCCGGGTGCGGCCGTACGCGATCGCGCTCGCCGTGCTCGCGCTCGCGGCGCTCGCCACCGCGATCCTGATCGTCGCGACCCAGCGCGACGCCCCTCCGGTCGCCGCGACCGCGGCGGCGCCGCCGCCGGTGCAGGTCGAGCCGGCGCGACCGGTCGTGGTCGTGCCCGCGCCGCAACCCGCGCCGCCTCCACCCGTGCCCGCCCGGCCGCAGCCATCGCACGCCGCCCCGAAGTCGTCGCGCTGTCCCCACTCCAACGGACCGGTCACCGCAAATTGCACCCCGTACGTCGACAAGCTCTGAGCCTCGCGATCGCGCTCGCCGGTTCGGCCGCGCACGCGCAGCCCACCGCACCGGCGCCCGAGCCGCCCGTGCTCGCGCAGATCCGCGACGACAAGCAGCTCGCGGAGGCGCTGTCGGCGATCACGCAGGATCCGTCGATCCACGTCGACGACGCCAAGACGCGCCCGCTCGCGCAGGCGCTGATGACCGAGGGCGTGCGCCAGCTCCAGGCCCAGGCGTACGACCAGGCGCTCGCCAACTTCCTCGAGGCCTACAACAAGTTCCCCAGCCCGAAGATCCTGCTCGACGTCGCCGCCACGCTGCGCGACATGGGCCGGCTCGCCGACGCCGCCAACACCTACCAGCGCTACCTCGAGGATCCGGCGACCGGCGCCGAGCGCATCGCCGAGGTCAAGCAGCTGCTGCTCAAGCTCGACGAGCAGCTCACGATCCTGACCGTCCGCGTGTTCCCGCGCGGCGCGGAGGTGTCGATCGACGGCGGGCCGTTCGTCGCGGTCGGCAGCTCGCTGCTCACCCGGGTGCGGCCGGGCATCCACCTGCTGCGCGTCAAGAAGGGCGAGGCGGCCGACGAGGTCACGATCAACGGCTTCGAGGGCGAGACCAAGGACGTGCCGGCTGCGCTCAAGGTCCAGGTCACCGACGTCGCGCCGCCGCCGCCCGCTCAGCCGCCGCCGGCCGCGCCGCCCACGACCGCGGGCGGCCTGCCGCTCGAGCGCGAGATCCCGGACCACGTCGAGGGCTGGCTGATCACCGGCACGCAGTACGGCTCGGACAGCGCGACCGGCCGCGAGCGCCGCGTCCGCACCGGCTACGCCGGCCCCGAGGTCGCGGCGATCGTGCCGCACTACGAGCTGACCGACACCGGCGAGGCGCAGGTCCAGTCCAGCGAGGACCACATCAGCTCGGGCGCGATCGCGATGCTGCGGGTCGACGGCAAGGGCCGCGGCGCGGCCGGCGCGTTCGGCGTGGCGTACACGCCCGAGGATCACGTCGAGCTCGAGCTCGCGGCGCTGCGCTCGGATACCTGGGGCGCCTACGTCGGAGGCCGCTACCGGATCCTGACCGGCAAGCTGCGGCCGTATGTCGCGCTCGGCATGCCGATGTTCTTCTTCACCGACCAGAACACGATGAGCTCGAGGGTCGCGATCGGCGCGCGCGGCGCCGGCGGGCTCGAGCTCGAGATCAACGGCCACTTCTCGGTGACCGGCGACCTCGGCGTCGAGCACTTCTTCAACGTGTCGGGCGTGGTCTACAACAACCATACGATCGAGGCGACGGTGTTCGTGCCGACGGTCGGCGTGATCGGACGGCTGTGAGGCGCGCGCTGTCCGCCGCGATCGTGGTCGCCGCCGCCGCGCTGGCGTGGGCCGCGTCGGGCACCAACCAGCTGACCGCGGCGCCGACCATCGTCGTGATCGATCAGGTCGGCGGCGCGACGGGCTCGGGCGGCGTGCAGCTGAACGCCACGTTGGGCACGGTCTCGGTCGCCGACATCGCGCAGGACCTGGCGAGCTGCGACAGCGGGGTCACCGTGATGAACGCCGGCACGCCGTTCACCGTCACCGCCGGGACGCCGCACGGCGTGACCGTGCTGTGCAGCGCGACCGCGACGCTCGGCATGCGGCGCTGTCTGTTCCACGTCCAGGATGCGACCGCCAGCACGCTGGTCAGCTTCGAGGGCGTGTGCATGGCCGAGTCCGGCGGGTCGCTGGTCGCGAGCACGACCGAGCTCGACTTCGGTCAGGTCACGGTGGGCACGAGCAGCGCGCCGCAGACGTTCATGGTGACCAACATGGGCTCGGGGCTCGCGCTCGGCGAGCTCGAGCTCCAGATCGATGACGACCTCAGCGACGACTTCCTGCTCGGCGCGCCGTGCAATCCCGACGACAACGGCTGCGACGTCTCGGGCGTCGAGCTCGGCTCGCAGGCGCCGGTGACGGTCGACGTGATCTGCCATCCCCAGAGCGCAGCGCCGCTCACCGGCCACGTCTACGCGACGTTCGGCGGCAAGAAGCTCGGCACGCCGGTCACGGTGACGTGCAACGGCTCGGGCGCGTCGGGGCCGGCGATCGCGCTCGTGCCGTCGACCGAGCTCGACCTCGGCGGCGTCGACGTGCTCGGCGGCATCGGCTCGGGCACCATCACGATCGAGAGCGTCGGCTCGCAGCCGCTGACGGTCAACCAGATCACGATCGCCGGCGGCGGCGGCGACTGGCAGTACACCGCCGACTCGCCGTGCGACGCGCTGCCGTGCACGGTGCAGGCCGCCAACTCGGTCGATCTCCACGTCACGCTCAAGCCCAGCCAGATCGGCTCGCGCCCGGCCACGCTCACGATCATGTCGAACGATCCGAACAACCCGCAGGTCACGATCGACCTGCTGGGCGTCGGCCTCGGCGCGCTGCTCACGCTCGATCCGTCGGACCCGACCTCGATCGATTTCGGCTACGTGCCGAAGAACGGCACCGCGTCGGTCGCGCTCCAGCTCGATAACGGCGGCAACCTCGCGGTCGACGACGTCTCGCTGTCGTTGAACCCGACCACGAGCTACTCGACGATGCCGAGCGGCACGACCTCGGTGCCCGCCAACGGCGCCACGCCGATCATGCTGACCTGCGCGCCGGGCGGATCGGTCGGCACGTTCATGACCACGTTCACCGCGAGCGCGCCCGACACGGTCAACAACATGCCGGTCGTGGTCACCGCGACGTGCCGCGGCACCGACATGGCGCTGATCGCGAGCCCGTCGTCGATCCAGCTCCACGAGATCCGCACCGGCACGTCGCCGCCGCCGACCACGATCATGCTCAAGAACGTGGGTGCGAGCACGATCACGCTGACCGGCGATCCGACGCTCGATCCACCGGTCGCCGCGCTGGCGCTGACCGGGCCGAGCATGCTGTCGATCCCGGCGGGCTCGAGCGTGCCGATCATGCTCGCGGTCGACACCTCGGCCGACGCCGATCTCACGACCCAGATCCAGGTGAGCGACACCGACGGCGACATGCTGCAGATCCCGGTGACCGGCTCGGTGGTCACCGCGGCGGTGATGGTCCAGAGCAGCGTGCACATCGGCCAGTTCTGCGTGAACGAGCAGACCAGCGGCGCGCACCTCACGCTGACCTCGTCCGGCACCGCGAAGATCACCGCGACCGCGGCGCCGACCATGGCGATGTCGCCGTCGCAGTTCGCGATCACGCTCGACACGCCCGCGACCTACCCGAGCACGCTCGCGCCCGGGGATGCCGCGCAGATCACGGTCGCGCCGCTGCGCCAGACCCAGCCGGTGGCGCTCGCCGACGACGTGGTGTGGTCGACCGACGTCGCCGGCCAGCTGATGCCGGCCACGCACGTCACCGCCGAGTTCCTCGATAGCGGCGCGGCGGTGGCGCCCGGCAGCCTCGACTTCGGCCAGGTGCCGGTGCACATCCCGACGCCGGACGCGATGCCGGTGACGATCCAGAACTGCAGCCCGAGCGGCACGATCCTGCTGATGGCCGCGATCGACGCGCCGTTCGACTACGACCGCACGCAGTTCCCGGCGTCGCTGGCCTCCGCCGCGAGCGCGACGTTCGGCGTCGAGTTCCATCCGACCGAGCTCGGCTCGGCGTCGGGCATGCTGCGCATCATGCCGATGGGCCAGCCCGAGCTCGACGTCACGCTGACCGGCGTCGGCATCGCCAACAGCGGCGAGCCCGACGGCGGCACGTCGCAGAACGGGCTGCCGTCGACCAGCTTCTACGCGTGTACCTGCAGCGGCGGCGGTGCGGGTGGCTGGCCGATCCCGCTCGCCGCGGCGATCGTCATCGCCCGGCGCCGCCGCGGATCTTCTTCAGCTCGGTGAAGAACAGCTCGATCTCCTCCGGCTTGGTGTAGAAGTGCGGCGCGATCCGGATGCCCGCGCCGGGCCGGTGATCGCAGAAGAACTTGCGGCGGTTGAGCTCGCGGCACACGTCGGCCGAGCCGACGAAGTCGAACACCACCGAGCCGCCGCGCTGCTCGGCCGCGCGCGGGCTGTTGAGCTTGAGCCCGAGCTCGTCGATCCACGCGATGCACTGCTGGGTCATGACCAGGCTCTTGTCGCGGATCCGCCGCCCGCCGATCTCGCCGATCAGGCGCTGACCGGCGCGCGACTGGTAGAGCCCCGCGACCGCCGGCGTACCGCCCATGTAGCGCCAGATGTTGTCGGCGTAGCTCTGCGCCGGCATGGTGAACGCGAACGGCGCCTCGTTGCCGAACCAGCCGGTGACGCGCGGCGCGAACTGCTCGATCAGATCCTGGCGTACGTACAGCCACGCCGCGCCCGGACCGCCGCACACGTACTTGACCGAGCCGCCGCACGCGAACGACACGCCGAGATCGACGACGTCGAGCGGCAGCGCGCCGATCGATTGATAGCAGTCCAGGATGACGTGCGCGCCGACCTCGCGGGCGCGCGCGCAGATCTTCCTGGCGTCCTGGATGTAGCCCGACAGGAACACGACGTGCGAGATCGGCACGGCGAGCGTGTGCTCGTCGATCGCCGCGCACATCGCGTCGGTGTCGATCGTCATGCCGTCGCGCGATGGCACGATCACGCACTTCGCGCCGCGCCTCGCCTCGGCCTGCCACACGTACGACACGCTCGGGAACTGCAGCGCCTCGTAGACGATCTTGTCGCGCGGCGGCGCGTAGTCGAAGCACGACGCCAGCGTCGCCATCACCTGCGACACGTTGTGCTGCATGATCACGGTGCCGGCCGGCGCCGAGATGATCTTCGCGATGCGCTCGGCGGCGCGATCGACCTCGGGCAGCCAGTCGCTCCATGCCGTGATCGACTTGGTGCGCCACAGCTCGTAGAACTCGGTGAGGTCGTCCTTGGCCTGCGCCGGCACGCAGCCGAGCGAGTGCGAGATGAAGTGGACGCATTCCTCGAGCGCCGGGAAGAACTTGCGGTACTCGAGCAGGCTCTCGGCGACCGGGTCCGTCATGGCCGTGGCTTACCACGTGGTCTTAACGCTAAGGCTTCGTTAACGGCGAATCGCGTGCGCCCCCGGCGCGTACGATCGCAACATGCGTCCGTCACGCGTCGCACCGCTCGCGGTGCTGGCAGGCTGCATCTATTATCCGGACTCGTGGCACGCCCCCAACGGCGACGCCTTCGCCGGCAAGCACGTCGCGTCGCAGTGCCTCGATCTGTCGCTCGCGCTGACCGACGATCGCGACGGCCGCGGCGGCCCGGCGGTCGACTTCTGGTTCGGCAACCGCTGCAAGTACAGCGTGATCGTCGACCTGACGTCGGTGCGCGCGTACGGGCGCGACACCGACAACGAGAGCCACGAGCTCCAGCCGGTCGATCCCAAGCACGAGATCCGGCCGCTGCCGCTCGACGGGCTGTGGCACGGCCGCGAGGAGATCGTCTACGGCAACGCCGCCGCCGAGGTGCCCGCGGTGGTGTGCCTCGACGTCGGCCGGGTCGATCGCGCCGCTTCGCCGACCGTGCACTGGATCTGTCTCGGCGCCGCCGACGAAGGATGTGGCTCGTGAGGGCGGTCGCGCTCGCCATCGCCGCGGCGCTCGCGCTGTGCGCCGCGCGCGCCGAGGCCCGGGGCTGCCACGAGATCAGCGACTGGGTCGGCTACCACAGGTGCACGGTGTTCGGCGCCGACTGGTCGCGCGAGGCCGACACCCCGAACCTGTGGATCGAGCTCGGCTACTTCCGGCACGACTTCATCAGCGCGCCGTTCTCGCTGGCGACGACCGATGCCTCGCAGTCCGCGCCCGAGCACTACGACCTGCACACCACCGGCGGCGGCATCGCGTGGCGCACGCTCGGCGGGATCGGCCGCGTGTTCTACACCGGGCTCGAGCTCGAGCCGGGCTGGATCGCGCACGCGCCCACCGTGCCGGGCCCGACGCCGACCGACGACGAGTACCTCGCCGCGAGCCTGATCGCCGGGGTCCACGGCGAGCTGCTGCGGATCGGGCTCTCCGCCGAGCTCGCCGCCGGCGGCCGCTACGAGGACTTCGACTACTGCCCGGAGAAGGGCTGCAAGGACGTCGACGCCGACCAGACCAGCTGGATGCTCGAGGCGCGGGTGCGCGCCGACCTCTTCGTCGTGCCGCACTTCTCGATCGGCGTCATGTACGGCAAGAGCCTGATCGATCGCGACGACCACAGCGTGATGTTCTACATCGGCCTGCACGGCCGCGCGGTCGACGGCATGTACTAGGGGGGTACTAGGGGGCTGTCGCTAGCGTGCGATCTCGAACGCGCTCGCGCGCGCGATGCAATCGGCGCTGACGTTCTGCAGCGCGTTGCGCGTGTTCGGGGTCTCGCAGTGCAGCACGTAGGCCTTGCCGTGATCGACCGCCAGCGCCCGCAGCTCGATGCGCTCGGCGAGGCGGATCGTCATGCGCCGCGCGTCGCCGGGCTTGACCTTGCCGCCGATCGCGACGTCGAGCGGCTCGACGTCGGGCGCGGGTGCACCGGCCTCGGTCGCCGCGGCGGTCTCGCGCGCGACCAGCTGGGCGAGCGTGCCGGTGAACGGCTCGCTGGTCGCCCACACGGTGAGCGTCGCCGGCTTGAGCGCGCCGGCGATCGTCCCGGTGTACGCGAGCGCGCCGTCGGGCCGGCGGAGCTCGGTGAAGCTTCCCGGGATCGGATAGCGGAAGCCGTCGCCGGTGACGTCGCGCGGCGGCGCGGTCACCACCGCGGCATCCGGCGTCGCGAGCGCCGGATGGGCCGGCGCCGGCGCCGGCGGCGGC
>DATJAE010000340.1:0-6561 GCA_035516595.1 Kofleriaceae bacterium | reverse complement strand
CGCCGGCGAGGTACTTGAGCTCGTCCTGTACGCCGCGCCACGGCGTCTTCGCCGCGAGCCGGACCAGCGCCAGCCCGGGCTCGGCCAGCGGCACGTCGTCGCCGTGGTACGCGGCGGCCGCGGCGAGCTTCTTCGGCGCCGGCGGCACGGCGTCGGCGAGCGCCGACGCGACCGCGAGATCGATCGCGTAGCTCGTGCCGGCGTCGCCGCGCGCGGCGGTGACCGCGCTGCCCTGCCCGACCGGCTTCTTGTGATCCAGCAGGCGCGCGTGCGCGGTGACCAGCGCCGCCGTCCCGGGCTGGCCGCGCATCGCCACAGCCGGCCCGACCGACACGCCGATCACCAGCGCGAGCTCGGCGCCGGCCGACGTCGCCTGCGCGTCGGCCGCGTCGTCGTCGAGCGGCAGCTCGCCCTCGGGATTGGCGGTCGGGCCCGACGCGCTCGCGCGGCGTACCGCGAACCCGGCGGCGCGCAGCACGTTGGTCGCGGCGGACAGGCCCGGCATGTCGGCGTCGGCGGCCGCGCCGAAATCGGCCCGCGCGCCGGCAGGCGTCGCGAGCCGGAGCAGCACGACCGCGGGGCGCGCCGGCGCCGCGTCGGGCGGCGTGCCGAGCGGCGCGCCGGTGTCCTGGATCGCGATGCCGAGCTCGCCGAGCCGCGCGCGCAGCTTGTCGCGATCGATCCGCACGCTGACCACGAGCTGGCGGCGATCGTCGTTGGTCTCGTCCTTGGTGACGGTGAACTTCTTCACCCACAGCCGCGCGTGGCCGATGATCTCGCGATCGATCTCGCCCTTGTGGGCGGTGCGCGCGTCGCCGCTGACCAGATCGGCGAGCGCGCTCTCCACCGCGTGCGCGAACGCATCGTCGAGCGCGGCCACGCGCGGATCGTCGCCGGTCGCGGCGGCGTCGCCCTCGGCCTCGTACGCGACCACGTCATCGGCCAGCGCGGCATGGCTCGCGAGCAGCATGGCGGCCAGGAGGACACGTCGGATCACGGCAGGTAGCCTAGCACCGCGCAGGTTTCGCTCGCCAACCGCTACTTCGCGGTGACGATCACGTACAACGTCGCGGCCGTGCCTTGCATTCCGTCGAGCGCGATCGCCCCCGCCGTGGCATGGCCGCGCACGTGCGGTGCGTCCCTGGCGTAGGCGGGAGGTTCGGTCACCCACACGGTCGCGACGTCCCGGCCGGCCACCGTGGTGCCGACCGCCGGGCTCGCGGTCACGCCGTCGATCACGATCACCGGCGGCCCGGCGTCGCCGGCCTCGGGCAGCCTGCGCGGCCCCGCGATCGCCTGGCGCACCGCCTCGATCGGCACCGCCATGGTGACCCGCCACGCGCCATCGGTCTCGGGCTCGGCGAACGTCGCGAACGCGGCCTCGATCGCGCGATCGAGCCGCGCCTTGACCGCCGCGTCCTTCGCGCGCGCGCCGACCTTGCCGCCGCCCGCGACCGGCAAGGCGTCGATCGCCTCGCGCAGCGCGTGGCGCGCCCGATCCTCGGCCGCCCGCCGCGACGTGCCGCGCGCGACCGCGGGGCTCGGCGCGTGGCGATCCGCGACGCCCAGGCCGTCCGCCGTGACCAGCCCGGCCGCCCAGTCGACCTTGACCTCGGCGCGCGCGGCGCCGGCCAGCGCCGCGATGATCGCGAGCGCGCGGATCACTCCCATTCGATCGTGCCCGGCGGCTTGGACGTGATGTCGTAGACCACCCGGTTGATCCCGCGCACCTCGTTGATCACGCGCGTGCTGATCCGCGCGAGCACGTCGTAGGGCAGCTGCACCCAGTCCGCGGTCATGCCGTCGCGCGAGTGCACCGCGCGCACCGCCACCGCCTCCTCGTAGGTCCGCGCGTCGCCCATCACGCCGACCGAGCGCACCGGCAGGAGCACGCCGAACGCCTGCCAGATCGCCTCGTAGAGCCCGGCCGCGCGGATCTCGTCCTCGACGATCGCGTCGGCGGCGCGCAGCACGTCGAGCCGCGCGCGGGTCACGTTGCCCAGGCAGCGCACCGCGAGCCCCGGTCCGGGGAACGGCTGGCGCCACACCATGTGGCGCGGCAGGCCGAGCTCGAGCCCGAGCTGGCGGACCTCGTCCTTGAACAGCTCGCGCAGCGGCTCCACCAGCTGGAGCTGCATGCGCTCGGGCAGGCCGCCGACGTTGTGGTGGCTCTTGATCGTGTGGCTCGGGCCCTTGAAGCTCACGCTCTCGATCACGTCGGGGTAGAGCGTGCCCTGCGCCAGGAACTTCGCGCCGGCGATGGTCCGGGCCTGCTCCTCGAAGACATGGACGAACTCGACGCCGATGATCTTGCGCTTCTTCTCCGGGTCGGTGACGTCGGCCAGCTTGTCGAGGAAGCGCTGCTCGGCGTCGATCACCCGCAGGTCCAATCCACCACCGGCTGAGCCGGCAGGGCCAGCTGGCTTGAAGTGATCGCGGAACACCACCGACACCTGCTCGCGCTCGCCCGCGCGCAGCAGGCCGTTGTCGACGAACACGCAGGTCAGGCGATCGCCGATCGCGCGGTGGATCAGCGCGGCCGCGACGCTCGAGTCGACGCCGCCCGACAGCCCGCAGATCACGCGGCCGGTGCCGGCAGCGGCATCGACCTGCGCGCGGATCCGCGCGACCGCCTCGTCGACGAACGACGCCATCGACCAGTCGCCCGCCGCGCCGCACACGCCGAACAGGAAGTTGCCGAGCAGCTCGGCGCCGCGCGGCGTGTGCACGACCTCGGGGTGGAATTGCACGCAGTGGATGCGGCGCGCGGCGCTGGCGAACCCCGAGAACGGACAGTTCTCGCTCTTCGCGGTGTGCACGAAGCCCGGCGGGATCGCGTCGACGTGATCGCCGTGGCTCGCCCACACCGCGAGCTCGTCGCCGACCTGGGTCGAGCGCAGCACGCCCTCGGCCCGCAGCACCTCGACCTGGGCGCGGCCGTACTCGCGCTTGTCGGCCGGGCGCACCACGCCGCCGAGCAGCTTGGCGGTGAGCTGCGCGCCGTAGCAGATGCCGAGGATCGGGATGCCGAGCTCGTAGAGCGCGGCCGGCACGGTCGGCGCGCCGGCGTCGTAGACCGAATTCGGCCCGCCCGACAGCACGATGCCGATCGGCCGGAGCTCGCGCACGCGCGCCGGATCGGCCGCGAGCGTGAACGGATGGATCTCGCAGTACACCGCCTGCTCGCGGATCCGCCGCGCGATCAGCTGCGTGTACTGCGAGCCGAAATCGAGGACGAGAACGAGCTGGTGCGCCATCACTCCACTCGGTAGTTGGGGGCTTCCTCGGTGATGATCACGTCGTGGACGTGACTCTCGCGCAAGCCCTGCGACGAGATCTTGACGAACTTCGCCTTGGCGTGCAGCTCCGCGATCGTCGCGCAGCCGACGTAGCCCATCGACGCGCGCAGCCCGCCGATGAGCTGGTAGAGCGACTCGCGCAGCGGGCCCTTGTACGGCACGCGGCCCTCGATGCCCTCGGGCACGAGCTTCTGCGGCGCCTCGATGTCGCCCTGGAAGTAACGGTCCTTGCTGCCGTCCTTCATCGCGCCGATCGAGCCCATGCCGCGATACGACTTGTAGCTGCGGCCCTGATAGAGGATGACCTCGCCCGGCGCCTCGTCGGTGCCCGCGAACAGCGACCCGATCATCACGGTGTCGGCACCGGCGGCGAGCGCCTTGGCGACGTCGCCCGAGTACTTGATCCCGCCGTCGGCGATGATCGCGACGCCCGAGCCCTTGGCCGCGGCGACCGCGTCGGCGATCGCGGTGAGCTGCGGCACGCCGACGCCGGCGACGATCCGGGTGGTGCAGATCGAGCCCGGGCCGACGCCGACCTTGACCGCGTTGACGCCGCACTCGATCAGCGCGCGCGTCGCGTCGCCGGTCGCGACGTTGCCGGCGACCAGCTGGAGCCGCGGGAACTTCTTGCGGGTCGCGCGCACCGCCTCGAGCACGCCGGCCGAGTGGCCGTGCGCGGTGTCGATGCAGATCACGTCGCAGCCGGCGTTGGTGAGCGCGTCGATCCGCGCGTCGCGATCGGCGCCGATGCCGACCGCCGCGCCGACCCGGAGCCGGCCGAGCTCGTCGACCACCGCGGCCGGGTGCATCTCGGCCTGCTCGATGTCGCGGATCGTGATCAGGCCCTTGAGCTTGCCGGCGGTGTCGACCACCAGCAGCTTCTCGATCCGGTGCTTGTGCAGGAGGTCCTTGGCCTCCTCGATCGACACGCCGTCCTTCACGGTGACCGGGTTCTTGGTCATCACCTCGCCGACCTGCAGGGTCAGCCGCTTCTCGAACCGCACGTCGCGGTTGGTCAGGATGCCGACCGGCCGGCGATCGCCGTCGACCACGGGCAGGCCGCTGATCCGGTGGTGGCGCATGATCGCGAGCGCGTCTTCCAGCGTGCGCGACGGCGCGACGGTGAGCGGATCGACCACGATGCCCGATTGCGCCTTCTTGACGCGATGGACCTCGCGCGCCTGCTCCTCGATCGACAGGTTCTTGTGGATGAAGCCGATGCCGCCCTCCCGCGCCATGCGGATCGCGGTCGCCGACTCGGTGACCGTGTCCATCGCCGAGCTGACCAGCGGCACGCGCAGCGGGATCGCGGGCGTCAGCCGGGTGGTGACGTCGACGTCGCGCGGGATGACCTCGCTGAACGCCGGGACCAGCAGGACGTCGTCAAAGGTGAGCGCCTCGCGGAGTTGGTCCTCAAACATGGCGCACCCTACTAGAGGGGTCTGATCGTGGCAATCCCGCTCGTCGAGCGCCTCCGCCAAGTCCACGGTGCGGCACGCGATTTGCTGCCCGGTGGCAGTAAGCAACGGAGGATACGATGCGAGTCAAGACCCTACTGAGCGCCGCGCTGATCGCCGGCATGGCGCTGTCGAGCGTGCCGATGCTCGGTTGCGCGGGCGAGGCGGGAATCGCGTACGACACGCCGCCGCCTCTGCGCGAGGAGACCGTGACCTACCGGCCCGGCTACGTGTGGATCCACGGCCGCTGGGATCGCGACAACGGCCGGTGGGCGTGGCGCGGCGGCCACTACGAGCGCGAGCGCGCTGGGAAGATGTACGTCGAGGGTCGGTGGCGCCGCGATCACGACCACTACGTGTGGGTCAACGGCACCTGGCGCGACCGCGGCTAGTCACACTACCCTCCGCGGATGACGCGGATCGCGGTGTTCGGCGCCGGCGCGATCGGGTGCTGGGTCGGCGGCCGGCTCGCGGCCGGCGGCGCGGACGTCACGCTGATCGGCCGCGACCGGATGGTCCGCGAGCTCGCGGGCGGCCTCGCGGTCAGCGAGCTCGGCGATCGATCGTGGACCGCGCGGCCCGCGCTCGCGACCGAGCCGGCCGCGGCGCGCGGCGCCGACGTCGTGCTGGTGACCGTCAAGTCCGGTGCGACCGCGGAGGCCGGCCGCGCGCTCGCCGGCGCGCTCGGCGACGGCGCGACCGTGGTCAGCCTGCAGAACGGCGTGCGCAACGCCGAGGTCTTGCGCGCCGCCCTGCCCGGCGCGCACGTGCTCGCCGGAATGGTGCCATTCAACGTCGTGCACCCCGAGCCGGGGCGCTATCACCGCGGCACGACCGGCACGCTGATGTTCGAGCGTCACGATGCGATCGCGCCGCTCGCCGCGGCGTGCCGCGCCGCCGAGCTGCCGTGCGAGCTGCGCGACGACATGCCCGCCGTGCAGTGGGGCAAGCTCGTCATCAACCTCAACAACGCGGTCAACGCGCTCGCCGGCATCCCGCTCGCGGCGCAGCTCGCCGATCGCACGTTCCGGCGCTGCTTCGCGCTGGTCGTTCACGAGGCGCTCGACGTGCTCGCCGCCGGCCGCGTGCCGGTCGCGCGCCTGCTGAGGCTGCCGCCGCGCTGGATCGCGCGCCTGCTGCCGATGCCCGACTGGCTGTTCCGCCCGCTCGCGGCGCGCATCGCGTCGGCCGATCCGCACGCGCGGTCGTCGATGTGGGACGACCTCGAGGCCCACCGGCCGACCGAGATCGACTACATCCAGGGCGAGATCGTCGCGCTCGCCGACAAGCTCGGCCGGCCGGCGC
This sequence comes from Kofleriaceae bacterium, assembly GCA_035516595.1. Taxonomy (GTDB): domain Bacteria; phylum Myxococcota_A; class Polyangia; order Haliangiales; family Haliangiaceae; genus JABFXX01. The sequence goes on along the minus strand of DATJAE010000340.1, from coordinate 500 downwards.
CGATCAACCGCACGCTGATCGCGCTGGTCCACGCCGCCGAGGCCGGCGGCAAGCGCGACTTCACCAGCGCCGAGCTCCACGCCGCGCTCACGCGGCCCACAGCATGACCGCGCCGGCGCCCAGCGCCGACGCGACCAGCATCGCGTCGAGGAACCGGCCGTAGCTCTGCAGCCGCGCGCGCAGCGGCGCCGCGCGATCGTGATCGCGGATCGGCAGCTCGACCCGGCGCAGCTGGCGGACCAGCGCGGCGAACCGGTCCCAGTCGCGCGCCGCGATGAACCACCACGAGCCGCGCCGCGCCTCGAGCGCGATGCCGTCCGTGTAGACGTGCGCGGTCACGATGCGCGACGCCGGCTGGGTGAAGCTCAGCGCCTGCCAGCCCCAGCGCACGCCGTCGCGCGTGACCGCGACGCGCGCGCGCCGCACCGCGAACCCGAGCAACGCGAACGCGGCGAACGCGACCGGCATCACGACCTGCGCGCTGGCGTGACGCCCTAACG
>DATJAE010000339.1:0-5010 GCA_035516595.1 Kofleriaceae bacterium | reverse complement strand
GTGCGGCGGGTTGTCGGGTACGTAGTAGATCATCGGCACGTTCTGCAGCTCGCGATAGAGCGCGGTGCCGTGCGTGCCGAGCGGCACCGAGTGCTCCGCCATCGAGTCGCCGTGATCGCTGGTGATGATGATGATCGTGTTGTCCCAGCTCGGCAGCCGCTTGAGCTCGTCGAGCAGCCGGCCGATCTGCTGATCGGTCCAGGTGATCTCGGAGTCGTACCAGTCCATCTGGGTCGGGCCGTAGTCGGCGACGTCGGGGTGGTTGACGTAGTAGCCGTGCGGATCGATGTAGTGCGCCCACAGGAACCACTTCTTGCCCTGCTGGCGCGAGATCCATGCGAGCGCGTGATCGGTGACCTTGTCGGCGGGCGCGCGGTACGGATCCGGCGTCCTGCCGATCGAGTTGTCGTAGTCGTCGACGCCCTGGTCCATGCCCCAGTCGTTCCAGTACTCGTGCGACGCGATCACGCCGGTGTAGTAGCCGCCGCGCTTCATGATCTCGGACAGCAGCGTGTTCTCCGGCTTGAGCTTGGGCGGCATGCCGGGTGGCTCGTGCTCGTCGAGCGCGATCCCCGAGTGGAAGTACTTCGACGTGATGATCGCGGGGATCGAGGCCATCGTGCCGGCCGACGGCGCGTTGCAGAACGTGAACGACGTCGACTGCTTCACCAGCTGGGCGAGCCGCGGCGTGGTGTCGCGATGCTTGGGGCCGTCCTTGTAGCCGCCGAACGTCGTGTGGTCGTAGCGCAGCGTATCGATCGTGATGAACAGGACGTTCCACGGCTTCTTGAACTGCGGCGGGACCGGCAGGGTGGGGCCGATCGGCTGCTGCGGGGTCTTCAGCGAGAAGTCGTGGCCGTCGCAGTTCTGGTCGATGCCGTCGTCGGGGATGTCGATCGCGCCGGGATGGATCGACGAGTCGAACGGATCGCAGTCGTTCTCGCCGAGCAGCGAGCCGAAGCCATCGCCGTCGAGGTCGTTGGCGTAGCGCACCAGCAGGATCAGCTTGTCGAGCGCGGGCGACGCGGTGATCGCGACGTACTTGGTCTCGAGGTCGCCGCCCCACCAGCGCAGCGTGCCGACCATGACGATCAGCGAGACGGACGCGAGCGCGAGCCCGACCGTGCGGCTGCGCGGGCGCCGCCGCGGCCGCGCGTGGACCAGCGCGCCGAGCCCCATGCCGATCGCGATCGCGACCGCCGAGATCGCGAGCCGGGTCGGCAGCACCGAGCGGCTCTGCGGCAGCACGAGCCAGAGCGCGGCGAGCCCGCCGAACACCAGCGCGGTGAGCGCGACCGCGGCGGCGCGCCAGCGGGCGAGCGGGTTGCACGCGCCGAGCACCGGCGCGAGCGCGTGCGCGGCGACCTCGCCGGCCATGCGGAACGTGCGGTGCACGATCAGCGCGAGCGGCAGCCCGCCGACCGCGAACGCGGCGATCAGCGCGGCAGTCAGCTGCGGCTCCTTGTAGTGGACGAGCGCCCACACCGCCGCGCGCTGGACGTACAGCCCGATCACGCCGGCGGTGGCGAGCGCCGCCCACAGCTTCGGCACGCCCGGCCGGACGCGGTCGACGCAGGGCGACGCGACGAACCAGCCCGGCGCGCGCCCGGCCTCGGGATCGATCGCGGTGCGCAGCGCGCGCACGCCGAGCAGCACGACGATCGCGGCGAGCGCGAGCCAGAACCACAGCCACAGCGACAGCGTCGCGACCAGCGCGATCAGCCGGCGCTTGCTCTCGATCGGCCCGCTGTACGCGATCAGCGTCGCCACGAGCTCGGTCGGCGCGAACGCGAGCGCGCCGCCGGCCGCCATCGCGAACGCGCGGCCGATATCGGCGATCGCGGCGTCGCGCGTGCGGCGGTAGCGCATCATGCGTGCCGTTGGTGGTATCACGATCGCAGGCAACGTGCCCGTCGCGATCCGCCAGCTGTTCGTCCGTCATGGTTGGCTGTGCGCGATCTTCGCGATCTACCTCTACGCGTTTCCGTATTTCCCGCGCATCCACAGCGCGAACGAGCTGCCGCGCGCGTATCTGGTGCAGGCGATCGTCGAGGACCACACGTTCGCGATCGATCGCCAGGTCCGCGAGCTCGGCGCGACCGCCGACGTGTCGCCGTACGACGGCCACCAGTACTCGAACAAGGCGCCGGGCTCGTCGCTGCTGGTCGTGCCGTTCTACGCGGTCGTGCGCTGGATCCACGGCACGCCGAGCCTGGCCGCCACGATGTGGCTGTGCCGGATCGTCGGGGGCGTCGTGCCGGCGGTGCTGTTCCTGTGGCTGTTGTGGGGCTTCCTCGCGCGGTTTGCCGACGAGCCGGTGCGCCGGCTCGCGATCGTGGCGTACGCGCTCGGCTCGATGGCGATGACCTACGCGATCCTGTTCTACTCGCACCAGCTCGCCGCGGTGTGCATCGCGAGCGCGTGGATCCTCGCGCTCGACGTGATCGATCGCCGGCGCGGCCTGGTCGCGATGCTCGCGGTCGGTGCGCTCGCCGGCGCGGCGCCGCTGGTCGACTACCAGGCCGCGTTCGCCGGCGTGCCGATCGCGGTCTACGTGATCGTCCGGCTCGCGCAGACCCGGCTCGCCGAGCTCGGCCTCGCGGTCGCGTACGTCATGGGCGGGGCGGCCGTGCCGATCGCGATCCTGTTCGCGTATCACTGGGCATGCTTCGGCAGCCCGACGCGCACCGGCTACGACGTGTCGCAGACGTTCGCGGTCTACCACCAGCACGGCTTCCTCGGGATCACCGCGCTGCGCTGGCAGGCGTTCTACGGCTCGCTGCTGTCCGCCGACAACGGCCTGGTCACGCTCGCGCCGTGGTGGCTGCTCGCGATCCCGGGCGGCGTCGTGCTGTGGCGGCGCGGCGAGCGCGGCCTGGTGATCGCGTCGGCGGCGGTCGCGGTGGTGCTCGTGCTGTTCGTGTCGTCGATCAACTTCTGGCGCGGCGGCTGGGGCGTGGGGCCTCGCTACATCACGGCGATGCAGCCGTTCCTGCTGCCGCTGGTCGCGGCGGCGCTCGACGCGTGGCGCGGCCGGCCGCTCGCGATCGGTGCGGCCGCCGGGCTGGTCGTCCCCGCCGTCGTCATCTACTGCGCGAGCGCCGCGACGTTTCCGTACTGGCCCGACTCGGTCGGCAATCCGCTGTACGACATCACCTTCCGGCTGCTGCGCGACGGCGCGGTCGCGCCGAACCTCGGCGCCGCGTGTGGCATTTCGGGCCTGCTCGGGCTCGTGCCCTACGTCGCGCTGGTCGGCGGTCTCGTCGGCTGGACGATCGTGCGCGCGTCGAGCGGGCGCGGGCTCGCGCTCGCGCTCGCGCTCGGCGCGGTGATCCTCGCGGCGTTCGCGCTCGTGCCGCACGGCGGGGCGGCGGCCGAGCACGCGTACTCGGTCGTGCGCCCCGCGGTCGCGGCGTGGTAGGAACAAGCGCGTGTGTGTCGCCACGATCTTCGTGCTCGCGCTCGCCGCGGTGCTCGGAGGATGTCGCGGCGACTCGCGGACCACGGACGACGCCTGGCTCGGCGAGAGCGCCATCGATCCCGCCGCGCTCGCCGCGCGCTACGACAAGCAGTGCGTCGCGGGCGATCTCGAGGCGTGTCACAAGCTCGGCGTGATGTACGCGGAGGGCACCGGCGTGTCGCCCGATCCGCGGCGCGCCGGCGCGCTGTTCGAGCAGGCGTGCAACGGCGGCAACATGGCGGCGTGCTACCACCTCGCGCTCGCGCTCGGCGAGGGCATCGGCGTCGATCGCAGCCTGGTGCGCTCGGTCGCGACCTACAAGCGGGCGTGCGACGGCGGCTACAAGCTCGCGTGCCGCAACCTCGGCCTCATGCTGCGCGACGGTCGTGGCGTGCCGGTCGATCTGCCGCGCGCCGAGCAGCTGCTCGACAAGGCGTGCCGGAGCGGCGTGCCGCTCGCGTGCACCAACGCCGGCGATCTCGACGCCGCGCTCGCCAAGCAGCAGCCCGCGCGGATCAAGCAGGCGATCGCGCACTACAAGCAGGGCTGCGACGCCGGCGACTCGACCGCCTGCCGCCAGATCGGGCTGCTCTACCTCGAGGGCCGCGGGCTCTCGAAGTCGGCGAGCGCCGCCGCGTTGTGGCTCGAGCGCGCGTGCTTGCCCGACGACCCGGTCGCGTGCCGCGTGCTCGGCGCGATGCTACTCGCGGGCACCGGGGTCCCGCGCGATGTCGAGCGCGGCAAGCAGCTGCTGGCGCGCGCGTGCGACGCCAAGGACGCCGAGGCGTGCCGGCTGCTCGCGCCGGCGAATGAACCTCCCGGTGACGCGGGCTCGAATCCTCCGGATGGAGGGTGATGTAGGTGTGCGCCACAGCTCACTCCACATATAGTCTAAGTTATCGAAGCGCCGTCGCTCCCGGGGCACCCCGGCACACCGGGATCACAGCTTATTCACACCTGCTACCGTGGACGCGAGCAGACCATGGATATCGGGCCCTTAGGTCTGATTCGGGTTGTGAATAACCCACCCCCAAGCCCGAGTTGTCGACAGGGTCCCCCACAGCGCGCCGCGTCAGTGACGGGCTTCGCAGCACATTGTGGCAGCCACGCACACGTCCGAGCCGCGGACAGCAACGGTCCGACCAGCGGACGGGGAAGTCCGACCCTCGGACGCGCTGTCCGCGGCTCGGACGCCGTGCGTCCGGAAACCGGACATCACGCCACGGCGAGCATCCGGTAGAGCTCGAGGTACTGGCGCGCGGAGGCACTCCACGACGAGTCGCGCAGCATCGCGGCACGGCGCACCGCACGCAGCGCCGCCGGATCGCGCACGAGCGCGACCGCGCGCTCGATCCCGGCGAGCAAGGCCGCCGCGCTCGGCGGCGCGAACACGACGCCGGTGCCGTCGCCGCGCGGCCCGCTGTCGATCACGGTGTCGCGCAGCCCGCCGACGTCGCTGACGATCGGGATCGCACCGTAGCGCATCGCGTAGAGCTGGCCGAGCCCGCACGGCTCGAACCGCGATGGCATCGCGAACAGGTCGCTACCCG
>DATJAE010000338.1:0-10827 GCA_035516595.1 Kofleriaceae bacterium | reverse complement strand
GAAGGCGCACCCCGCGGTGTTCGACCTGCTGCTCCAGGTGCTCGGCGAGGCGCGGCTGACCGACGGCCGCGGCCGCACGACCTACTTCCACAACGCGATCATCGTCCTGACCTCGAACCTCGGCACGCGCGGCGCCAAGGGCACGCTCGGCCTCGGCCCGCAGCTCGCCGAGCGCGAGCGGGAGGAGCGGCGCTTCCGCGACGCCGTGCTCGGCGCGTTCCGCCCCGAGCTGGTGAACCGGCTCGACCAGATCGTCGTGTTCCATCCGCTCGCGCCGGCCGAGATCGCGAAGGTCGCCGAGATCGCGATCGGCCGGCTCGCCGAACGCCGCGGCCTGACCCAGAGCGGCGTCATCCTCGACGTGTCGCCGGGCGCGACCGCGCGGCTCGCCGAGGGCGGGTTCTCCGCCGAGCTCGGCGCGCGCGCGCTGCGCCGCCACCTCGACGCCGAGCTGCTCGCGCCCGCCGCGCGCCTGCTCGCCCGCGCCGGTGCCGAGGGCCACGGCGGCACGCTGACCGTCCGCGATCCGGACGAGCCGCCGCCCGACCGGACCGGCAGCCCGCTCGGCGAGCACGCCGGCGCGGTCGCGATCGCGCTGTGGCGGCGCGCGGCGGCGACCGGGCGCCGGCTGGTGCGCGGCGCGCTCGCGCTCGGCGAGCTGCGGCGCGCGACCGATCGCGAGCTCGCGCTGCGCGCGGTGACCGCGGTGCGCGACCGCATCGCCGAGCTCGAGGCCACGCTCGCGACCGCGGCGCGCAAGAAGGACGGCCCGAACGACAAGGCTGGCCGCGCAGCGAAGCTGCCCGGCGCCGAGCTCGCGCGGCTGTCGGTCGAGCACGCGCGGCTCGGCGAGCTGTACGCCGCGTGCGCGCGCGCGCAGGGCGAGCTGCGCACCGCCGAGGAGCTGTGCCTCGACGCGCTCGCGCGCGACATCGACGCGGTCGACCTGATCGATGGCGCGCTCGCGCAGCGCCGGCAGTTCCGCCGCGACCTGTTCTGGCTCGCCACCGCGCTCCGCCCGCAGGGCGCCGGTGCGACGCTGCTCGTGCACTCGCCCGACGCGCGCCGGGCCACGGTCGAGTGGGTCATGCTCGCGCTCGCCGCGGCCGGCGCGATCGGCTGGCGCGCGAGCGTGCACCTGTGGGGCGACAAGGAGCCGGGCTGGCACCACGCGTGGGGACCGCCGCGCGATCGCGCGTGGGCCGAGAGCCACCTGGCCGCGCACGCGCCGGCCGCGGCGCTGGTCCGCGTCGCCGGCCCCGGCGCCGACGTGCTGTTCGCGCTCGAGGTCGGCCTGCACAAGCTCGTCGGCGTGACCGCCGAGCCGTGCCACGCCTGGGTCGACGGCCTGTACGGGCGCAGCGAGCTCACCGAGCTCGAGTGGGCCGGCCTGCCCGGGCCGCCGCAGCCGCGCGCCGCGCGCGGCCAGCCGTTCCGCACGGTCGTCGCGGGCGACAAGGTGGTGGTCGACGGCGACGAGCTCGATCTGCCCGCCGCCGAGCTCGCCGCGTGCCTGCCCGAGGCGGCGATCGCGCGCGTGCTCACCGCGCTCGAGCACGCCGGCCACGGCTGCCGCTACGACACCGGCGATCAGCTGTGGAAGTGGCCGAACCCGCCCGACGCGCTGGAGCCCAGGCCGTCATGAGGATCGACTTCACGGTCGGCGTCTACCACGAGCGCCGCGACCGGGTCGACGAGTGGACCGCGCTGGTGCCCGGCCGCCACGGCGCGTACATCGCCGACACCGGCGAGGCCCGCCTGCGCGATCGCATGATCGATCGGTTGCGCGACGTGCTGCGCCGGGCCAAGCCGATCGAGCAGGAGCTGTTCCAGCTGCCGCTCGGCACCGAGCTCGCGCGCGTGCCGGTCGACGTCAAGACCAAGACCGGCCACCTGTTCGGCCACATGCCGCTGATCGTCGAGCCGCGCTGGGTCGCGCCGGATCGCCAGCGGCTGTTCGCGTACCACCCGCGGCATCGCGAGCTGTGGTTCGTCGCCGGCGATCGCAGCGAGCTCGAGCCGTTCGCCCAGCTCGCGGCGCGCCACCACTGGGCCGATCTCGAAGAGGACGACGACGAGCTCGCGAAGCGGCTGTCCACCGGCAAGGACCGGCTGGTCACGCTCGCGTTCTCGGCCGACTCGCAGTCGCTGCTCGATCTCCTGCCGTCGCGCAAGCGGGATCCGCGCGCCGGCGCCGCGCCGCCCCGCCCCGACCGCGTGCTGCACGATCTCGCGGTCGACGAGACCGCGCGGATCGCCAACGGCAAGGTCGCGCTCGGCGTGCCGCGCTCGCCGTATCGCGAGCGGCTGGCGCATCTGCTCTCGGGCGCGCGGCCACGCGCGGTCGCCGTGGTCGGTCCGCCCGGCGCGGGCAAGACCACGCTGATCCGCCAGTGGGTCGCCGACCGGCTGCGCGAGGACGGCTACCCGATCCACAAGAACCTCGACAAGTGCTTTCACGTGTGGCGCCTCACCGGCAAGCGGCTGATCGCCGGCATGGCCTACATCGGCCAGTGGGAGGAGCGCCTGCTGTCGGTGCTCGACGAGGCGCGCAAGCACAAGGGCATCCTGTGGATCGACGACCTCCACCTGTTCGGCCGGCTCGGCCAGTCGCGCCAGAGCGAGCGCAGCTTCGCCGACTTCTTCCGCGGCCCGGTGCGGCGCGGCGATCTCGCGATCGTCGGCGAGCTGACCCGCGAGCAGCACGCGCGGCTCGAGCGCGACGCGCCGGGGCTGTGCGAGGCGCTGTCGCTGGTCGCGGTGCCGGCGGCGTCGCCCGGCGAGACCGCGCAGCTGCTGCTCCACGAGATCCGCGCGCTCGAGACCCGGCTGCCGGAGGTCGCGCTGCATCCGTTCGTCGCGCGCACCGCGCTCGAGCTCGGCGCCGCGCTGTTCCCGTGGCGGGCGCGGCCGGGCGTCGCGATCGAGATCGTGCGGCGGGTCGCCGAGGACGCGGCGGCGGAAGGCGACGACGGCGAGGTCATGCCGAACGCCGTGCTCGACTTCCTCGCGCGCTCGACCGGCCTTGCCCCGCGCCTGCTCTCGCTCGACCAGCCGCTCGACGTCGCCGAGGTCGAGGCCACGTTCGCGGCGCGCGTGATCGGTCAGCCCACCGCGACCCGCGCCGCGGCCGACGTCGTGCTGCGCGTGCGCGCCGGGCTCGCCGATCCCGGCCGCCCGGTGTCCGTGCTGCTGTTCACCGGGCCGACCGGCACCGGCAAGACCGAGCTCGCGACCGCGATCGCCGAGTACCTGTACGGCGCCGACGGCCGGATGGTCCGGATCGACATGGGCGAGATGTCGGGCCCCGACGCGGTCGCGCGCCTGATCGGCGATCGCTGGAACCCCGACGGTCTGCTCACCTCGCGGGTCCGTGCGCAGCCGTTCTGCGTCGTGCTGCTCGACGAGATCGAGAAGGCGCACCCCGCCGCGCTCCACCTGCTGCTCCAGCTGTTCGACGAGGGCCGGCTGACCGACGCGTCGGGCGACGTCGCGAGCTTCGCGAGCGCGGTCGTGATCATGACGTCGAACCTCGGGTCGCGGAGCGCCCAGCCGATCGGGTTCGGCGAGACCCGCGATCGCATCCTGGCCGACGTCGCGCGCGCGGTGCGCGAGTTCTTCCCGGTCGAGCTGTTCAACCGGATCGATCAGGTCGTGCCGTTCGAGCCGCTGACCCCCGAGATCGCGGCGAAGGTCGTCGACAAGGAGCTCGGCAAGCTGCTCGCGCGGCGCGGGCTGCGCGAGCGCAACACGTTCGTCTACGCCGGCGGCGCGGTGCGCCGGCGCGCGATCGCCGAGGCGTTCGATCCGCGCTACGGCGCGCGCACGGTCAAGCGCTGGCTCGAGGACAAGGTCGCGGGCTCGCTCACCGACCTGCTCGCGACCGCGCCGCCGGCGCGGCTGCGCATCATCCGGCTGTCGGACAACGCGGGCACGATCGAGGCCGCGCTCGAGCCGATGGCCGAGCGCGCGCCCGAGGGCGGAAGCTACCTGCTCGAGGGCGCGCTCGACCTCGCGACCGCGGCGCTCGAGCCCGCGGTGGCGCAGGCCGCGGCGGCGGTGGCGCGGGTACGGCGCGCGCCCGGGCTCGCACGCGCGCGCGAGCTCGCGACCGGCGAGGTGCGCTACTACGTCGACGACCTCGAACTGCGCCTGACCGCGCTCGAGCAGCTGTTCGGGGTCGCCGCGCACGAGCACGACCACGACGGCGACGACGATCACACGCACCTGCGGTTCCGCGCGCGGCCGCGTCGCGTGGTCCGGCCGCCCGCGGCGCGCGAGGCGCTGATCGCCGGGATCGCCGAGGCGCTGCTCGTCGAGCGCAGCCTGCCCGCGCTGCTCGAGCGCGACGCGCATGCGGTGACCGTCGTGATCTCGCGGATCGGCGCGGCCAACGGCGACGGCGTGGTCGCGGTGACCCAGGTGTTCGCGAACCAGCCGGCGTGGTTCGACTCCGGCGCCCACGCCGACGACGCCGGCCAGATCGGCACGCTGTCGACCGGCAAGAGCACCTCGACGTTCGACGTCTGGCAGCGGTTCTGGCGCGGCCGGCGCGACGTCGCGATCGTGCTGCGCGGGCTGTTCGTGCGCGAGGCGCTGCGCACCGATCACGGCACGTGGATGCTGCGCGCCGCGGCGGCCGAGCCCGACATCGTGCGCGTCGAGATCCGGCCGGGCGCGAGCGCGCCGCAGGACGTGCTGCGCGCGCACATCGCGGCGCGGCGCGAGCTCGAGCGCGTGCTCGAGGTCGGCGGCGCGCTGCCGCCCAACCCCGACGCGCTGCTGCCGGTGACCCGCACGATCACGGCGCGCTCGCCGCTGCTGTTCTGGAACAAGCCCGCCGCGCTCGAGATCGAGGACTTCGCGACGGGCTGGATCGATCGCGGCGTCGTGCCGAGCATCCCGGCCGGGATCCGGCGGTCGTGGCACCTCGCGTGGAGCAAGCGGCCATGACGCGCGCGTCGTTCCGCGTGTTCGTGACCCGCCACCACGGCGGGCTGGTGTCGGCGGTGCTGCTCCGCCGGTTCCGCCTGCTGTTCGACACGCCGCCGCCCGCCGCGATCGCCGCCGACGTCGAGACCGCGCTCGGCCGGCTCGCGCCGCAGGTCGCGCTGCTCGCCGAGGACGGCGACGCGGTCGCGCGCTACCTGTGGACCGAGGAGCTCGAGCTGCGCCGGGTCGAGGTCGACATCCACCCCGGCCGGCCCGATCCGCGCGGCTACGTGATCGCGAGCGCGACCGTGCCGATCCGGCTCGGCTACGCCGCGGCCAAGCTCGACGGCGCGCCGCTCTACCGCGTGCTGGTCCCGCGGTTCGACTGGTCGTTCGTCACCGAGGAGCTCGGCGCGGTGCCCGACACGATCCGCTCGCTCGTGTTCTCGGCGCTGATCGGCGACGCCCCGGCCTCGCTCTACGACCTGCGGCGCGAGCTCGACGAGGAGATCGTCGCGTGGAGCCCGATCGAGGCGCCGGGCCGCGCGCGCGGCAAGACCGGCGAGGAGCCCGACCCGGCGCCCACGCTCGAGGCGGTCGCCGAGGACTGGGTCGCGGTCGCGCGCGCCGGGCGGCTGCCGCCGGTGGTCGGCGTCGACCCGACCTACGCCCAGCTGTCGAGCGCGATCGCCGACAAGAAGCTGCCGAGCTTCCTGCTCGTCGGGCCGCGCGGCGCGGGCAAGACCGCGCTGGTCCGGCGGCTCGCGCGCGGGCTGCTCGACGCCAGCCGCGGCAAGAACGGCCGGCGCCGCCGGCTGTGGGCGACCAGCGCGGATCGCATCGTCGCCGGCATGGTCTACCTCGGCATGTGGCAGCAGCGCTGCCTGATGATGCTCAAGGAGCTCGAGGGCGGCAGCGACGCGCTGTACCTCGACCGGCTCGCCGACGCGATGCAGCCGATGTCGGACGGCGCGGCGATCACGGACCTGCTCGCGCCGGCGGTGATCGCCGGCGAGCTCGCGCTGATCGCCGAGTGCGACGAGGCCGAGCTGGTGCGCGCGCGGCAGCGCCACCCCGCGCTGATCGATGCCCTGCGGGTCGTGCGCGTGCCCGAGGCCACGCCGGCGCAGGCGATCGCGTTGCTCGAGCCGTACGGCCAGCGCCTCGATCCGCCGGTCGCGATCGCGCAGGACGCGGCGCGCCGGCTGGTCGAGCTGCTCGACGCGTTCCGCCGCGACAGCGCGCTGCCCGGCAAGGCGCTCGCGTTCGCGCAGTACTGCTCGCTGCACAAGAAGACCCAGCTGACCCTCGCCGAGCTGACCCAGACGTTCGGCGCGTGGTCGGGGCTGCCGGTCGACCTGCTCGCGCCCGAGCGCGCGCTCGACACCGCCGCGATCGCGCGCGAGCTGCGCGCCGGCGTGGTCGGCCAGGATCACGCGTGCGCGATCGCCGGGCGGGTGATCGCGCGGCTCAAGGCCGGGCTCGACGATCCGCAGCGCCCGGTCGGCGCGCTGCTGTTCGCGGGGCCGACCGGCGTCGGCAAGACCGAGCTCGCCAAGCAGCTCGCGCGCTATCTGTTCGGCGACGCCGAGCGGCTGGTGCGGATCGACATGAGCGAGATCACGACGCCCGGCGCGATCGCGCGCCTGATCACGCCGTCGCCGGCCGGCACGAGCCTGGCCGACCGGATCCGCCGCCAGCCGCTGTCGGTCGTGCTGTTCGACGAGATCGAGAAGGCCGACGACGCCGCGTTCGATGTCCTGCTCGGCGTGCTCGGCGAAGGCCGGCTGACCGACGCGTTCGGCCGGCTGGTCGACTTCCGCATGGCCGTGATCGTGATGACCACCAACCTCGGCGCGGGCGATCCGCGCCGCCCGGGGTTCTCGTCGGATCCCGACGCGCCGCCCGACCCGAGCGGCGCGATCCGCAACTTCTTCCGCCCCGAGCTGCTCGGCCGGCTCGACGCGATCGTGCCGTTCCAGCCGCTGCCGCCCGCGGCGCTCGAGCGCATCGTCGAGCTCGAGCTCGCCAAGCTGCGCGCGCGCCCGGGCATCGTCGCGCGCGGCCTGCGCATCGAGCTGTCGGCCGCGGCGCGCGCGCGGCTGGCCGAGCTCGGCCACGATCCGCGGCTCGGCGCGCGCCCGCTGCGCCGCACGATCGAGGACCTGGTGGTCGCGCGGCTCGCCGAGCGCATGGCGCGCGAGCCGACCTGGCGCGACGCGCTGGTCCGGATCGCCGCGGCGGGCGAGCCCGGCGACATCGTGGTGTAGTTCAGCGCTGGCTTCACGGTGTCTTCAGGCCGCGCTCGTCGCGCCGCGCGCTACCAACGCACCATGAAGATCTGGTCGCTTCTGATCTGCCTCGGCGCGGGCTGCATGTCCGCGGCCGAGCTCCGCGCGAACGACGTGGCGGCGGCGCCGGCCGAGGCGTCGCTGCTGGTGTACTTCAAGGACGCGCGAACCGGGCTGTGCTTCGCGGGACGATGGTTTGCGTCGAACGGCGCGGTCCTCACCAACGTGCCGTGCTCGGATGCGGTCGAGCGCGTGATCGCCGGGGAAGGCGTGGCACCCGCGCGATGACCGACCCGGTTAGCAGCTCGCGTCGCCGACCACGGTCATCGCCGGGCCGCCGCGGCAGCTGAGCTGACAGCTCGCCGCGCCGCTGCACGACAGGTCGCACGCGCCCTGGCACTCGACCTGACAGCTCGCGGTGTCATCGCAGCTGACCTCGCCGCTCGAGCCGACCGTCAGCTGACAGTTGGCGCTGCCGGTGCACGCGATGTTCGTGCTCGAGCCGAGGTCGAGCGTGCAGCTCGCACCGTCGCAGCGGATCTGGCACGACGATCCGCACGCGCCGTCGCAGCTGGCGCCGACCGCGCACGCGAGCGCGGTGCTCGAGCCGCAGGTCGCGAGCGTGATCGCGCAGGCATCGCCCTGGGCGCAGGAGCAGCTCTCGCTCGAGCCGGCGGTGCCGACGCAGCTCGGCCCCCCGCCGCCTCCACCGCACGCCACGACCGCCGCGATCACGGCTGCCAGCGCGATTACGAAGACCCGTCCGACGTGCATGCCCGCAGTTCCCGATCGCCGGTCGACCGTTCAAGTGACCGAAATCGCGGCTCGGACCTGCGAAGTTCCTTTCGTAATCTCAGTCACTAGTAGCTCCCCGAATGCGAGCGCTGCTACAATTAGGCGTGCCCGATCCCAAGCGCGTTCTCTGGTACCTCCGCAAGGTTCCACTGCTCGCCGACCTCGGTCCCGACGCGATCGCGCGCATGGCCGAGCGGGTCGAGCTGCGCGAGGCGCGCCGGCGCGACGTCATCTACCTGCCCGGCGATCCGGGCCGCTCGCTGTTCTTCGTCCACGGCGGCCGGATCAAGGTCAGCAAGGTCACGCGCGATGGCAAGTCGCTGACCCTGGCGTATCACGGCCCGGCCGAGCTGTTCGGCGACAGCTGCCTGCTCGACGGCGGACCGCGCACCGAGATGGCCGAGGCGGTCGAGAACGCGCTGCTCTCCGAGGTCGACCGCGTGCACTTCGAGGAGCTGATGCACAGCCACCCGTCGCTCGGCCTCGCGATGACGCGCCTGATGATCGTCCGGCGCCGCGAGCTCGAGAACAAGGTCGAGGCGCTGGTGTTCCGCGACGTGTCGAGCAAGCTCGCCGAGCTGCTGGTCAAGCTCGCCGGCGAGTACGGCGTCGACGACGCCCGCGGCACGCTGGTCGCGCTCAAGATCACGCACCAGGAGCTCGCGAACCTGATCGGCTCGACCCGCGAGACCGTGTCGCTCACGCTGTCGCAGTTCAAGCGCCGCCGGCTGATCGCGACCGAGGGCCGCAAGGTCATCATTTCGGACACCGAGGCGCTGCGCGCGATGTACTAAGATCGCGGGATGCGCCGCGCCGTCGCGATCGCCGCGCTCGCCAGCTGCGCGGCCCCCGACGCGCAGCCGTTGCCCTACCTCGAGCTCGCCATCGTGGTCGCGCCGAGCCACGTCCGGGTGTTCACCGGCGGCGGCGACCTGTCGTGCACGTCGTCGGGCCTGCTCGCGTTCCCGTCGCTCGACTCGTGCACCGAGGGGATGGCCGGCACGACCTGCGACGACGGCGCGCCGCTCACGAGCTGCCTGCACGACGCGTGGATCGACACGCCGGAGGGCAGCGCGCACGGCGCGATCACCGCCGGCGCGCCGATCGACCTCGCCCAGCCCATGGTCCCGGGCGACGACGTCGCGCTCCACCTCGTCGGCTGCGGGACGTCGGCGACGATCGCGTTCACCGTCGCGATGCCGCCGACCGCGCAGGTCCTGGTCCAGCAGCTGCCGCAGGTGCTCGAGCTCGCGTGGACGACCGACATTCCGTCGAGCACGACGCTGATCGATCTCGGCGGCGGCGAGGTCGAGCAGCTGTGCCGGGTCCAGGACATGACGACCGACGACATCACCGAGCTCGCGGGGGCCTCGACCTCGGTCGACGTCATGCCCGAGCTGCCTCCGAGCGCGCAGTCGCACGCGCTCGGCGACGCCGTGATCTGGCAAGGCGGCGACACCTCGATCACGCCGTAACAATCATGGCACGCGACCGGACCGGCCCGCGCGGCTCGATCCGGCATGAACCACAAGCTCGGCATGGCGTTCGCCATCACGATCGGCGCGTTCGCGCTGCACTGCACCACGTCGCACATGGGCGGCGGCAACGGCCACGGCGGCGACGGCGGCATGGTCGGCGACGCGCGCGCCGACGGCGGCGGCGGGGGTGCGTGCTGCACCGTCACGCCGCAGACGTTCACCACCATCGCGCAGGGCGACATCACGCTCGGCAGCAGCGGCCAGTGGGCGTCCCCGGCCGTCGACGTCTCGCAGTACCGCGAGCTGGTGGTCGGCTACACCCAGACCGGCAACTGCGACGCGTTCGACCCCGCGATCTGGTTCCAGGAGCCGAACACGACCGCGTGGATCGCGGCCGAGGGCATGGGGCGCGTCCAGGTCCAGGGACCGAGCGCGCAGATCACGGTGCTCACCAACAACGTCAACGCCTGCACCGGCACGGCGCACTACATCATCGCCGGGGTCAGCTTGAACTGAGCGCGGCGCTCGGCCATCGCGATCGCGAGCGCGAGCGCGCGCTGCATCGACCGGCTGCGCGCGACGCCCTTGCCGGCGATGTCGTACGCCGTGCCGTGGTCGGGCGAGGTCCGCACGATCGGCAGGCCGAGCGTGACGTTGACGCTGTCCTCGAAGTCGACGAGCTTGACCGGGATCAGGCCCTGGTCGTGGTACATCGCGACCAGCGCGTCGTGGCCACCCGCCGCGGCCGCGCGAAACGCCGCGTCGGGCACGAGCGGGCCGGCAAGCACGGCGTCGCCGCACGGCGCGGCGAGCGCCGGCGCGATCACGTCGGCGTCCTCGCGGCCGAGCAGCCCGCCCTCGCCGGCGTGCGGGTTGAGCCCGACCACGCCGATCCGCGGCCGCGCGATCGCGAAGTCGCGGACCAGCGACGCCGCGCACAGCTCGATCGTCGTGCGCACGCGCGCCGTGGTCAGCGCACCGGCGACCTCGCGCAGCGGCAGGTGCACGGTGGCGAGCGCGACGCGCAGCACCGGCCCGGCGAACATCATGACGACGTCGCGCGCGCCCAGCCGCGCCGCGAGCATCTCGGTGTGGCCGGGGAACGCGAAGCCGGCGCGCCGCGCCCACGTCTTCGAGATCGGCGCGGTGACGATCGCCGACAGCTCGCCGCGCGCGGCGGCCAGGACCGCGGCCTCGAGGTAGCCGACCTGCGCCGCGCCGCTCGCCTCGTCGGGCGCCCCCGCGATCGCGCGCTCGCCCGTGCCGTCGCCGACCAGCGCCACCTCGGGCAGCGCCACGCCGGCCGCGCGCGCCCCGCGCTCGAGCGGCCC
>DATJAE010000337.1:0-19347 GCA_035516595.1 Kofleriaceae bacterium | reverse complement strand
GGCGGATCGCGGCGCACCCCCGGAGCGCAGCGAGGCGCGGGCTTGCCGCCCGTGCCGAGCGAGCACCGGAGGTACGTCGCGAGGCGCCCGCGCCGCGACGGTCGCAGCCCGCGCGGGTTCTTGAGATGCGCGCTAGCGCGCGCGCTGCCCGGGGTGCTCGTGCTCGCGAGCGTCGCCGCGCTCGCGCGCGCCGACACGGTGTTCGAGTCCAAGGTCCAGGTCTACACCGACAGCGATCACACGACCGTGATCTCGCCCGCGGTCAACGCGTCGTCGGATGTCACCCCCGACACCAGCTTCGCGCTCGGCTACCTGGTCGACGCGGTGAGCTCGGCGTCGGTCGACATCGTGTCGCAGGCCTCGCCGATCACGATGCACGACGTCCGCCACCAGGTGTCGGTCGGCCTCACCCACTTGATCGACACCTGGACCTTGACCGGAGGCTACTCGTACTCGACCGAGAACGACTACCTGTCGCACACGATCAACGTCGGCGTGTCGAAGGATCTGTTCGACAAGAACACCACGCTGTCGCTCGGCTACGGCATCTCGCTCAACACGGTCGGGCGCTCGGGCGACGAGAACTTCTCGCGCGCGATGACCGACCAGCACGTCGACCTGTCGTGGACGCAGATCGTCTCGCCCAGGCTCGCGACCCAGGTCACCTACGAGCTCGGCGTCGTCGACGGCTTCCAGTCGAGCCCGTATCGCTACGTGCCGATCCGCCAGAGCGCCGACGCCGCGCCCGACTTCTGGGTGTGGGAGACCGATCCGACCGAGCGCACGCGCAACGCGATCGTGATCGGCGCCAACCGCGCGCTCGGCGAGGACTCGATCCAGGGCGACTACCGCTTCTACTTCGACGACTGGGGGATCACGAGCCACACGTTCGGCGCGCGCTACTTCATCAAGCTCGGCAAGTCGCTCGAGCTCCGCCTGCGCGAGCGGTTCTACACCCAGGGCGCCGCGTCGTTCTACCAGGAGATCTACACGACGCCGCAGAAGTACATCACGTTCGATCGCGAGCTGTCGTCGCTGTGGTCCGAGACGTTCGGCGGCAAGCTGATCTGGGCGATCACCAGCCACATCGACGCCGAGCTCAAGGCCGACATCTTCTACTACAGCTACAGCGAGTTCCTGCCGCTCGCGTCGCGAACCGGCGCCAACCTCGGCACCGGCCTGACGCTGACGTACTGACTGGACCACTGTTGTTGACAGCCGGACGAGGCGAGGCCTCACCGGCTGTACGACGATTGCATAGGCTCGTGATACGCTGCCGCGCAGGTGCGAGCTCTGGCCGGGATCTCGATCGTCGTCGCCGCGGCGGCCTGGCCGACCCGCGCGCACGGCAACCCGGACGGCGTGGTGCCGAGCGCGACGACCGGCGACCGGCACGTGGTCGCGGCGATCGACTACAGCTACGAGGTGGATCGCTCGCAGCTGTTTCGCGAGGCGACCGGCGACGGCTCGCCCGACGGCCCGGTGCCGCTGCACAAGGATCTGGTGTTCCACCAGTACAAGCACACGATCACGCCGCGCCTCGAGATCGGCGTGCTCACCGACACGTGGATCTACGGCGCGCTGCCGATCGTGGTCGCGCAGGATCGCGAGCTCCGGCTCGACAGCGGCGTCGATCGGTCGTCGAGCTCGACGCTCGAGGACGGCCTCCTGCCGATGGCCGGGTTCGACGCGCAGAACCCGAACGTCCCGCCGGCGGGCGACCTGGTGTTCCGCGGCCCGACCCGGCACGGCCTCGACCAGGTGCACCTCGGGATCGGCGTCGCGCCGATGAACCAGGCGCGCGATGACACCAAGCCGACCTGGAAGATCGGCGCGGAGGCCCGGCTCGCGATCGGCAAGGTCATGCGGTTCGATCCGATGGCGCCCGGGGCGAACACCGCGGTCGGCTACGGCGTGCACGAGCTCAAGCTGTGGACGACGTTCGATCGCCGCATCGGCTGGGCCGAGCCGTGGGCCGAGTTCTTCTGGCAGGTGCCGCTCGCGTCGACCGGCGCGTCGCTGTTCCAGAACCCGGGGTTCGGCTCGACCAACAACGACAAGGCGCAGCAGGCCGGCGCGTCGTTCGGCTTCGAGGCCTACGCGGTCGACAACGCCGACCACAACCGGGTCAGCCTCGATCTCGGCACGAAGATCGTCGCGCACTTCGAGGGCCGCGACTACAGCGAGCTGTGGGAAGTGCTGGCGTACGCCGGCGACGATCGCGTGCCGGGTAACCCGCTCATCCTCGACAGCGATCCGGTGACGCCCGGCGTGCAGGCCAAGAGCTACCCGGGGATCTCGAACATCGAGAACTACCTCGAGACCACCGCGCACGCCGCGCTGCGCGCCGAGCTCGGCCCGCACGTGCGCGCGTCGGTGATCGGCGACGTCACGTGGATCTCGAACCACTACATCACGTTCGCCAACGCCGGCGTCGATCGCAACGGCGATAACCTGATCAACCCCGGCACCACCGAGATCAACCCGGCCTACGTCGACCGCATCGATCTGGTCGGCCATCGTTACGAGTCGATGCACGGCCTGACCTTCGCGATCGGCGTCGAGGGAATGGTGATGTTCTAGTGCTCGCGCGCCGCGTGATCGCGCTGTGTGCCGACAAGGCGCTGGCCCGCCAGATCGCGACCGCGCTCAAGGCCGCGGGCGGCGCGGTCGACGCGCACTCCTCGCTCGCCGAGCTCGCCAAGGGCGATCTCCAGGCCGCGCTCGTCGTGATCCACCTCGACGGCGAGCTCGCCACGGCGGCCGCCGAGCTCGCGCCGCGCCTGGCCGGCGACTCGCGCGTGATCGCGATCCTGCCGAAGGCCGATCTGCCCGCGGTGGTCGACATCATGCAGTCGTCGGAGCGGATCGCCGGCATCCTCGCCGCGGCCGACTTCGACGCGCGCGCGCTCGCCGCGATGGCGAGCCGCGTGCTCAACGGCGACATCTTCGGCCTCGAGAAGCTGATCCCGTGGGGCACGCAGATCCACAGCCAGCTGGTCGGCGACTACCAGGAGAAGTCGCTGTGCATCGCGCAGGTCTCGGAGTTCGCCGAGATGATGGGCGTGCGCCGCAAGTACCGCGAGGCGATCGAGCAGTGCTCGGACGAGATGCTGATGAACGCGCTGTACGACGCGCCGGTCGACGACGCGGGCAAGCCGATCTTCTCGGACATCCCGACCAAGACCCGGATCTCGCTGCGGCTCGAGCAGAAGGCGGTCGTGCAGTACGCGTGCGACGGCAAGCAGTTCGCGGTGTCGGTGCGCGACGCGTTCGGCACGCTCGAACGCGCCACCGTGCTGCGCTACCTGGCCAAGTGCCTGCACGCGCAGGATCCGATCGATCGCAAGGCGGGCGGCGCGGGCCTCGGCCTGTACCTCATGACCAACTCGTCGTCGACCCTGTACTTCAACGTCCTGCCCGGCGTCGCGACCGAGGCGGTGTGCGTGTTCGATCTGGAGTCGCCCAAGCTGTCGGCCGATCGCTTCGGCTTCTTCACCGAGAAGATCGACGCGGCCGGCCGGCTGGTCGCCGGGCCGTCGCGCCGGCTGCCGGCGGGCGCGTCGCACCCGGTCGAGCGCCGCCACGGCGGGGCCCGGCCGGCGGCGCCGCCGCGCGGGCTGGTCGCCGCGCTGTCGCTCGCGATCGCGGCGATCGTCGCGCTGATCGTGGTCGCCGCGTGGCCGCGGCTGTTCGGCCCGGCGCACGTGCCGGTCACGTTCACCACGATCCCCAAGGGCGCGACGATCGAGCTCGACGGCAAGCCCGAGGGCGCGACCCGCGACGGCGCGCTGACCGTCCCCGGCCTCGAGGTCGGCCGCGCCTACCCGGTGGTCGCGCGCGCCGACGGCTACGAGCCCAGGCAGGAGGTCGTCCAGCCCCACGACGGCCAGAACGCGGTGACGATCGAGCTGGTCGCGCTCGCCGCCAAGGTCGAGCTCGACTCGCTGCCGACCGGCGCGCTGGTCGAGATCGACGGCAAGCTCGCCGGCGAGACCCCGCTCGTGCTCACGACGCTCAAGCCGAACACGGGCGTGTCGATCGTGCTCAAGAAGCCGGGCTATCACGACGCGGCCGTGCACCTCGACGTGCCCGGCCCGGGCAAGGAGCTGCGCGTGGTCGAGCCGCTCGCGGTGTCGGCCGACCTCGCGCGCGTGCGGCTGGTGTCCGAGCCGCCCGGCGCGCGCGTGATCCAGAACGGCCAGCTGCTCGCCGGCGTGGTCACGCCCGCCGAGGTGCTGGTCGAGGCCGGCAAGCCGCAGCGCTTCACGCTCGAGCTGCCGCACAAGGTGCCCGCGGTGCTCGATCCGTTCGTCGCCGCGCCGGGCTCGGACAGCGTGACCAAGTCGGCGCACCTGGTCGACGGCAGCGACGTCACGTTCGAGGCCAATCTCGAGGCCAAGATCACGGTGAGCGCGGCGCCGCATTGCAAGGAGCTCGCGCTGCCGGCGACCTGCACGCTCGCGCCGGGCGACTACATCGTGGAGCTCGCGGGTGCGGCGTCGGCGCACGCGACCCGCGCGATCAAGGTCGGCAGCGCGCCGAGCGACGAGCGCTTCGAGTTCGGCTACGTCGAGGCAGGACCCGGCAAGTTGCTGCACGTCGGCAGCGGCGCGGGCGTCCGCAAGGCGGCGTTCGAGCCCGGTTCGCACGCGGTGATCGTCAGTGACGACGCCGGGACCCATTCTGCCACGGTGCGCGTGATCGCCGGGCGCACGGTAAACGTCGATTGAGCGGGGCGCGCCGGCGTGCTACCGCAGAGAGCGTGCGCGAGCCTCTCTTCACCTGGGCGAACGTGACGACGATGACGCGCATCGTGGCGGGCGTCGCGATCTTCGCGTACGCGGCGGCGACGCGCAGCGCGACCTGGAACTACGTCGGGCTCGGCGTGTTCTGGACGCTCGACATCCTCGACGGCTTCCTCGCGCGCACGCTCGACGAGGAGACCCGGTTCGGCGCGCAGCTCGACATCCTCGCCGATCGCCTGCTCGCCGCGTTCTTCTACCTCAACTACGTCGCGCTCTACCCGCAGCTGGTCGTGCCGGCCGCGCTGTTCCTCGTCCACTTCATGCTGCTCGACCAGTTCCTGTCGAACCAGTTCATGCGCTGGCCGATCAAGAGCCCGAACTACTTCTACTCGGTCGATCGCGAGATCTGGTGGTGGAACTGGTCGTCGATGGGCAAGGTGTTCAACAGCGCGATCGTCACCGTCGTGATGATCGCGACCAAGTCGCCGGTGTGGAGCTCGGTCGCGTGCATCATCGTGATGGCGGTGAAGGCCAAGACCGCGCTGCGCATGCGCGGCCTGACGCCGCCCGAGCACAGCTGGCCGCGCGTCGGGTAGACCTCGAGCTCGCCGCCGCCGACTTCGGCCGGATCTAGCTCGCCGGTGTGGCGAGTCTCCTCAGCGACAGCGCGCCAACTGCCGAGTATCACTCGATCGGTCAGTCGATGTACGTCGACGTCAACGTCAAGTACGCGAAGTAGCGGAGTATGCTCGGGCGCGATGCGCCTCGAGCTCGCGCTCGTCGTCACCGCGCTCGCCGCGCCCGCCGCGGCCGCGCCGGTCCTGACGTTCTCGAGCGACCCGCATCCCGGCATCCACCGCGAGACCTGGACCGACAGCTCGATCCCCGCGGTGATCCGGCTGATCCGGGTCGACCTCACGTCATCGGAGATCGGCGTGTTCGCGACCAAGCAGGCCGACCGCGGGCAGACCACGAGCGGCTACGCCGGCGAGATCTCGGCGCAGGTCGCGATCAACGGCGACTCGTTCGCGGTCGCGGGCTACGTGCCGACCGGCCTGGCGATGGGCGACTCCGTGGTGTGGTCGAACACCGCGGACGACGCGACCTCGGCGGTGTTCGACTTCCATCACGACGGCCCGATCACGGTCGCCGAGATCATCCCGCCCGAGAAGGTCGTCGCGGTCGGGGACCTGCCGCCGTACACCGAGGGCGTGGTGTCGGGCCGGCCGCTGCTCGTGCGCTCGGGCGCGGTCGAGACCCAGTTCGACTGCGACGATCCGGTGACGCTCGCCTGCCAGCGCGGGCCGCGCTCGGCGGTCGCGCTGTCGGCCGACGGCAACACGCTGTGGCTGGTCGCGGTCGACGGCTGGCAGTCGAGCTCGCTCGGGCTCACCGCGGCCGAGCTCGCGAACTTCCTGCTCGACACGATCGGCGTCGACATGGCGATGGCGCTCGACGGCGGCAGCTCGTCGACCCTGGTGGTCGACGGCACGCTGATCTCGAACCCGTCCGACGGCGTCGAGCGCACCGTCGCCAACCACCTCGCGCTCAAGTACCAGATGCTGCCGAGCGGCGAGATGTACGGCCTGGTCTGCAAGCAGTCGATCAGCGACTGCGTCGGCAACCCCGACGTCTACATCGGCAACGCGCAGGTCACGCTCGACGACGGCACGGTGCAGGACAGCTCGACCACCAACGGCAGCTACGACTTCCTGACGGTCACGCCGCGCCTGGCGTGCGTCACGGTCAAGAAGTCCGGCTACTACACCAAGACCCAGTGCACGCAGATCATGTCGAACATGCGCAACTACAACTCGGTCGCGCTCGAGCCCTGCCCGGCCGGCGGCTGCCCGAAGATGGTCGACGCCGGGGTCGACGCCGCCGGCGAGCTCGACGACGCGTCGACCGGCGTGCCGGGCGATGGCCATCGCCCCGACGGCGGCAACGGCCTCGTGGGCGGCGGCGGCGGCGGTTGCTGCGGCGCCGGCCGCGACCGTCCCGACGTCGCGCTGTGCGTGCTGGTGGCTTGGCTCCTGATGCGCCGCCGGGTTACAACCGCATAGGGGCCTTTGAGTTCCATCCATACGCAGTTATTCACCGACGACGCCAGCGGGCTGTTGCTGGAGCGCAGCTTCCGCCTGCGCGTGGTGTCGGGCCCCGACCAGGGCAAGGAGCACATGCTCGACGAGGGCACGACGATGGTCGGCACGCACGCCGACAACGACCTCGTGCTCAGCGACGCGACGGTGTCGCGTTACCACCTCGAGATCCGGGTGCGCCGCGACGGCATCGAGGTCCGCGACCTCGACACCACCAACGGCACCAAGCACGGCGGCGCGCGGGTCGGCCAGGTCGTGCTCACCGGCGCGGCGCGGCTGCGCCTGGGCAAGCACACCGAGGTCGACTTCGAGCCGATCGACACCAGCGTCGAGATCGGCGACTGGCCGAGCGACCGGTTCGGCGACGTGCTCGGCACGACCGCGCCGATGCGCCGGCTGTTCGCGCTGCTCGCCAAGGCCGCGACCACCGAGGCGACGATCCTGCTCCAGGGCGAGACCGGCACCGGCAAGGAGGCGATCGCCGAGGCGGTGCACCGCGCGAGCCGCCGCGCCAAGGGCCCGTTCATCGTCGTCGACTGCGGCTCGATCCCGCACGAGCTGATCGCGTCCGAGCTGTTCGGCCACGCCAAGGGCAGCTTCACCGGCGCCGGCGCCGACAAGCAGGGCCTGATCGAGGCCGCGCACCACGGCACGCTGTTCCTCGACGAGATCGGCGAGCTCGCGCTCGACCTCCAGCCCCAGCTGCTGCGCGTGCTCGATCGCCGCCAGGTGCGCCGGGTCGGCGAGACCCAGTCGGTCGACGTCGACATCCGCGTGATCGCGGCGACCCACCGCGACCTGCGGGCGATGGTCCGCACCGGCCAGTTCCGCGAGGACCTGTACTACCGGCTCGCGGTGGTCGCGACCCACGTGCCGCCGCTGCGCGAGCGCAAGGCCGACATCCCCGCGCTCGCCTCGTGGTTCGCCGAGCGCATGGGCCGCGGCAGCTTCGCGCAGTCGCCGGTCCTACTCGACCAGCTCACCCGCCACGACTGGCCGGGCAACGTGCGCGAGCTGCGCAACGTGGTCGAGCGCGCGCTGTCGCTCGGCGATGCCGCGCTCGCCGATCTCGGCGACGGCGTGACGCCGCCGCACGAGCCGGGCGTCGAGGTCCAGCCCCGCCGCGGCTCCGATCCGGCCGTGCTCGAGCTGCCGTTCAAGGAGGCCAAGGCGCAGCTGGTCGAGGCGTTCGAGCGCGACTACCTCACGGCGCTGCTCGCGCGCCACCACGGCAACATCTCGCGCGCCGCCGCCGAGGCCGGGATCGATCGCAACTACATCCACCGGCTGGTCAAGAAGTACAACCTCGAGGTCGATCGCGGGTGAGGTGCGCGCTCGCCGTCGCGGTCGTCGCGATCGCCAGCTGCGGCAAGCGCGACAAGCCGGCGCCGATCGTGCAGCCGCCCAGGCGCGACGCCGCGGCGATCGCGGTCGACTGGGCGAGCTGCGAGCGCGCGCTGCACGACGCGCCGGGCGTGCCCGAGGCCCAGCGCGTCGCCGCGCTGATCGACGGCTGCAAGGTGTGCGGCGACTGGACGCCGATCCTGCGCTGGAGCACGCCGCAGGCCCAGGGCGGTCCGACCCGGGTCGCGATCGAGCAGGCGATGTCGGGCTGCGACGCGTGGTGCGACCCCAACGCGAAGCAGCGCTTCCTCGGCACGCTCGACACCGCGCGCGGCACGACCTCGCGCGCGCCGTGGCGCTACCTCGGCGAGGGCTGCCGCGACAAGGTGAGCGCGGTGCCCGACGCGCGCTTCATGTCGGGCCCGTTCTTCGCGCTCGATCGCATCGCCCGCGCCGCGGCCGCGCACGGCGGCGCCGCGGCGCAGGACGTCGCGGCGATCGAGGTCGCGCTGCCGGCGGTGTCGATCACCGCGGCCGGCCTCGAGCTGCCGACCGCGAGCCGCGGCGCGCAGCCGCTGTGCGCCTACCAGATCACGATGCTCGGCGACCAGCTGCTGGTCGGCAAGCTGCCGCGCGGCCAGCTCGGCGCGCACGGCGTGCAGGTCGACTTCGGCGGCGAGCCCTACCCCGGCAAGCCGGTCAAGCTCGAAGCCGCCGCGGCCGCGCTCGCCGCGCTCGCCGGCGGCACGATGCCGCCGGTCGTGGTGTTCGCGGCGCGCTCGGCGCCGGCCGCGCCGCTGCACGACCTCGTCGGCAAGCTCCACGGCGCGCGGGTGTTCGTCGCGGTCGACGGCGGCAGCGCGCTGCCGGCGTGGCCGACGGCCGCGATGATCGCGGTGCGCGAGGTCGCGATCCATCCGGGCGAGACCGTGCAGGATTACGTCACTGCCATGACCGGCCCTTGACGCGCCGCGTCTCCTCTATAGATCATTCGCCTGCGCGTGTTCGACCTGATCGTCATCGGCGGTGGCATCACCGGCGTGGGCACCGCGCGCGACGCGGCGCTGCGCGGCCTGCGCGTCGCGCTGTTCGAGAAGGGCGACTTCGCGTCGGGCACGTCGTCGAAGTCGAGCAAGCTGATCCACGGCGGGCTGCGCTACCTCGAGCACGGCGAGCTCGGCCTGGTGTTCGAGTCGGTGTCCGAGCGCCGCGTCCAGACCAAGGTCGCGCCGCACCTGGTGCGCCCGCTGCCGTTCCTCATCCCGATCTACAAGGGCGTGCGGCCCGGGCTCGAGATCATGAACGTCGGGCTGTGGATCTACGACTCGCTCGCGCTGTTTCGCGCGCCGCGGCTGCACCGCACGTTCCGCGGCGCCAAGGCCGCGCTCGCGCTCGAGCCCCAGCTGCGCTCGGCCGGGCTGCGCGGCGCGCTCGAGTACTACGACTGCGCCACGGACGACGCGCGGCTCGTGCTCGAGAACGCGCTCGACGCCACCGCGCTCGGCGCCGAGCTGCACACCTACACCGAGGTGCTCGCGCTCGAGCGCGGCCCGACCGGGCGGGTCACCGGCGTGCGCGTGCGCGACCGCCTGCACGATCGCACGTGGAGCGTGGAGGGCCGCGCGGTCGTGCTCGCCGCCGGCGCGTGGACCGACGAGGCGGTCGCGCGCTTCGACCTGCCGATCGGCCGCCCCCTGCTGCGCCGGACCAAGGGCGTGCACGTCGTGCTGCCGCGCGAGCGCCTGCCGCTGGCCCGCGCGATCACGCTGATCTCGCCGCTCGACGGCCGCGTCATGTTCGCGATCCCGTGGCGCGAGCGCAGCGTGCTCGGCACGACCGACACCGACTTCGCCGGCTCGGCCGACGACGTCCACGCCGACGCCGACGACGTGCGCTACCTGTGTGACAGCGGCAACGGCTACTTTCCCGGCGCGAACCTCACCCCCGACGACGTGATCGCGACCTGGGCCGGGCTGCGCCCGCTGATCGCCGCGCCGCCCAACGTCGACGAGTCCGAGATCTCGCGCGAGCACGAGGTGTTCACCCGGCGCGACGGCCTGGTGATCGTCGCGGGCGGCAAGCTCACCACCTACCGCCGGATGGCGCGCGAGACCGTGCACAAGGCGATCGAGTTGCTCGGCGAGCTCGACGGCGAAGCCGCGCCCCGCGCGCAGCGCGGGACGACCAAGGCGCGCCCGCTGCCCGGCGCGATCGGGCTCGAGCCGGCGAGCCTCGAGGGCGTCGCCGCGATCGGCCGCCGGCTGATGGCCGAGCACGGGCTCGACGTCGACGGCGCGACCCACCTGTGCGGCGTCTACGGCGCGCGCGCGCTCGAGCTCGGCGCCGCGATCGCGAAGGATCGCGCGCTCGGCGAGCGGCTCGACCGCGAGCTGCCCTACCTGTGGGCCGAGATCGAGTTCGCCGCGCGCCGCGATCTGGCGCGCACGCTCGACGACGTGCTCGCGCGGCGCGTGCCGCTGCTCCTGGTGTCGCGCGATCAGGGCCTGGGCGTGTGCGAGCGCGTCGCAGCGCGGCTCGCCGCCATCCTCGACTGGAACGCGGCGACCACCGCTCGGATGATCGACGAGTATCGAGCCGAGGTCGCACTCAGCCGGCGCTGGCGATCGCCGCGGTCGGGGGCTACCGCCGGCACGGCGTCCTGATACGATCGCCCCGACTCCATGAGCGAAGCCGCTCCAGCTGGGGACGCCGCGGCGCTATCGCACCACGCGCACCACGGCATCGTGGCGCACGGCCGCAAGGAGCTGGCGTGGCTGTCGCTCGGGGCGCTCGGGGTGGTCTACGGCGACATCGGCACGTCGCCGCTCTACGCGCTGCGCGAATGTCTGACCCCGTCGAGCGAGCACGTCACGGTCGCGCCCGAGCCGAGCAACGTGCTCGGCGTGACCTCGCTGTTCTTCTGGGCGCTGACCCTGGTGGTGGTCGTCAAGTACCTCGTGTTCATCATGCGCGCCGACAACAAGGGCGAGGGCGGCATCCTCGCGCTCGCCGCGCTGGTCGACAGGAAGGACAAGAAACGCACGCGGCTCGCGATCCCGATCCTGCTCGCGCTGTTCGGCGCCGGCCTGCTGTACGGCGACGGCGTGATCACGCCGGCGGTGTCGGTGCTCGGCGCGATCGAAGGCCTGTCCGAGCAGAGCCCGTCGCTCGGCGATGTCATCGTGCCGCTGTCGGCCGCGATCCTGATCGGGCTGTTCTGGGTGCAGCGCTACGGCACGCACCGGATCGGCGCGGTGTTCGGCTGGGTGATGCTGCTGTGGTTCGTGGCGATCGGTGCGGCCGGCATGCCGGCGATCCTGCGCCACCCCGAGATCCTGCTGGCGGTGAGCCCGCACCACGCGGTGAGCTTCCTCGCCAGTCACGGGCGCATCGGGTTCTTGCTGCTCGGCTCGGTCGTGCTGTGCGTCACCGGCGGCGAGGCGCTGTACGCCGACATGGGCCACTTCGGGCGCGCGCCGATCCGCTGGGCATGGACGCTCGTGGTGTTCCCGGGCCTCCTGCTCAACTACTTCGGGCAGGGCGCGCTCTACCTCGATGGCAACCCGGTGTCGAATCCGTTCTACGACCTGGTGAAGGACGGACCGCTGCTGATCCCGATGATCGTGCTCGCGACGATGGCCGCGATCATCGCGTCCCAGGCGCTGATCTCCGGCGCGTTCTCGCTGACCAACCAGGCGGTGCAGCTCGGCTACGTGCCGCGCGTGACCGTGGTGCACACCTCGCACAAGGCCGAGGGCCAGATCTACATCCCCGAGGTCAACTGGGCGCTGATGGTCGCGACCGTCGCGCTCGTGCTCGCGTTCAAGTCGAGCTCGAGCCTGGCCGCGGCGTACGGCATCGCGGTGACCGGCACGATGGCGATCACGTCGTACCTGTACCTCCTGGTGTGCCGGCGCAACTGGGGCTACTCGTGGGGCGCCGCGCTCGCGCTGTTCATCCCGTTCGTGACGATCGACCTGTCGTTCTTCACCGCGAACCTCGAGAAGATCGCGGCCGGCGGCTGGTTCCCGCTCGCGGTCGGCGTCGGCGTGTTCGCGGTGATGACGACGTGGTGGCGCGGCCGGCACGAGCTGTCCAAGACGATGGCGACCGGCGTGATCCCCGACGCGCTGTTCCTCGCCGACGTCGCCGCCACGCCGCTGCCACGGGTGTCGGGCACGGCGGTGTTCATGGCGTCGAACACCGACGGCATGCCCAACGTGCTGCTCCATCACGTCAAGCACAACAAGGTGCTGCACCAGCAGGTCGTGCTGCTGTCGATCATCACCGAGAACATCCCGTTCGCGCTGGGTAGCTCGGCGCTCGCCGTCCAGGAGCTCGGCCAGGGCTTCTTCCGCGTGGTCGCGCGCGTCGGCTTCATGCAGCAACCCGACGTGCCCAAGATCCTCGCGCGCTGCACCAAGCAGGGCCTCGTGGTCTCGCCGTCGGAGACGACCTACTACCTCGGGCGGCAGACCCTGCTCACCACCGGCAACGCCGGGCTCGCGCGCTGGCGCAAGATGCTGTTCTCGTTCCTCGCGCGCAACTCGCGGCCGCCGACCGCGTTCTTCAATCTGCCGCCCAACCGGGTGGTCGAGCTCGGCCTGCAGATCGAGCTGTAGACCGGTCTTTACGGATTCTTTACGCCGGTCGGCGTACGCATGGGAGTCGTGCGCAACCTCGCGCAGCGCCTGTTCGGGCGCGCCAAGAACCTGCGCGACCCCCAGGTGTTCCATCACATGAGCCTGGTGGCGTTCCTGGCCTGGGTCGGGCTCGGCGCCGATGGCCTGTCGTCGTCGTCGTACGGTCCGGCCGAGGCGTTCAAGGCGCTCGGCCGCTGGGTTCCGGGGCTGCCCGGGGCCTGCGAGAAGACGGCGAGCGCCGCGCTCGCCAAGCACTGCACGTTCGTCGCCGACCACGCCTACCTCGCGGTGTTCATCGCCGCGGCGATCGCGGCGACCGTGTTCATCATCTCGTGGAGCTACCGCCGGATCATCGAGGAGTTCCCGCACGGCGGCGGCGGCTACATCGTCGCGAGCAAGCACCTCGGCCCGTACGTCGGCGCGGTGTCGGGCTGCGCGCTGCTGGTCGATTACGTCCTGACGATCGCGGTGTCGCTCGCCTCGGGCGTCGACGCCGTGCTGAGCCTGGACTTCGTTCCGGAGAGCTGGAAGGCCTACAAGCTGATCATCATCCTCGCCGTGCTCGGGGTGCTGACCCTGATGAACCTGCGCGGCGTGAAGGAGTCGGTCACGATCCTCACGCCGATCTTCCTGGCGTTTCTGCTGACCCACGCGATCCTGATCTTCGGCGCGGTCGGCGCGAACGTGGGCAGGGTCGGCGAGGTCGCGCACACCGTGTCGGCGCAGGCCAGCGAGCACGTCAGCAAGGCCGGGATGCTCGGCGTCTTGCTCGTGTTCATGCGCGCGTTCTCGCTCGGCGGCGGCACGTTCACCGGGATCGAGGCGGTGTCCAACGGGATCGCGATCATGCGCGAGCCGCGCGTCCGCACCGCGAAGCGCACGATGCTGCTGATGGCGACCTCGCTCGCGATCACCGCGAGCGGCATCCTGCTCGCGTACCTGCTCGTGCCCGGCGTGCTGCCCACGCCGAACGACCAGACCACGATGAACGCGGCGCTCGCGACCAGGTTTGTCGGCGAGGGCCCGGTCGGGACCGCGTTCGTGATCGTGACGCTGGTCTCCGAGGGCGCGCTGCTGTTCGTCGCCGCCCAGGCCGGCTTCGTCGACGGCCCGCGCGTGATGTCGAACATGGCGCTCGACCAGTGGATGCCGCACCGCATGGCGGCGCTGTCCGAGCAGCTGACCATGCGCAACGGCGTCTACCTGATGGCCGCCGCGGCCGGCGTCGTGCTGATCTACACCGGCGGCTCGGTCGACGCGCTGGTCGTCATGTACAGCATCAACGTGTTCATCACGTTCACGCTGTCGAACATCGCGATGGTCCGGCACGCGAACCTCGCACGCGAGGGCAAGTGGAAGCGCGCGATCTCCGTCCACCTGCTCGCCGCGTCGGTGTGCGCGATGATCCTCGTGGTCACCGTGGTCGAGAAGTTCACCGAGGGCGGCTGGCTGACCACGGTGATCACGACCGCGCTGGTCGTGCTGTGCTTCCTGATCCGCAGCCACTACCGCGCGGTCGGCGCGAAGGTGGTCGAGCTGTCGCGCCAGCTCCAGCTCGAGGCGCCGCCGCCGGTCGCGCTGACCGCGCCGCCCGAGCTCGATCCCGAAAAGCCGACCGCGGTCGTGCTCGCCGGCGGGTTCGGCGGGCTCGGCATCCACACCCTGCTCCAGATCCCGCGGGTGTTTCCCGGCCAGTTCCAGCAGGTGGTGTTCGTCGCGGTCGGCGTGATCGACGCCGGCGTGTTCAAGGGCAAGGACGAGATCGACCAGATGAGCGAGAAGCTCGGCAGCGATCTCGCAAAGTACACCGAGTTCGCGCGCACGCACATGGGCTGGGCCGCCGACAGCGACCTCGCGATCGGCACCGAGGCGGTGAGCGAGCTCGATCACCTGTGCCGCGAGGTCGCGCTGCGCTTCCCGCGCTCGGTGTTCTTCGCCGGCAAGCTGATCTTCCAGCAGGAGAGCTGGTACCAGCGCTTCCTGCACAACGAGACCGCGGCGGCGGTCGAGCGCCGCCTGCAGTTCGCCGGGCTGCCGATGATCGTGATGCCGATCCGCATGTTCCATTAGTGATAGGTTCGGCGCGGTGCGCTGGGTGCTCGCGCTGGTCCTGCTCGGGGTCTCGGTACGGGCGCGCGCCGACGATGCCACGGTCAAGCTCGGCGGCTACCTCGAGATCTACGACGCGTGGAACGCGGGCCAGCCCGCCAGCGGCGTGACCAACCTGCGCGGGCTCGACGATCGCGCCGGGTCGTTCACCGTGCAGAACGCGGTGCTCGACGCCGACTTCACGCGCGGCCCGCTGACCGCGCGGATCGCGCTGCAGGTCGGCGACGGCGCCGACCTGTACTACCGCCACGAGCCGGCGCTGCCCCCGGCGGGCACCGCGCCGCCGAGCGGCGACACCGCGTGGCGCAACCTCCAGGAGGCGTGGCTGACCTACACCACGCCGTGCAAGCTCGCGATCTCGGCGGGCCTGCTGCTGTCGCCGATCGGTCCCGAGGTGCTGCAGACCAGGGACGACTGGAACTGGTCGCGCTCCGACCTGTTCGTCGCGCTGCCGATCTATCACGCGGGCGTGCGCGCGGTGCTGCCGCTTCGCGACTCGGGGTGGTCGGCGACCGCGATGGTCAGCAACGGCTGGAACAACAACGTCGATAGCAACCGCGATCCGGCGCTCGCGCTCGCCGCCGGCTACACCGCGGGCGGCTGGCTTGCCCAGGTGCTGTACTTCGGCGGGATCGAGCGCCAGGACGTGTGGCGCCACCTCGGCGACGCCTACGTCCAGACCAAGCTGACCGACGCGCTCACCGTGATGGCGCACGCCGACGCGGGCGCCGAGCGCGACATGCCCGGCACCGTGTGGTGGATCGGCGGCGCCGGCTACGCGCGCTACGACCTGCCGCACCGGATCGACGTCGCGGCGCGGATCGACTACCTGCGCGAGACCGTCCCCGCCGGCGCGAGCGCGATCGTCTTGCCGGTCGCGTGGGTGACCTCGGCCACCGCGACCGCGGCATGGCGGCCGATCGACGGGCTCGACCTGCGGATCGAGGTGCGCCACGACCGCGCGGCGAGCGAGGCGTACTACGGCGGCGCGATCGAGACCGACCCGACCGGCGCGCCGATCGCGAACCGCCGCGCGCAGACCACGCTGACCGCGGCGGCGGTCGGCTGGTTCTGATCCGGCGGTCGCCCGACGGCAAGTGCGGTAGCCTGTGCGCGTGACTCGTCCCGCGCGGTACCTGCCCGGCGTGCTCGGCGTCGCCTGCGCGACCGCGCTCGGCGTCGCGACCGGGATATCGCTCGCGGACGACGTCATGCTCTACCTGTTCGCGATCATGCTCGCGGCGCTCGGCGGGCGCGGGCCGGGCATCGCGGCGGCGGCGCTGGCGGTCGTGGCCTACGACTTCTTCTTCATCGATCCGCGCTACGCGCTGTCGGTCGACGATCTGCGCAACGTCATGACGTTCGCCGTGATGTTCGCGGTCGGCACCGCGATGGGCAGCCTGGTCGCCGCGCTGCGCCGCCGCGAGCGCCGCACCGCCGCCCTGCTCGCGTTCACCTCGCAGGCGGCGAGCGCGACCACGACCGCCGAGCTCGACGCGGCGCTCACCGCGCACGTCCGCGAGCTCACCGGCGGGCGGCCGCGCGACGAGCTCGACCGCGACCTGCGCTCGCTGATCGACGCGATCGAACGCCAGGCCGGGGTCGCGAACGCGCGGATCCGGCTGGCCGCCGACGCGCGCGACGCCGCGCTGCGCGCCCAGGCCGAGGAGCTGCGCTCCTCGCTGCTGTCGACCGTGTCGCACGATCTGCGCACGCCGCTCGCCGCGATCACCGGGATGGCGACCGCGCTGCGCGAGAGCGAGGGCCTGACCGCCGAGCAGGTCGAGGCGCTCGACACCGTGGTCGACGAGGCGCGCCGGCTCGGCGAGATCCTGTCGAACCTGCTCGCGATCACGCGGGTCGAGAGCGGCGCGGCGCTGCGCCGCGAGTGGGTGCCGGTCGAGGAGCTGGTCGGCACCGCGCTCGGCCGCACCGAGACCGCGCTCGCCGGGCACGACGTCGCGATCGAGCTCGAGCGCGACGTCGGCGTGGTGGTGGACCCGGTGCTCACCGAGCTGCTCCTGCTCAACCTGCTCGAGAACGCGGGCAAGCACACGCCGGCGCAGACGCCGGTCGAGATCCGCGCGCGGCGCGACGATGGCGGCGTGGCGATCGAGGTCTCGGATCGCGGGCCGGGCCTGCCGCCCGGCCCGGAGCCGCAGGTGTTCGAGAAGTTCTTCCGCGGCCCCGACGCGCGGGTCGCCGGCGCGGGCCTCGGGCTCGCGGTGTGCCGCGGCATCGCGCTCGCCCAGGGCGGGCGGATCGAGGCGGTGCGGCGCGACGGCGGCGGCGCGACGTTCCGGGTGTGGCTGCCGGGCGGCGACCCGCCGGCGGTGGAGGCCGAGGCATGACCGAGCCGACCGAGCTGGTGCTGGTGGTCGAGGACGAGCTCGCGATGCGGCGGTTCCTGCACGCCGCGCTCGGCACGCGCGGGTTTCGCGTGGTCGAGGCCGGCACGCTGCGCGAGGCGGAGGTCGCGGCGAGCGAGACCCCGCCGGCCGCGGTGCTGCTCGATCTCGGCCTGCCCGACGGCGACGGCCTGCGCTTCCTCGCCAAGCTGCGCGCGTGGTCGACCGCGCCGGTGATCGTGCTGTCGGCGCGCGGCCGCGAGGAGGACAAGGTGACCGCGCTCGATGCCGGGGCGGACGACTACCTCACCAAGCCGTTCGGCGCGAGCGAGCTGCTCGCGCGCATCCGGGTCGCGCTGCGCCACGCGCGCGCCCGGCTCGCGCCGGAGGATCCGCTCGTCGTGATCGGGCCGATCCGGATCGATCGCGCGCGCCACGAGGTGACGGTCGACGGCGAGCTCGTCCACCTGACCCCGATCGAGTTCAAGCTGCTCGCCCACCTCGCGGGCCACGCCGGCAAGGTGGTCACGCACCGCCAGCTGCTGATGGACGTGTGGGGACCGCGCAGCGCGCAGCAGACGCACTACCTGCGCGTCCACATGGCGGCGCTGCGCCGCAAGATCGAGCGCGATCCGGCCCGGCCGCGCTGGCTCGCGACCGAGGCCGGCGTCGGCTATCGCCTGCGCGACGACTGAGTGGAAGCGCCGCGCAGCGCGACGACCTCGGCATGGCTCCGCCGCGGGGGTGCGGATCGCCCGAGCCGCCGGTTCACCGCGCGCTCGCACGCGTCACGGCGCCATCCACACGCGCGTGCTGCTGCGCATCCGCTCGGGATCGATCGCACTCGCGGTGACCGCGGTGCAATCGTCGGGCGAGGCGGTCACGACCTCGAAGTCGCCGCCGGCGACGATCTCGCCGCTCTGGGTGTCGCGGAGGTGGCCGTGCCAGCCGACCGCGACGCCCCGGTTGCCGCACGGTGCGACGTGCAGGCGATACCGGCCGTCGCGCTCGGCCGCATAGTCGGTGAGCGTGCCGGGCACCGTGCTCCAGCCGTCGCACCGCGGATTGGCGAGCGCCGGCCGCGCGCGATCACACGCGGGCCAGTGCTGCTCGACGTCGCGCAGGCAGGCGAGCACGCGGCGGTCGGGCGGCGTGGGGCAGGCCATCACCGCCTGACATGCCGGGATCTGCGCGGCCGGGGCGTCGCGCGGACACTTGCTGTCGCACATCGGCGCGTTGGCCACGAAGTACGACGGGCAGAACCAGCGGCACGCCACGCGCCGCACGTCGTAGGACTCGTCGTCGCACGTCCCGTTCTCGCGCTCGGCCTCGGCCTGCTCGCTGGCTTCCTCGGCGCGGATCTGGGCGCGGCGCGCTTCGCGGCCATCGTCGTCCGCAGCAGGCGGCGCGTGTGCGGGCGGCGGCGCGGCCGGGCCCGCGCAGCCGATCGCCCAGCACGCGACCGCAAGCCCGACGATGGAACGACGCGCGCGCATTGCAGCCACCTACTCGAGTGTCACGGCCAGCGCGTCCATCGTCCCGCTCCAGCACGCCACGCCCTTCTCCGGCATCAGCGCGCACGCGCGCGACCCGCTCGCCGCGAGCTGCTTGGCACCCGACACGCCGCGGATCGAGCTCGCGGCGCGGCTCGCCGGATCGCGCCAGCACTTGACGTCGCCGGCGGTCATGTGCGCGCAGTCGCCGACCACCGCGTCGATGCTGGGCAGCGCCGGCCACACCGCCGCGGCCTTGCAGCCGGTCGCGTCCAGGCAGTCGAGCTTGCCGCCGTCGGTGATCACGCACAGCCCGGCGTCGAACGCCAGGCGGCTCGCCGCCGGCAGCGGGAGCGCGACCGCCGCGATCGCGGGCGGAGGCGGCGGCGCGGGCTTGGTCTTCTTCGGCTTGGCCCGGGCCGGCTTGGCCGCGCGGGTCGGATGGGCGGGCCTGGCCGGCTTGGCCGGCGCCGCGACCGGCTTGGGCGCGGCGGCCGCGCACGGCTGGTTCGCGCCGAAGCACGCGACGCTTCCGTCGCCGCGGCGCCCGCACAGGTAGCCCT
>DATJAE010000336.1:0-4614 GCA_035516595.1 Kofleriaceae bacterium | reverse complement strand
CGCGGCGCCCGGCGATCCGGCCGAGACGCTCGCGTCGCTCGCCAACCTGTACGAGCGCGAGAAGCGCTACCTCGCGCTCGCCGAGATCCTGCACCGCCAGGTCGCCGCGATCGCGAAGGTCAAGGATCGCCACAAGGAGGTGATCGCGCTGTACGAGAAGCTCGGCCAGGTCTACGCCGACCGGCTGAGCGCGCCGCAGCAGGCCGCGCAGGCGTGGCAGGAGGTGCTCGAGCTCGAGCCCGGTCACGCCAAGGCGCTGCGCACGCTGCGCGAGCTCTACGCGATGTCGGGCGACTTCGCCGGGCTCGAGGCGCTGTACGCGCGGCTCGGCCAGCAGGAGGAGCTGGTCGAGGCGCTGCTCGCGATCGCGGACCGGCTCGACGCCAAGGCCGCGCGGCTGCCGCTGGTCGAGCGCGCCGCGCAGCTCGCGCAGGCGCGCGCCGAGGCCGCGCCGCAGCAGCCGGCGCTGCTCGAGAAGGCGCGCCAGGTGTGGGAGCGCGTGCTCGCGGTCGAGCCGCAGCATGTCGGCGCCGCGGCGGCGCTCGCGCCGATCTACGCCAAGCAGGAGAAGTGGACGCGGCTGCTCGCGGTGCTCGAGATCGAGCTCGCCGCGCTGCACGAGCCGGCGCTGCGGCTGGTCAAGCTGGCGCAGATCCGCCAGCTGTGCGAGCAGCGCCTGGCGTCCAAGAACCTCGCGTTCGGCTGGGCGCTGCGCGCGTTCGACATCGATCCGTCGAGCGAGCAGCTCTACACCGACGTGATGCGCCTCGCCAGCGAGCCCGATCACTGGCGCGAGGTGATCGCGAGCTTCGAGCGCGCGCTGCCCAAGGCCGACGACGCGCTGCGCGGCAAGCTGCTGCGCGAGCTGGCGCGGATCGCGGGCAAGCGGCTCGGCGACCTCGAGGCCGCGCGCGGCTACTACCGCCAGGTCCTGCAGCTCGCGCCGGGCGACCGCGACGCCGAGGCCAGCCTCGAGGACCTGGCGAGCCAGCTCGCCGACTGGCCGGAGCTGCTCGCGTCGTATCGCCGGCGCGCCGCGCGCGAGGGCGATGCGTCGGCGCGCGCCAAGCTGCTGATCGAGATCGCGGCGCTGCAGGAGCAGAAGCTGGTCGACCTCGACGGCGCGGCCGCGACCTACCGCGAGGCGCTCGCCGCGGCCAAGGGCCACGCCGGCGCGCTGCGCGCGCTCGCGCGGATCGAGGAGGCGCGCGGCGATTGGGAGTCGCTGGTCGACGTGCTCGGCCAGGAGCTCGCGGCCGTGCCCGACGGCCAGGCGCGCTTCGATCTGCTGATGCGGCTGGGCGCGCTCGAGGAGCACAACCTCGAGCGCTTCGGCAACGCGCTCCGCTACTACCGCGACGCGCTCGCGATCCCGGCGCCGGGAGCCGGCGTGCGCCAGGCCGCGGTCGACGCGATCGCGCGGATCGTGCTGTCGCCGAGCGCGTCGCGCGCGATCGACGGCGGGGGCTTGTCCCCCGCCGGCAGCGCCGCCGAAGGACGGCGCGGTGGGATCGACGGCGGGGGCTTGTCCCCCGCCGGCAGCGCCGCCGAAGGACGGCGCGGTATGATCGACGCCAAGCAGCGGGTCGCGGCGGTCCGCCAGATCCTGCCGCAGCTCGAGCGCACGCGGCAGCTCGCGGCGCACGCCGCCGCGCTCGAGATCCTGCGCGCCGCCGAGGACACGCCGGCGGGCGAGCGGGTCGATCTCGATCGCCAGCTGATGCGCCTGTACCACATCGAGCTCGGCGATCCGGCGGCGGCCTGGCAGGCCGGCCTGCGCGTGGTCGCCGCCGATCCGGGCGATGCCGACGTGCGCGCCGCGCTCGCCGCGCTCGCCGGCCAGCTCGGCCGCGACGGCGAGTGGGCGCGCCACCTCGCGGCGGCGCTCGGCACGCTGCGCGCCGGCGGCGGCGCGCCGGCGCAGGTCCGCGCGCTCGCCACCGAGCTCGCCGTGGTCACCGGCCAGCGGCTCGCCGATCGCGCCGCGGCCGAGCGCGCGT
Source organism: Kofleriaceae bacterium (assembly GCA_035516595.1). GTDB lineage: Bacteria > Myxococcota_A > Polyangia > Haliangiales > Haliangiaceae > JABFXX01. The sequence goes on along the minus strand of DATJAE010000336.1, from coordinate 2,614 downwards.
GGCTGGTCGTGCTCGACGTCGAGCCCGACGCCTCCGACGCGTTCGACGCGCTGGTCGCGAGCTACCGCGACGAGCGCCGGTTCACCGACCTGCGCGCGCTGCTCGAGCGCCGCGCCGAGGTCACGCTCGACGAGAAGGAGCGGCTCGACACGCTGCTCGCGATCGCGACGCTCGAGGAGGACGTGCTCGGCGATCCGGCGCGCGCGACGATCGCGTACCGCCGCGTGCTCGAGCTCGACAGCGGCAACGCCGGCGCGTTCGACGCGCTCGACAAGCTGTACAGCGAGTCCAGGCAGTGGCGCGAGCTCGAGGAGCTGCTCGCGCGCCGCTCCGATCACGTGCCGACCGGCGATCCGCGCCTGCAGGAGCTCGCGTTCCGCCGCGCGACGCTGTTCGCGCACGAGCTCGGCGAGCCGATCCGCGCGATCGATCTGCTCGAGGACGTGCTCGCGCGCCAGCGCCGTCACGAGGACGCGCGCGAGCTGCTCGAGGAGATGCTGACCGATCCCAGGGCCTCCGCGGTCACGATGCGGGTCGCGCGGCTGCTCGAGCCGCTCTACGAGCATGACAAGCTGTGGAAGGACCTGGTCGCGGTGCTGCGCGTCGAGCGCTCGCTGGTCGAGGGCACCGAGGCGGTCGAGCTGGTGGCGCGGATCGCGACGCTCCAGGAGTCCGAGCTCGGGGCGACGCGCGACGCGTTCGACGCCTGGCTCGAGGTGCTCCGGCTCGATCCTGCGCACGAGCGCGCGCGGGTCGAGCTCGCCCGGCTCGCGCAGTGGCTCAATCGCTGGCCCGAGGCGACCACCGCGCTCGAGGCCGCGGTCGGCGCGCTGCCCGCCGGCGATGTCCAGAACCGGGTCGCGCTGCTCGCCGAGCTCGCGAGCTACTACGACACCCAGCTCGGCGACGCGCCGCGCGCGATCGCGGCGTACCGCCGGCTGATCGAGATCGATCCGTCGAGCCCGTCGACCGTGCGCCGCGCCGCGGCCGCGCTCGCGCGGCTCCACGAGGACGCCAAGGACTGGGCGGCGCTGCGCGCCGTGATGCGCAAGCAGGCCGAGCACGCCGACGACGCCGCCGAGCGCCGCGCGCTGCTCGCGCGGGTGGCCGCGCTCGAGGAGGAGCAGCTCGGCGAGCGCGACGCCGCGATCGCGACCTGGGCCGAGATCCTCGACGACCAGCCCGCCGACGCCGGCGCGCTGCACGCGCTCGAGCGGCTCTACCAGGCCGGCGAGAAGTGGCGGCCGCTGATCGACATCCTGCATCGCCGGGTCGAACACGCGGGCGACGACAAGGAGGCGATCGCGCTGCTCGCGCGGATCGCCGAGATCCACGAGCATCGCCTGCACCAGCCCGAGGACGCGATCGCGGCGTGGCTCGAGGTGCTCGATCGCGACCCCGAGGCCGGGCGCGCGCTCGCCGAGCTGGCGCGGCTCTACCGCGCTGCCGGCCGCCACGTCGACCTGCTCGAGGTGCTCGAGCGCCAGGCCCAGCTGGCCGATCACCCGGAGCAGATCGGGCTCGCGGTCGCGATCGCGCAGCTGCTGTCCGGCCCGCTCGCGCGTCCGGTCGAGGCGCTCGAGCGCTGGGCCAACGTGCTGCGCGACGAGCCGCAGCATCCCGCCGCGATCGCCGCGGTCGAGGCCGCACTCGAGGATCCCGACCTGCGCGCCCACGCCGCGGACATCCTGCGCCCGGTCTACGGCGCGACCGCGCAGGAGGACAAGCTCGCCCAGCTGTCGCTGCTCCAGGCCGAGTGGACCGAGGACACCGCCTCCAAGCTGCGCGCGCTCGGCGAGGTCGTGCGGCTGCGCGAGCACCGGCTCGGCGACAAGGCCGGCGCGTTCGCCGCCCAGCTGCTCGCGCTGCGCCACGCCGCCACCGAGCCCGAGCTCGCACACATGGTCGCGGAGACCGAGCGCCTCGCCGGCGAGCTCGGCCGCGAGGCCGATCTGATCGACGTCTATCGCGAGGTCGCACCGAGCGTGCTCGACGCCGAGATCCAGCGCCGGCTCTACCTCGACATCGCGGATCTATCGCGCGCGGTCCGCCGCGACCTCGCGCTCGCCCGCGACTACTACCAGAAGGTGCTCGACCTGGTCCCCGAGGACCGCCGCGCGCTCGCCGCCCTCGAGGCGATCTACCGCGACGCGAGCGACGACGAGCACCTGGTCGAGATCCTGCTGCGCCAGGCCTCGGCCGAGGCGCAGAGCGGCGACGTCGACGATCGGGTCGCCGCGCTCGTCGAGTCCGCCGGGCTCTACGCCAGCCTGAGGCGCCCCGACGACGCGATCGTGACCTGGGAGCAGGTGCTCGAGCTCGCGCCGGAACGCGGCGACGCGATCTACTCGCTCGAGTCGCTGTACAGCCAGCAGGGCCGCTGGCACGACGTGGTCGAGCTCTACGAGCGCCGCCTGGGCTTCGTGACCTCGATCGACGAGGCGGTCGCGCTGCGGGTCGAGCTCGGCGCGGTCCACGAGAAGCAGCTGCGCGACGTCGAGGCCGCGATCGACAACTACGCCGCCGCGCTCGGCGGCAACGCCAAGCACGCCGCGGCGATCACCGCGCTCGAGCGCCTGCTCGGCGATCCCGACGCGCGGGTGTCGGCCGCCGA
>DATJAE010000335.1:0-9665 GCA_035516595.1 Kofleriaceae bacterium | reverse complement strand
TGCGCACCCTGACCACGCGCGGCAGCCGCGCGGTTGCCTCAGATCACGAAGTTGTGGACTTCCTCGGGGCCGGGGTTGGCGTCGAGCGCCTCGCGCCGCGACAGGCGGATCTTGCCGTCGCGATCCACCTTGATGCACTTGACGATCACCTCGTCGCCCTCGCTCAGCACGTCCTCGACCGCGCGGATCCGCTCCTTGGCGACCTCGGAGATGTGGAGCAGGCCGTCGGTGCCCGGCATGATCTCGACGAACGCGCCGATCTCGACGATCTTCTTGACGATGCCGTTGTAGAACTGGCCGACCTCGGGCTCCATCGTGAGCCCGGAGATCAGCGCCTGCGCCTGCTCGATGCTCTTGGCATCCGCCGACGCGATCGACACCGTCCCGTTGTCGTTGATGTCGATCTGCGCGCCGGTCTGCTCCTGGATCGCGCGGATCGTCTTGCCGCCGGGGCCGATGATGTCGCGCACCTTGTCCGGCTTGATCTGCACCGTCACGATCCGCGGGGCATATACCGAGACCTCGTCGCGCGGCGCCGAGATCGCGTTGTCCATCTTGTCGAGGATGTGGATCCGGCCGCGCTTGGCCTGCTCGAGCGCTTCCTCGAGGATCTTGCGGGTCAGGCCGTCGACCTTGATGTCCATCTGCAGCGCGCACACGCCGCGCCGCGTCCCGGTGACCTTGAAGTCCATGTCGCCGAGGTGGTCCTCGTCGCCGAGGATGTCGCTGAGGATGACGTAGTCCTCGCCCTCCTTCATCAGCCCCATCGCGATGCCGGCGACCGGGGCCTTGGTCGGCACGCCCGCATCCATCAGCGCGAGGCTGCCGCCGCACACCGATGCCATCGACGACGAGCCGTTGCTCTCGAGGATGTCCGACACCACGCGGATCGTGTAGGGGAAGTCCTCGTAGATCGGGACCACGCTCTCGACCGAGCGCTCGGCGAGGAAGCCGTGGCCGACCTCGCGCCGCGACTGGCCGCGCAGCGGCTTGACCTCGCCGGTCGAGAACGGCGGGAAGTTGTAGTCCATGTAGAACGTCTTCTTCATGTCGCCGAGCAGCGTGTCGAGCTTCTTCTCGTCGTACTTGGTGCCGAGCGTGACCGCGACCAGCGCCTGGGTCTCGCCGCGGGTGAACAGCGCCGAGCCGTGCGCGCGCGGCAGGACGCCGGTCTCGATCGAGATCGGGCGGATCTCGTCGGGGCGGCGGCCGTCGATCCGGGTGCGGGTCGACAGCGTGTGACCGCGCGCCCACTTCTTCTCGAGCTTGGAGAACGCGGCGTCGACCTCCTTGGGCTTGCCGGCCCACGGCTGGCCCTCGGCGGTGAGCTGCGCGCGCAGGTCGAGGTGGACCTGCGACACGCCGCTCCTGCGCTGGTGCTTGTCCTTGATCGTCATCGCGGCGGCGAGCCGATCCCAGGCCAGCTCCTTGACCTTCTCGGCGAGCGCCTCGTCGGCGACCGGCTTGGTGAACGGCCGCTTCTCCTTGCCGTTGTGCGCGCGCAGGCGCTCCTGCAGGTCGATCAGCGGCTGCACCGCCTGGTGCGCGAACAGCAGCGCGTCGATCACGACGTCCTCCTGCAGCTCGTGCATCTCGCCCTCGACCATCATGATCGCGTCGCGGCTCGCGGCAACCACGATGTCCATCTCCGACTTCTCGCGCTCGGCGAACGTCGGGTTGGCGATGAACTGGCCGTCGATCCGGCCGACCCGCACGCCGGCGAGCGGCCCGTCCCACACCAGGTCGGAGATGTGGAGCGCGGCCGACGCGCCGGTCATCGCCAGCACGTCGGTGGCGTTGTCGCGGTCGAACGAGACCACGTTGGCGATGATCTGGGTGTCGATGAACCAGCCCTTGGGGAACAGCGGCCGGACCGGGCGGTCCATGAGGCGGCAGATCAGGATCTCGGCGTTGGTCGAGCGACCTTCACGCCGGAAGAAGCTCCCCGGGATCTTGCCCGACGAGTAGAACTTCTCCTGGTACTCGCAGGTCAGCGGCATGAAGTCGATGTCGCGCGGCAGGGCGGACCCCGACGCCGTGACCAGCACCATGCTGTCGCCGCAGCGAATGACGACCGATCCGCCGGCCTGCTTGGCCCACTTCCCGGTCTCGACGATGATCTCCTTGCCGCCGACGAGGGCGGTTTCGCGAACGTATGCCATGACGTGTCCTTTTGCTGTGGATCACGTCGCGGGGCCCCTCGTCTCGAGTGGCCTGAACCCTCAGTCCAACGTCCCTTGCGGGGGGCGCTCGACCGAACGATCAAACCAGCGCGATCCTTGAAGTCCTGCGACGCCTGAAAGTTGTGTGCGGCGGCTTTATTGCACAGGCGCTCCCGAAAGCCAAGCGCCTCCGAATCTCCTGGATCGAGCCGGACCCGATGCTAGGCTGCCTGCCCATGAAGCGTCTGGTCCTCGCGTTCGGTGCGCTCGGTCTGGTCGGCTGCTTCCTGCCCATCTTCGGCGACGTGTCCTGGTTCGACCTGCGGCATGAGGGTGGCTCGACCGTGTGGCTGCTGATCGCCGCGTTCGCGACGCCCACCGTGGTCGGGGTGACCCGCAACCGGCTCGGCTTCGCGGACGCGCTCGCCGCGGTGCTCGGGTTCGGCTACGCGCTGTACCGCTTCCACGGCGATCTCGGCACGCTGATCTTCCACACCGGCATCGGCGGCACGCTGATGGCGGTGGCCGCGATGGCAGGCTTCGGCGCGGCGGTGCTCGCGCTGCTCGGCACCGTGATCCGCGATCAGGCGCGGATCTAGCGGCGCAGCCCGAGCGTGTCGATCAGCTTCTTGTAGCGATCGAGGTTCTTGCGCTTCAGGTAGTCGAGCAGCGCGCGGCGCTGGCCGACCATCTTGAGCAGGCCACGCCGGCTGTGGTGGTCCTTGTGGTTGTTCTTGAGGTGCTCGGTGAGGTGGCCGATGCGCTCGGAGAGCAGCGCCACCTGAACCTCGGGAGATCCCGTATCGCCCTCGTGCTGGCGGAACTTCGAGATCGTCTCCTGCTTGCGTACGGTCGAGACCGACATGCGTGACTCCAGTCGCCGACGGCCGCGTCCGAGCTGGACGAATGCCGCGGTCAGGGCGGAGATTGGGGGAAACCGCGCCCCCGGTCAAGCGCCAAACACCCGGTCGTAGACCACGCGGCCGGCCTCGACGTGGGCGATCGCGACCAGCGCGCGCGCCTCGTCAACGAGCTGGAATCGCTCGTAGTTCGCCGGCGGCACCGCGAGCTCGGCGGGCGGCATCTGGACGCCCGAGCGCACGCGAGGGACCTGCGCGCCGGCGACCTCGACGATCGGCAGGCCGGTGGCGTCGACGAGGCCGACCAGCGGCGCGGTCGCGATCGCGTCGATCGCGACCGCATCGGCGATCGCGAACACGCCGGAGCGCGTGCGGCGCAGCTCGCCGAGGTGGGCGCCGCAGCCGAGGTCGGCGCCGAGGTCGGCGACCAGGCTGCGCACGTAGGTGCCCTTGCTGCACGCGATCGCCAGGCGCAGCCGCGGCGGCTCGAACGCGAGCAGCTCGAGCCGATCGATCCGCACCCGGCGCGGCGCGCGCTCGACCTGCTCGCCCGCGCGCGCGCGCCGGTACATCCGCACCCCGCCCTGCTTGATCGCCGAGTACAGCGGCGGCAGCTGGTCGTGCTCGCCGGTGCGTGCGGCGATCGCGGCGAGCGCGCGCTCGCGGGTCACGCCCGCGATCGGCCGGGTCGCGACCACCGCGCCGGTGCGATCGAGCGTGTCGGTCTCGACCCCGAGCACGGCCTCGGCCTCGTAGGCCTTGTCGTCGGCGAGCAGGTAGCCCGCGAGCTTGGTCGCCTCGTCCAGGCAGATCGGCAGGACGCCGGTCGCGATCGGGTCGAGCGTGCCGGCGTGGCCCGCGCGCCGCGCGCCGAGCTCGCGCTTGACCCGCTCGACCGCCGCGGCCGACGACATCCCCGCCGGCTTGTCGAGCACGAGCACGCCGCTCAGAGGCCGGTCACCCACGCTTGCAGCGTCGCGTCGCCGGTCGGATCGGTCATCTTCGAGGCGATCTTCGGCATGTGATTGGCCGGATTCGTGGTCTCGAACCGATCGATCAGCAGCGACATCGCCGGCTGGCCCGGCACGACGATCGTGGTGAGCCCGTCGATCGGGTACGCGGCGGTCGCGTCGATCGCGGTCATGTAGGTCGGCGTCGTCGCGGTCGAGCCCAGCGTGCCGACGTCGAGCCGCAGGAACATCGCGACCGGCGGGCTCGACGTCGTGTACGCCGCGCCGGTCGGGTTGTGGCAGTGCCCGCAGTTGGCGTGGAGGTAGCCGAGCGCGGCGACCTCGGTCGCCGTGCCGGGCAACGGATAGCGCGGCGACGCGGCGCCGGCGGGCGCGACGGTCAGCATGTTCGCGGCGACCACGCGATCGAGATCGAGCGACGTGGTGTCGGGGTTGTCCCAGTCGAGCTGGATCGCGCCGAACCCGAGGATGCGGGTCGGCTGCAGGCCGTCGTGGCACTGCTTGCACTGGACCTGCGGCGGGATGTCGTGGGTCGTGCCGCCGGCGTCGTTGTCGCCGAACGGCTCGGCGGTCGTGTCGTCGCCGGCGGCGTTCCACTCGTAGGCCACCCAGTACCAGTCGCTCACCGCGTCGCCGGCGCCGATCTTGACGATGTAGCGGGTCTCGATCGGCTTGCCGCCGACGTCGAACTCCTTCCAGAACTTGGTGCCCTGCGGGAACTCCCAGCGGTCCATGTTCGAGGTGTCGATCTGGGTGCCGGGCGGCAGGTACATCCAGCGCTTCTTGGTCGCGCCGTCGGCCCACAGCACGTACTGCGGCTCGTAGGCCTGGACGTCCGCGCTGATCTGCGTGCACGCCTGGTCGACGCACAGCCCGGTCCCGAACAGGGTCGGCGGCTCGAGCGGGTTGCCGGCGTCGCCGGTGTCGACCGCGGTGTCGGCCGGGCCGGCGTCGATCGGCAGATGGCGGTTATCGCCGCACGCCGCGACGGCCAGCGCCACGAGGGCAAGGTGCCGCATGACGGCATCCTATCACGCGGGCTCGGACGGCTTGTCGATCCTCGGGCTCGACGCCCGCGGCGCGCGCATGAACGCGGCGTCGAGCGCGCGCACCACCTTGTCCTTGGTCGTCGCGAGGTCGCCCGCGATGTGACAGCCGCCCGCGCCGGGATGGCCGCCGCCGCCCAGCCCCAGGCACACCTTGCCCACGTCGATCCGCTCGCTGCGCGATCGCATCGACACCCGCACGCCGCCGCCCTTCGCGGTGGTGAGCAGCACGCCGACCATCACGCCCTCGACGTTGCGCGCCCAGTTGACCATGCCCTCGATGTCTTCCCACGACGCGCGCGCGCCCTCGACCATGTCGGTCGTGACCGAGAGCACGCCGACCCGGCCCGCGCACACCAGCTCGAGCGTCGACAGCACCGAGCCGAGCAGGCGCAGCTTGCCCGGGCTCGGCCGCTCCTCGAGGCTGGCCGCGATGGTCGACGGCACGACGCCGGCGCGGATCAGCGCGGCGCCGACGCTGAGCGCCTCGGCGTTGGTGTTGGCGTGGCGGTAGCCGCCGGTGTCGCTGATCAGCGAGACGTAGAGCGGCACCGCGGCCTCGGCGGTGATCGGCCAGCTCTGGTGCTCGGCGATGCGATGCACGAGCACGCCGACCGCGGCCGCGCTCGGATCCCACACCGCGATGTCGCCGAACGGCTTGCCGCTCGCGTGGTGGTCGAGCGTGATCAGCGTGCCGCACACCTCGGGCGGCGGCAGGCCGTCGCCGAGCAGCGCGACGTCGGCGCAGTCGACCACCACGGTGCAATCGAATCGCTCGTCGAAGCTGATCGTGTGCACGGTGGTCGCGACCAGCGGCAGCCAGCGGTAGCGCCGCGCGATCGGATCGACCGAGTAGATGACCGCCTCCTTGCCCGCCGCGCGGAGCAGCGAGGCCAGCCCGGCCATCGAGCCGGTGCCGTCGCCGTCGGGTCGGCGGTGGCTGGTGAGCAGCACGCGCTCGGCGCTGGCCAGCCGGTCGCACGCGCGCTCGAACGCGTCGCCGGGCGCGGTCATTCGCGCTCCTTCTTCGGATCGCGCCCGGCCGCGACCGCCTTCGCCTCGTCGTCGCGCACGATCGCGGCGAGCTTCTCGGCGACGTCGACCGTCGGATCGGCGGCGAAGCGCAGCTCGGGGGCGCGCTGCAGCCCGACCCGCCGGCCGATCGGGCCGCGCAGGAAGCCGGCCGCGTGCGCGAGCCCGGCGAGCGCGGCGTCGGCATCGCCGCCGACCACCGAGACGTAGCAGCGCGCGACCGACAGGTCGACGTTGAGCTCGACCCGCGTGATCGTCAGCAGGGTCGGCGCGCGCACCCGCGGATCGCGCACGTCGGCCGCGATCGCCTCGGTCAGCGCTTCGCGCAGCGCGTGCTCGATCCGCTGCTTGCGCGCGCTCATCGATCGAGCTCCTCGCGCCACGCGTCGGGGATGAAGTCGTCGCTGGCCTGCGCCTTGTCGCCGGCGCCGGTGCGGTCGTCGATCGGCGCGAACGCGGTGGGCGCCGCGTCGAACGTGAGCGCGTCCCTCGCGATCGCGACGATCTGCGCGCCGCCCGCCGCCATCGCGACCCGCACGACGTCGTCGATCAGCTCGAGCGCCTTGCCGCGGTCCGCGCTCACCACCGCGCAGCCGAGCTCGCCGCGCTGCCAGCTGTCGCGCACCTCGGGCGCGCCGACCTCGGCGATCACGACGCCGACCCGCTCGCGCACGCGATCCTTGATCCGGCGGATCACCATGCGCTTTTCCTTGAGCGAGTGGGCCTCGCCGATCACGAGCGCGAGCCTGGCAACCGCTACGTACACGCCCTAACCGTACCACCGCGTGCGGCTTACAGCTGCGCGGCCTCCTCGATCACTTCGTAGGCCTCGATCACGTCGCCCTGCTTGATCTCGTTCCAGCCCGCGACCATCACGCCGCACTCGTAGCCCTGCTGGACCTCGCTGACGTCGTCCTTGAAGCGGCGCAGGCTGCCGACCTTGCCCTCGTAGATCTGGACCGCGTCGCGGATGATCCGGAGGTGGGCTTTGCGGTTGACCTTGCCCTCGGTGACCATGCAGCCCGCGACCGTGCCGACCTTGGGGATCGAGAACGTCTCGCGGACCGCCAGCTTGCCCATCGCGACCTCGCGCTTGATCGGCGCGAGCAGGCCGGCCATCGCCGCCTTCACGTCGTCGAGCGCGTCGTAGATGATGTCGTAGAGCCGGATCTGCACGCCCTCCTGCTCGGCGAGCTTGCTCGACTTGCCGGCCGGGCGGACGTGGAAGCCGACCACGATCGCGCCGCCCGCCTTCGCGAGCTGGACGTCGCTCTCGGTGATGCCGCCGACCGCGGCCGCGATCACCGAGACCTTGACCTTGTCGGTCGACAGCTTGGTGAGCGCGGCCTTGAGCGCCTCGGCCGAGCCCTGGACGTCGGTCTTGAGGACGATCTTGAGCTCCTTGGTGTCGGCGCTCTCCGCGATCCGCTCCATGAGGTTCTCGAGCGAGACCTTGGTGCGGGTGCCGAGCTCGCGCTTGCGGAACTGCTCCCGGCGGTGCTCGACCACCTGCTTGGCGACCTTGTCGTCCTCGGCGGCGTTGACCTGATCGCCGGCGTCGGGCACGCCGTCGAGGCCGAGGATCTCGACCGGGGTCGACGGCCCGGCGACCTCGACGGTCTCGCCGCGGTCGTCGAGCATCGCGCGCACCTTGCCGAACGTGCGGCCGGCGACCATGATGTCGCCGACGTGCAGCGTGCCTTCCTGCACGAGCACCGTCGCCATCGGGCCGCGGTTGCGATCGAGCCGCGCCTCGATCACCACGCCGGCGGCGGGCTGCTCGGGGTTGGCGCGCAGCTCGAGCACCTCGGCGGTGACCGCGATCGACTCGAGCAGCTTGTCGATGTTCTCGCCCTTGAGCGCCGACACGTTGACGTAGATCGTGTCGCCGCCCCACTCCTCGGGGATGAGGCCGTGATCGGCGAGCTGCTGCTTGACCCGCTCGGGCTGGGCGTCGGGCAGATCGATCTTGTTGACCGCGACGATGATCGAGACCTTCGCGTCCTTGGCGTGCGACAGCGCCTCGAGCGTCTGCGGCATCACGCCGTCGTTGGCCGCGACCACCAGCACGACGATGTCGGTGGCCTGCGCGCCGCGCGCGCGCATCTCGGTGAACGCCTCGTGGCCGGGCGTGTCGAGGAACACGATGTCGCCGTGGCCGGGCGCCGAGATCTTGTACGCGGCGATGTGCTGGGTGATGCCGCCGGCCTCGCCCGCGGCGACCCGGGTCTTGCGGATCGCGTCGAGCAGCGAGGTCTTGCCGTGGTCGACGTGGCCCATCACGGTGACGACCGGCGCGCGGGTGACGCGCTTCTCGGCGTCGTCGCCCTTCTGCGCGAACACGTCCTCTTCCTTGAACGCGACGTTCTGGACCTCGTAGCCGAACTCGCTGGCGAGGATCTGCGCCGTGTCGAAGTCGATCGACGCGTTGATGTTCACGCCGGTCATCCCCATGCCCCACAGCTTCTTCAGCACGTCGGGAGCCTTGGTCGACATGTTGCGGGCGAGATCCTGGATCGCGATCGTGTCCTCGATCCGGATCACGCGCTTGTGCTCGGCCGGCGTGGTGAGCTGGGTCTGCTTGCCCTTCTTGCCGAGCGGCAGCTTCTTCTTGCCGAGGTCGTTCGGCCCGCCGGGGCGGCCGCCGCGCTGCTGCTGCTGCGCGAACCGGCCGCGGATCGGGTTGACCGGCTGCGGTCCGGGCGGCGGACGGCCGGTCGACGGCGTGCGCTCGGTGATCTTGATGCGGGGCGGCAGCGAGATCACGCTGCCGACCGCGGGGCGCGACGGATCGCGCGGCGGCGGCGTGGCCGTGGCCGCGGCCGGCGTCTCGTCGCCGTCGCTGCGCGCGGCGATGCCGGGCTCGGTGCCCGGGCGCGTGCGCGTGACCGGCGTGCCGTCGCGCTCGGCGGTGCGAGCCTTGGCGCGCTCGAGCTCGAGCTCGAACTGGCTGCGCGCCGAGCTGACCACCTCGCCGACCGTGGTGCGCGGCGGCTCGCTCGGCGGCTGCGAGCGGACCGGGGTCACGCGCGCCGGCAGCGGGGTCGACGGCGGCGGCGCCACCTCGGTCGGACGCGACTGCACCGTCTCCATGCCGGCGCTCGCGCCGCGCGACACGACCTGCGGGCCGCTCACGATCACGCGCGAGCGCGTGGGCACGCTCGCCGGCTCGGCGGCCGCGGCTGCCATCGGCGCGGGCGCGACTGCCGGCGCGGGCGGCGCCACCGGCGCGGGCTTGGGCTCGACGACCGGCGCTGGCCTCTGCGGCTCGACGCGGACCGGCGGCGCGGGCTCGACCGGAGGCGGTGGCGCGACCGGCGCCGGCTTGGGCGGCTCGACCCGTGCCGGCGGCGGCGCGGGCTCGGCGGGCGGAACCGGCGGGCGCTCCTCGGACACCGGCGCGCGGCGGCGCACGACCGGCGGCGCGGGCGGCGGCGTCGGCGCAGCAGCGGCGGCGGGGCGCTCGCGAACCGGGGTCGCGGCGGGCTTGACGGGAGCCTCCTCGCCGGTGCGCTCGCCGGCCGCGCGATCGCCGCTCGAACGGCGGCGGAGCACGGCGCTCGTGCCGAGCCGCTGGGTCTGCTGGGGTTGGGC
>DATJAE010000334.1:0-2717 GCA_035516595.1 Kofleriaceae bacterium | reverse complement strand
TGAGCGGAGCGACGGCCTCGCCCACGACGATGGTCGACAGTCCCGCGAGATCGATGCGCTGCGCCTTCACGCGCGCCAGCGTACTCGATCCACTCACATCCCGCCGCGTCCGCCCGATCCCTTGTCGGCCACCGGGCGATCCTTGCCCTCGGTCGCGTGGTGGAGCGGATGGTCGCGATCGCTGTCGTCCTGGACGTCGATCTCGTGCTCGGGCTCGGGACCGCCCTCGGCCGCCGAGAGCTCGAGCGACTCGAGCCAGCTCTCGCCGAGCTCGGCGTCCTTGTACGACTCGGCGTCCTCGCCGAGCTCGCGATCGGCGGCCGGCGGCGTGTGAACGCCGTAGAGCTCGCCGGTGTCCTTGACGCGTTCGTCGGGCGGCGCGCCCTCGCCGTCTTCGGGCTCGAGCTGGGGCGGCAGCTGGTCCGGCTCGGCGTCGATCACCGAGGTCGCACGCCGTGGCGCCTTCGCCCGCGGGGCGGTCTTGCTACGTGCGCGCGGTGCGCGCCGCGCGGGGGATCGCTTGTGACGCGTCATGCTCGGCGGATCGAGCATGCGTCGTGCCGCGCGCGCTACGAGCCGTTCGGAGCTGGCATCGCGACCACGAACACGTAGTCGAAGCTGACGTCGGCGCCGTTGGTGCGCAGCCCGATGTCGCCCGCGGCGGCGGCGCCGGCGTCGTAGCTCGCCTGGGTGTCGGTGGTGCCGCGGTGGCCCAGGCAGCTGAACGTGGTGTCCTCGCCGGCCAGCTGCGAGGTCTGCGCCTGCAGCACGGTCCAGCCGCCGGCCATGTCGGCGTCGAACGGCTCGCCGTCGTACTCCCAGTCGCCGGCGCTCGAGCTGGCGAACACCTTGCCGGCGTCGACCTCGGCCGCACCGGTCTGCGACGCCATCCCGCAGAAGTAGTAGTCGTTGGTCGCGCGATAGCCGACGACCACGCCGGCCGACGTGCGCGCGCCGGTCGTCGCCGTCGAGTTGACCTTGAGCCGGACGTCGACGAACACGTTGTCGAGCGGCGGCGAGTCGGGGCGAACCAGCTGGTAGATCGCGTTCGGGTCGGTCTGGGTCGCGGTCTGGCCGTCGTAGTGCCAGGACGACGCGGCGCCGAGCACGGCGTTCCACGCGACCGGGCCGTAGAAGCCCTCGAAGAACGCGATGCGATCGCCCGGCTCGGTGGGCCGCGGGTCGCACGCGTCGCCGACCCCGTCGCCGTCGCTGTCGGCGCCGGTGTCGGGCAGGTGCGGACAGACGTCGCACGCGTCGCCGCGGCCGTCGCCGTCGTGATCGTGCTGGTCGGGGTTCGGCACGGTCGGGCAGTTGTCGAGCGCGTCGGGGATGCCGTCGCCGTCGCTGTCGACCGCGCCGGACGCGGCGCCGTCGGGGCCGGCGCTGCCGGCGCTGCCGCCGGCGTCGCCGCCGCCGGTGTCATTCGTGCCGTGCAGGAACGAGCATCCGGCGCACGCCCAGAGCGAGACCAGGACCCATCTCATCGGCTCAGCATGCGCCGAGCGCGCGAGCGCTGTCACGGTGGTCGGGCGAGGCAAGCTGCGCGAAGTGCTGCGCAAGTTGCGCTCGGTCGCGGGGATATCGCTAAGATCGGCTCGTGGGAAGCGGACGGTCCTACCTGACCGCGTTCGCCGAGCTGCATCGCCAGCCCGACGCGGAGGAGCGGCGCCGCGTGGCGCGCCAGGGCCTCGCGATGCTCGCGCAGCTCGCCGAGCGCGAGCCCGCGCCGCTCGAGGGCGTGGCCGCCGATCAGCTGCTGCTCGCGACCCGCACCGCGCTCGGCGACGGCGTGCTCGCCGAGCTCGACTGGCTGTCGCCGGCGGCCGCGGCGGTCGCGCTGTTCGAGCTCGCGCAGGCGCTGCCGCCCGGCCCCGAGCGCCGCGAGCTCGGCCGCCGCGTGCTGGTGCGGCTGCGCGACGCCGATCGCGACACGTTCGTGCGCCTGCTGATCGCGCTCGCGCGATCGTCGCCGAAGGTGGTCGCGTCCGACGGGCTGCGCGCGCGGCTCGAGGTCGTGCTCGCGGCGCCGCTCACCGCGCCCGGCGCGATCGGCGAGCTCGCGCTCGGCCTGCTCGCGCAGCCGCAGCTCGCCGAGCGCTGGGCGATCGCGCCGGCGACCGGCTCGTTGCCCGGCCGGCGGCTCGCGGCGCGGCTGCTCGCGCACGGCGCGCGCGAGGCGGTGCGCCGGCTCGACGGCGGCGACCGCGGCGGCGCGGCGGTGCTGGCACGGCCCGGCGTGCGCGGCGCGCTGGCCCGGCTACTCGGCGATCGCGAGGCGCTGGTGTGGCGGTTCGCCGGGATCGCGCGCGGCCTGCTCGCGCACGTCGACTCCGAGCTCGCGGCCGACGTCGATCGCGAGCTCCGCCCGAGCGCGAGCAACTCCGAGCTGCGCCGCGCGTCGGCGTCGGCCGCCGCGGCGCTCGAGCGCGGCGGCGCGGCCCAGCGCTGGGCGCCGCTGCTGGTCGAGCGCGGCCATCAGCCGGGCGTCGCGCGCGGCGCGATCCTGGGCCTGACCGGGCTCGCGATCGCGTCGCCCGAGGCCGCCGACGAGCTCGCCGAGGCGCTGGTCGGCCGCGCGCCGCTCGAGGCGGCCGAGGCGCTCGCCGAGCTGCGCCGCGAGGAGGCGGCGGCGCTGCTGCCGCGGGCGAGCGCGGCGGCGCTGGTGTGGACGCGCGGGCAGATGCGCGGCGACCCCGACGCGGGCGACGACGACG
>DATJAE010000333.1:0-6329 GCA_035516595.1 Kofleriaceae bacterium | reverse complement strand
GTCGAGCCCGTGGCGGTGGTGAACAGGGTGCCGGCGAGCGTGAAGCCGTGGTCGTGGCACGAGCCGTTGCAGTCCTGCCCGGGATTGTGGTGTCCCGAGCTGTAGCTGGTCGTGCCGGTGCGGCAGGTAAAGCCGGCGGCGCCATCGGCGGTGGCGAGAGGGCCGTCGGGCGAGGGTGCGCTGGAGCCACGGCCGTCGCTCCCGGACTCGCCGGCATCGACCGTGCCGGAGCTGGTGAGCTGACCGGTGCACCCGGCGCAAAGTGCAAATGCGGCGACCGCGGACCAGACGATCGAGGGCATGCGCCGCCACAGGTGCAAGCACGAGTCCACGCGGCGCCGGCTGCGGGCACGCCGGAATCCCGCACGTGCGCTGTCCGCACGTTGCATGGTCGTGCGGCTGCCGCACGATCTAGTGACGCGGCACGCAGCCTGCGATCATCGCGTCGACCGCCATCGTGCTGCCGTTGCCGAGGCCCTCGCCCATGCAACCGTCGGCCTGGGTGAAGCAGTGATAGCCGGTGATGCCGGTGCTCGCGTCGCCGCTCTCGGTCTGTACGATCAGCTGCTCGTAGAGCTGCGCCATCGCGGTGACCGCGGTCGACTGGTACGTGCAGTCGAAGAACTCGACATCGGTGTGCGGATAATCGTAGACGCCTCCGATCGCGATGCTGTCGTTCTGCCAGCGCGCGACCTCGTCGGCGGGCACGCCGGTCGAGCCGCAGTGAAGCGGCGCCTGGATGTTCTCCCAGGTGTCGAGCGAGCCGGGCAGGCGCATCGTGTCGGTCGCCCCGCAGACCGTGGCGGACGCCGGATCGTCGCCGTCGCAGCCGAGATCGATCCGCGCGAACGGCGGGCCCGACAGCTCGTTGACGAAGTCGAGCAGGCTGCCCTCGCCGTAGCGCGCGAGCGCGTAGCCGAGCTGGCCCGAGCCGCCGGAGAAGCCCTGACCGCAGAACGCGGTGGTGGTCGAGCCGCCGTGCAGCGTCGGCTCGCTCCACGCCCACTGCAGCGCGGTCGCCGGCCGGCAGCCGGCGGCGAGGATGCCCGAGCTCGTGGTCTGCTCCCAGTCGGTCGCCCACGCGACGAACACCTGCTGGAAGCCCGCCGCCTGGTACTGCATCATACCGGTGCCCTCGTAGCCTTCGCCGCCGCTGCCCGAGAAGTGGACGATCGTGCCCTTCGCCGTGCCGGTCGGCGACAGGATCGCGACGGTCGCGTCGATCGCCTCGGTCGCGATGCCCGGGCAGCCGGTGATCGTGATCTGCTTGCAGGTCGCGCCGGCGAGCGCGGTCGGGATCCCGGTCGGGCAGCTCGGCAGGTCCACCACGCTCGACACCGTGCCGAGCGAGCCGGCGGGCGCGTCGATCGCCGGCGCGTCGCTCGCCGGCGAGCCATCGCCGAGGCTCGCGTCGTGCGTGGTGGAAGAAGACGATCCGCAGCCGGCGACGATGCACGCGATCACGAAGCCACGCATGTTCATGCTCCTCGGTTCCAAGTAGTACGAGCTCGTATCAGTTGATACTAGAGCGTACTAAATGCCGCGGCAAGCTTGAGCAGCAACACGACCAGCTCGGCTCGGTCCTTTGTAGGGATGACCCCACAGATCGCGTCGTCGAGATCACGCTCGATGCGGTGCAAGCGCGGTAACACCGTACGGCCCTTGGGGGCGAGGGCGACCACCGTGCCGCGGCCGTCGCGCGGATTCGGCGCGGTCCGGATCAGGCCGCGCTGCTGCATTCTCGCCGCGATCCCGGTCATCGTCGACCGCGGGATGGACGCGGTGGCCGCGAGCTCGGACATCGTCAACACGCCGCGCTGCTCGAGCGTGAACAGGATCGGCCCCATCCCTTGATCGACCAGGCCGCGCAGCTCGGCCCGGGCGAGCAGGCCACGGATCGCGGCGGAGAACGAGGCGTCGGCACGCGAGAACGCGAGAGCTGCGCCGAGGCGAGCCTTCCGCGAGCGGGCAGCGGGCATGCTCGAAGTGATATGAGATCGTACTAGCTAGGTCAACTCGGCTCGCCGAGCAGCTGGCGCGCGATGTTGAGGATCTGGATCTCGTCGGTGCCGCCGCCGATCTGCAGGAGCTTGGCGTCGCGGGCGAGCATCTCGACCCGGTACTCCGCCATGTAGCCGTTGCCGCCGAGCAGCTGGACCGCATCGAGCGCCACCTCGGTCGCGGCGCGCGCGCAGTACAGCTTGGCGACGCTGGCCTCGGCGGCGGTCATCGACTTGCCCTCCATGGTCAGCGTCAGCTGCTTGAACATGAGGTTCTTGCAGTTCTCGAGGTGGACGTACATCCCGGCGAGCTTGTGCTGCACGAGCTGGTACTCGGCGATCCGCTTGCCCCAGGTCACGCGCTGCTTGGCGTAGTCGAGCGCGATCTCGAGGCAGCGCTCGACGATGCCGACCGCCATCATCGGCAGGCCGGTGCGCTCGCTGTGGAACACGTTCCTGCCGCTCTCGCGCCCGATCGGATCGGCCTCGCGCATGCCGAGCAGGCGATCGGCGGGCACGAAGCAATCGGCGAGGAACACCTCGCCGGTCGGCGAGCTGTGCATGCCCATCTTGCGCATCGGCTTGCCGGTGGTGAGCCCGGCGTCCCCGCGCTGGAGCACGAACGGCTGGATCGGGCGATCGGCGAGCGCGGTGCCGTCGCCGCGATCGATCTTCGCGTAGATCACGAACGTGTCGGCGTACGGCGCGTTGGTGATGAACGTCTTCTGGCCGCTCAGCACGTAGCCATCGCCGCGCGGCACCGCGACCGTGCGCATGCCGCGGAACGCGTCGGAGCCGGCGCCGGGCTCGGTCATGCCCCACGCGCCGATCTGGTCCCAGGTGAGCAGCGGCAGCGCCCAGCGCTGCTTCTGCTCGAGCGTGCCCTTGCTCATGATCGCGCCGCCGGCCAGCCCCGCCGAGGCGCCGAACGCGAGCGCGAAGCCGGGCAGCACGCGCGACAGCTCGATCGAGACGATCGCGGCGAGCGCCGGATCGGCGGCCGAGAGTCCGCCGCGCGACTCGCCGTCCTTCGCGCGCTGCCCGAGCTTGTCGAACGCGGCGCGCGCGAGCTCGGGCAGCCCGAATGTCTTGGCGAAGTCGCGCATCAGCGCGTACGGCGGCTCGCCGGCCTCGAGCGCGTCGACCGCGGGCTCGAGCTTGGCCGCGGTCCACCGCCGCACCAGCTTGCGGACCATCTCGTGCTCTTCGCTGAACGCGTTCATGGCTGCTCCTAGACCGGCATGATCCCGCGCTTGCGCGCCGGGCGTTCCACCGTGCGGTTCCAGCTCATCTCGATCGCGAGGCACAGCAGGCGCCTGGTGTCGCGCGGATCGATCACGTCGTCGACGAGGCCCCAGCCCGCGACCTTGTAGATGTCGATGTTCTTCTGGATCTGGGCCGCGATCTGGCGCTTGACCTCGGGCGGCGGCTCGGCGTCCTTCCACAGCTTCTGGCCGGCGATCCCGAGCATGCCGTCGGCGCCCATCACGCTGATCTCCGCGCCCGGCCACGCGACGAACAGATCGGGCTCGAACGCGCGGCCGGCCATCACGTAGTAGCCCGCGCCGTAGCCGCGCCGCGTGACCACGGTCAGCTTCGGCACGGTCGCCGACGCCATCGCGTGCAGCATCTTGGCGCCGTGACGGATGATGCCGGCGTGCTCGTGATCGCGGCCGACCCAGAACCCGGGCACGTCCATCACGAACACCAGCGGCAGGTTGAACGCGTCGCAGATCTGGATGAAGTGCGCGGCCTTGTCGGCCGCGTCGGCGTCGAGGATGCCGCCGCCGCCCTTGGGGTTGTTCGCGACGATGCCGCACGGCCGCCCGCCGAAGCGCGCGAGGCAGGTCACGATCGGCCGCGCCCAGCGCGGCTTGATGTCGAGCAGCTCGCCGCGATCGGCGATGCGGCGCAGCACCTCGTAGATGTCGTAGGTCATCTTCGGGTTGTCGGGGACGACGTCGAGCAGCGCGTCGTCGGCGCGATCGATCGGATCGTCGCACGCGATGATCGGAGGGCGCTCGCCGCAGTGCGACGGCATGAACGCGAGGTAGCGCCGGACCAGCGCCAGGCACTGCTCGTCGCTCTCGACCTCGACGTCGCCGCAGCCCGAGACCTCGCAGTGCACGCGCGAGCCGCCGAGCTCCTGCTCGGTGATGTCCTGGTTGGTCATCGCCTTGACCAGCGGCGGGCCGCCGAGCGCCATCGAGCTGCGCCCCGCGACCATCGGCACGAAGTCGGCGAGCCCGGGGATGTAGGCGGTGCCGGCCGCGCCGGGGCCGAGCATCGCCGCGACCTGCGGCACGACGCCGCTCATCACGACCTGCTCGCGAAACAGGTGGCCGCTGCCGGCGAACAGCGAGATCGCGTCCGGATCGCTGTTCGGCCGCGGATCGATGCGCGCGCCGGCCGAATCGATCAGCCACACCATCGGCATGCGATCGCGCAGCGCGAGCTCGCGCATCCGCGTCACCTTGGTCTCGCCGACCATCCCGATCGAGCCACCCTTGACGGTGAAGTCGTACGCGACGGCCGCGACGTTGCGGCCGTCGACCTTGCCCCAGCCGCACACCACCGCGTCGGCCGGCACGTGCTGCGCGCCCGGTCCCATCTCGGTGGCGTGGATGCCGACCTCGACGAACGCGCCGCCGTCGAACAGCCGGTCGAGCCGCTCGCGCGCGGTCAGCTTGCCGCGCTCGTGGTGCTTCGCGACCTTCTCGGCGCCGCCCATCTCGCGGGCGCGCGCGCGCCGGGCCTCGAGCTCGGCAACTCGTTCTCGCATCGTGGTCATTCGTCCTCGTCGGACCGCGCGGCGGCGGCGGTGATGTGGTCGACGATCTTGAGCAGCGTGGTGACCAGCTGATCGAGCTCGTCGGCGGGCAGCGTGGCCAGCGCGCGCTGGAGCAGCTCCCACGGCGCGACGTCGACCTTGCGCGCGATCGCCCTGCCGTCCGCCGTGATCTTGATCCGCCACACCCGGCGGTCCTCGCTGCTCTGCTCGCGCGTGACCAGGCCGGCCGCGACCATGCGATCGACGATGCCGGTGACCGTCGAGTTGGTGGCCACCATCTGCTTGGACAGCTGCGACAGCGACAGGTCGCCGATCGTGTGGAGCAGCTTGAGCACGTTGAGCTGCGTCGCGGTGATGCCGTGGCGCGCGCACTGTTCCTTGGCGAGCCGGCGCGACTCGGTCTGGAGATAGATCGCGGTCTCGACGATGCGGTCGATCGAGCTGCGCCGTGCCGCAGCATTACTCCTCGACGTAGACATTTCGTATCATGAAATATCAGCATCGCTGACGAGTTGCAAGGTGGCGCTCATCGGCTCTTAACGCGGCCGCGGGGTCTCGCCGGGCGTCCGAGCCGGCATGACCAGGCTCGTCATCGCCGTGTTACTCGTCGCCTCGGCCGCCCGCGCCGACGACGTAGCTCCCGATCCGGACCGCGGCTGGCAGTGGGAAGGCGAGGTCGCGACGCGGGTCGGCTCGATCCTGCTCGACGGCGTGGATGTCGAGCACCACGCCGAGGGCTGCGGCACCGCGGCGATCGCGCCGCGCCACGATCGGCTCGCGCTGCGGCTCGAGGCCGACTACTGCGCGGCGCGCTGGCCGGGCACGACCGCGGCCCAGGGCGCCCCGGCCGGCGCCGCCGATGGCCACGTCACCCAGCTCCACGCGCTCGCGCGGTTCTACTTCGCGCGGCCTCGCATGCGCCCCGACTTCGTGTGGCTGGTCGGCGACTTCTTCGTCGAGGCCGGCGCGGGCGACCAGATGTTTTCGTGGGACGGCGGCGGCCGGCTATCGCGGCCGGTGGGCGAGCTCGGGATCGGCGGCAACGAGCTGATCCACTGGGCGACGGGCAAGGCCGGGCTGACCGTCGCGCTGCGCGTCGAGTGGGCGCATCGCCGGGGCGTGCTCCCGCCGCCGAGCTGCGCCGGCCCGTGCGATCAGCCGACCCGACCCTCGGCCTACGACCACGCGATCTTGCTCACGTTCGGCGGCGTGTTCGGCGGCAACCCCCGGCAGGCCGAGCGCTGAGCCCGCCTTCGCACTCGACCTCGAGCCCCCAGCCGTGCCTATCCTGCGACATGCGGACCGCGTGGATCGTGACGCTCGTCGTCGTGCTCGGTGGAGTTGCCTCGGCGCAGGATGCCGAGGATGTGCCGCTCGCGCCGCCCGGCACCGCACCGGTGGGCCCGCCGCAGGGGCCGGCGATGGTGCCGCCGCCGTACGCCTACCAGCCGGCGCAGCCGGTGGTGCTGTCGGCCGAGGATCAGGAGCTGCTCGCGCGCGGCGAGATGCCCGACGGCCCCCACCTCGGCGGCGGCGTC
>DATJAE010000332.1:0-5892 GCA_035516595.1 Kofleriaceae bacterium | reverse complement strand
GTCGCGCGCCTCCGCCCGCGCGGCCGGCACGTGGAGCGGCCACTCGAGCGCGCGCGCGACCAGATCGATCACGTCCCCGCGCCACCGTGCGGTGGCGCGGCGCGGCCCGGCGAGGCCGAACCTCGCGATCACGGCGCGTCGAGCCGCTCGGGCAGGTCGGCTGCGATGTACGCGAGCACCGCCACCGCCGCGACGTCGTCCGCGAGCTGCGCGGGATCGACCTTGTCGAGCGTATCGGCCTCGGTGTGGTGGATGTCGAAGTACGTGCGGTTGTCGACCTCGAGCCCGATCTGCGGCACGCCGGCCGGCTCCATCGGCGAGATGTCGGCGCCGCCGTGGCCTCCGGCGACGTGATGCACGCCCAGGCCGGCGAGCAGCGACGCGATGTCGGCGACCCGCGCGCGCAGCCGGATCGCCGCGTCGGCGTCCTTGTGACCGACCGAGAACCCGCGCGGCCAGAATCCGCCGCTGTCCGATTCGACCGCGAGCACCGTCTTGGCCAGCTCGGCCTGGTGCGCGGTCGCATAACCCTTGCCGCCGCGCCCGCCGTTCTCCTCGTTGGTGAACAGCACGACGCGGATCGTGCGGCGCGGCACCAGGCCGAGCCGCTCGAGCACGTGCGCGGCCTCGATCATCGTGACCACGCCGGCGCCGTCGTCGTGCGCGCCCTGCCCGACGTCCCACGAGTCGAGGTGCGCGCCGATCACGACGACCTGGTCGGGCAGCTCGCGCCCGCGCAGCTCGCCGATCACGTTGGCCGACTCGGCGTCCGGCAGCATCTGCGACTCGAGCTCGAGGTGCACGGTCACCGGCCCGCGCGCGGCGAGCCGGGCCAGGAGCTCGGTGTCCTCGACGGTGAGCGCCGCGGCCGGGATCTTCGGCAGCTTGTCGTCGTAGACCATCGCGCCGGTGTGCGCGGTGCGCAGGCTGTGCGCGGTGACCGAGCGGACGAGCGCCGCGACCGCGCCGCGCTTGGCCGCCTGCGACGCGCCGGCGAAGCGATACGGCACGACCTCGCCGTAGCCCGAGCCGTTCTGCTCGGTCCACGCCGGCATCGCGACGTCGTACACCACGATCGCGCCCTTGACCCGGTCGCCGGCGGCGTCGAGCTCGGCCCAGTCGTGGACCACCACGACCGGCGCGGTGATCCCGCCCTTGGGGGTCGAGATCGAGCCGCCGAGCCCGATCAGATGAAGCGGCCGCGCGGTCGGCGCGACGATCGCAGCGGCCTCGTTGCCGCGCACCCAGTGCGGCACCAGGACGCGCTCGGTGTGGGCCGCGAGCCCGTCGTCCTGGAGCGCGCGGGTCGCCCACAGGATCGCGCGATCGAGCTCGGGCGAGCCCGACAGGCGGTGGCCGATCGTGTCGGTCAGCTCGGCGAGCCGATCGTACGCGGCGCGGTCGCCGCGGGTGGCCGCGATGATCCGCGCCGCGACGTCGTGGTAGCGGTCGGCGATGGTCGCGCCGTCGTGCGGGTGCGGGCCATAGGTCGAGGTGTCGGACACCCACGCCGGCGCCGGCACCTGGGTCGCCGCGCCGCCGCACGCGACCAGCGCGACGAGGAGCGCGCGCCTCATACCGGCTCCTCGACGCGCGCGGGCTCGATCGGCACGGCCGCGACGCCGCGCTCGGCGATCGCGCATAGCAGCTCGATCACCGCGACCAGCCGCTCCGGCGTCGTGCTCCGGCCCAGCGCGAGATCCGACAGCGGGATCGGATGATCGAGCGGCGCGCCCCGGCCGGGGTACACGCGATAGCGCAGGCCGTCGGGCTCCCAGTAGGCGAGCCAGCCGTCGAGCGTGGCGACCACGCGGGCGCGCAGCCCGTCGTCGAGCAGCTTGCCGAGCGCGAGCGAGCTGCCGCGGCAGCGGAACCGCTCGTCGAACGCGCCGTCGCCGGTGCGGAACGTCGGTGCGGCCGGCGGCCCGGCGGGGTTGGTGCCGAGCTGGCGCGGCGGGATCGCCCACAGCGCGACCGTCGCGCCGCGCCGCTCGTCGACCTCGCGGCCGATCACGACGTCGATCGCGATCACGCTGCTGAAGATCCGCTCGATCCGCGTGCGCACGGTGATCCCGGCACGATCGCCGACGATCAGCGACGACGCGAGCCCGTTGTCGCCGCGCACGGTCAGGCTGTGCACGTCGGCGAGCGTGCGCTTGAGCGCGCCGGTCACCGCGGCGACGTAGCCCGACCAGATCGCGTCCTCGATCGGCGGCGCGTCGGTCGTGATCGGCATCGCCGCGAGCTCCTCGTCGCGCACGTGCCGCCCGGCCTCGACCACCAGCGCGAGCCCGACCAGCGGCAACAGGTAGTGGCTCGGCCAGCGAAAGCCATAGCCGCCGAGCACGATCAGCGCGATGCCCATGCCGATCGTGCGGCGCGCCTCGCTCGCCGCCATCGCGCACGACACCAGCGTCCACGCGAGCGTCGCGATCGAGAGCAGATACAGCGCGAGCCACGGGTCGGTCACGGTCTGGTAGAGCTCGATGCCGATCGCGAGCGCCGCGATCTTCGCGACGGTCGCGTACCACATGCGGGCCGCGACCGCGGCGGCGGCCGCGATGACCATCGCGACCAGCACCGGCACCGGCCGCGTCACCGCGCGCGCGAACGGCCGCGGCGCGAACAGGTACGGCGACGCGAGCGCGGCCAGACACAGCGCGATGATGCCGATCCGCACGACCACGTGGCCCGGCATGTCGAACGCGCCCTCGGGCCAGAGGAAGCGGTCGCCGACCACGCCGAGCGTGTGGACGAGCAGCGGCAGCGCGAGCGCGCCGACGCCGATCCGGACGCCGAGGTCGCGCTCGCCGGCGAGGCCGTCGACCGCGAGCGCGATCACCGCGAGCGCGAACGCGGCCTCGAGCGGCAGGCTGAGCCACGCGGGTGCCGCGACGACCAGCGGCACCGCCGCGACCAGCCCGGCCACGCCGAGCAGCACCGCCGGGACGAGCGCGAGCGCGCCGCGGCGGGCGCGCGCCACGATCTGCGCCGCGACCAGCGCGAGCGCCAGCGTGGCGGTGAAGTAGAACAGGAACAGGCCGAGGTAATCGAGCGCGGTGTGCCAGGCCGGCGGTGCGCCGTGCTCGGGCCGGAGCAACGGCACGGCGACGCGATTGATCGCCACCTCGAGGAAGGCGACCACGACGAGGATCTGGACGGGGCCGAAGCCGCCTGCGGTACGCCTCCGAGACAACCGGAAAAACGTAGCGTTGTGAACCATTTGCGTCAAGGACGACGATCGCCGAGGGGGCCTTGGCCCCCGAGGCAGCGCCGCCGCATGGCGGCGCGGTGGGATCGCCCGCCAAAAACTGGGGCCGCGCGCCAGGTCACGCGACAGTTTCGGCGTGAGGTGGTGGCCTTTCGCCCTCCTGCTCGCGCTCGCGGGCCCCGCGCACGCCGGCCGTCGCCCGCTCGTCGTGCTCGATCCCGGCCACGGCGGCTCCAACACCGGCGCGCGCGGCGCGGTGCCCGGCCTGTGCGAGAAGCAGCTGACCCTCGCGATCGCGAACCTGGTCGCGGCGCGCCTGCACGATCACGGCATCGACGTCCAGCTCACGCGAAGCGACGACCGCACGCTCACGCTGCGCCAGCGCGTCGAGGTCGCCAACCGCGCGCCCGCCGATCTGTTCGTCAGCATCCACGCCAACGCGTCGCCGACTCGCACCCAGCGCGGCTACGAGACCTACATCCTGCCGGCGCGCGGGGTCGACGTCGACGGCCGCGCGCTGCGCAGCGACGCGACCACGCCGCGACCGGGCGTCGATCCGGACATCGCGCTCGTGCTCGACGACGTCGAGCGCGGCGCCGCGCAGTGGGAGGCGGCCGAGCTGGCGGCGCGCGTCCAGCACGCGCTGCGCGACCGGCGCGGCGGCGACGGCGACCGCGGCGTGCGCCAGGACACCGACCACGTCCTGCTCGGCGCGACCATGCCCGCCGTGCTCGTCGAGATCGGCTTCATCGATCACCCGATCGAGGGCAAGCAGCTGGCCGATCCGGCGGTGCAAGGCCAGATCGCGGCGGCGATCGCCGAGGCGATCGAGGATCAGCTGAGCGACTGATCTAACCGTTGGTCGGCCGCGGGCCGAACGGCGGGCGCGGCGGCGAGTCGGGCGTCCAGATGTTGGTCTGCTGGTACTGGCCGGTGTCCATCAGCGTGAAGCCGACGAACAGCGACGCCGCGCACAGCGCGCTGCAGAACACGACGGTGTGGAACAGCCGGTCGTAGCGCAGGTGCATGAAGAACAGCACGACCAGCGTGGCCTTGGTCACCGCGATCACCATCGCGACCGCGAGGTTGATGTTGGCGCCGAAGTCGATCCTGGTCGCGAGCACGGTGAGCAGGGTGAGCGTGAGCAGCGTCGTGCCGGTCGCCAGCAGAACCTTGAGGGTCGCGACGTGCGCCAGGCCGTGATGTTCGTCGTCGTGGTGTTCAGCCGACATGGCGCCTCAGTGGATCAGGTAGAGCAGCGGGAACAGGAAGATCCAGATCAGATCGACGATGTGCCAGTACAGCGCGGCGTAGTCGATCGGTCCGAAGTAGTCCGGCGTGAACTGGCCCTTGATCGCGCGGATCAGCAGCCACAGGAACACGAACACGCCGAACAGCACGTGGATGCCGTGCAGGCCGGTCATCGCGAAGTAGATCGTGAGGAACAGGTTGGTGTGCTCGGGTGGCGGGCCCGCGGCCTCGAGCTCGTGCTCCTCCTCGACGGTCGGGATGTGGACCGGGTGGATCGCGCGCTGGCCGAGCTGGAAGCCCGCCTGGGGCTGCTCCGCGAACATGTCGACCGGCGGCGGCGGCGCCTTCGGCGCGGCCTTGCACTTGGCATCGATCACGATGCCGAGGTCACCGGTGACGCCGCGCGCATGCTCGCCGAAGTCGTGCTCGGCGATCGAGCTCGACGCGTCGTCGCTGCTGCGCTCGAGGCTGTCGCCGAACTCGACCAGCACCGCGTACTGCGGGCGCGACGCGGCGCCGTGCGAGCGCTTGTCGGCGTCGGTGAGATCCGGACACACGGCCGGCTGATAGGCGACCCGCCAGCACGGGAAGGTCTGGGGCGCCTCGTGCTCCCACGGCAGGTGCTCGGCGCACTGCGTGGTGATCGACTTGCTGGTGACGTCTGCCCAGTCGTACTGGATGTGACCGTTGGCGTCCTTCACGACCGCGCCGGTCTTGGGATCCTTCTTCTCGACCTGGTGGCGCAGCACCTCGTCGACCGCGCAGTCGGCCTGGACGCCCGGCTCGTGCGGATCCTGATCGATGGTCGAGCCCTCGATGCAGCCCTTGTTGGCCTTGCCGTCGAGCAGCGCGAGCTCGCCGTCGGCGTCGAGCGACCACTCGATCGTGGTCTTCGAGCCCGGGCACTCGTTGCGCTTGGTCAGCATCTCGACGTTGCCCGGGCTCACGCACGGGTCGAAGA
This sequence comes from Kofleriaceae bacterium, assembly GCA_035516595.1. GTDB lineage: Bacteria > Myxococcota_A > Polyangia > Haliangiales > Haliangiaceae > JABFXX01. The sequence goes on along the minus strand of DATJAE010000332.1, from coordinate 469 downwards.
ACCGGCCGAACAGGATGTGCTCGTGAACCTTGTGGCTGTACTCGATGTACTTGATGCCGAGGAACGTGCACGCGCACATCAGCGTGATCACGATGCACGCGATCAGGCCGCGCCGCTGGTTGAGCTGGGCGCAGCGCACCGCCCACGCGGCGGTGAGGCTCGAGAAGATCAGCACGGCGGTGTTGATCGCGCCGTACTTCACGTCGAGCCACTTGTGGGCGTAGCTGTAGATCTCGCCGTGGTGGACGCGATACAGCACGTACGCCACGAACAGCGCCGAGAAGAACAGCACCTCCTGGGCGAGGAACAGCCAGATCCCGAACTTGCCCGAGTCGAACTGGTGCTGCGCGTCGTCGTAGTGGTGCTGGATGAACGGCGAGCCGTGGTCGACGTGATGTTCGTCGTGCGCGTCGTGCGCGTCGTGTGCAGTGCTCACGACTTCTTCTCCTCGTCCGACGTTGCGTCCTTC
>DATJAE010000331.1:0-2348 GCA_035516595.1 Kofleriaceae bacterium | reverse complement strand
CCAGCAATTCGCGCAGGCGCTGCGCGCCGCGCTGCCACCCGCGGTGAAATTGCACGAACAGGACGAGCGTTTCACCACCGCGGAGGCCGAGCGCGTGCTGCTCGCTGCCGATCTGTCACGCGCACGGCGCCGCGAAGTGATCGATCAGCAAGCCGCCGCGCTCATTCTTCAGGCCTGGCTCGACGCCCGGCGCGCGGCCAAGTAACGTCCTTCGCCCGGCCCGATGTCCAAACGTTCGTTTCGAACCGCGCTCGCCGTCGTGATCGGCACGATCGTGCTGCTGATCGCGCTGTGTGGCTGGTTCGTGCACCGCGCGCTGGCCTATCCCGACGCGCGCCACGCCGGCACCGGCCAGGACGTCGAGATCGAGGTCAAGACCGGCATGGGCTTCCCCCAGGTCGCGACCATGCTCGCGCAGAAGGGCGTGATCGATCGGCCGACCTGGTTCCGGCTCTACGCGATGTGGGAAGGCGACACGACCAACGTCAAGACCGGCAAGTACCTGATCAAGGACAACCTGACGCCGGCCGAGGTCCTGAAGATCCTGATCGCCGGGGTCAAGGAGGTCACGGCGAAGGTGACGATCCCCGAGGGCAAGAACATGCTCGAGGTGTTCGCGCTGCTCGATGGCGCGCACATCGCGAATGCGGCCGAGCTCGAGCTGCTCGCGCGCGACAAGGACTTCCTCGCGCAGCACGCGATCACCGGCGACTCGGTCGAGGGCTACCTGTTCCCCGACACCTACGAGTTCCGCGTCGGCGAGAAGCCGCGCACCGTGCTCGAGCGGATGATCACGCGCCACGAGGAGGTGTGGAACGACCTGCTCGCCAAGCACGGCCGCGACGCGGCGGCGCTCAAGGAGAAGCTCGGGTGGACCGATCGCGACATCCTCATCATGGCGTCGATCGTCGAGAAGGAGGCGGTCGATCCGGCCGAGCGACCGCGCATCACGCAGGTGTTCGTCAACCGCCTGCTCGACGAGTCGTTCAAGCCGCACTACCTCGCGACCGATCCGACGATCCGCTATGGCTGCGAGGTACCGGTGCAGAAGTCGGCGGCGTGCGCGCAGTGGGATCGCGCGGGCCGGCTGCACGCGCTCCAGCTGCACGACAAGGACAACCCGTACAACACGTACACGCACGAGGGCCTGCCGCCCGGCCCGATCTGCAACCCGGGGCGCGCCTCGCTCGAGGCCACGCTCACCCCCGACGGCTCGGACTACCTCTACTTCGTGGCCAAGAACGCGCGCAATCACGTGTTCGCCCGGACCCAGGCCGAGCACGACAAGAACGTGCAGAAGTACCAGAAGTGATCCGGGGCTGGCCCCACGTGCAGCGGCGTTGCCGCTCCTTCTAGTCGCAGGTGAGCGCGTAGAGCTCGGCGACCTCGGCGGCCGCCAGCGCGCGGTCGTAGATCCGCACGTCGTCGATCGCGCCGGCGAAGTAGTTCTCGGGATCCTCCGCGGCGCCGATCTGCGTCGTGTTGGTCTGGGTCGCGTACGGGCTCGCCTGCGCGAGCGGCTGCGCGACCGCGTCGAGATAGAACGCGAAGCTCGCGAGCTCGGTCGCGCCGCCGCCGTCGTAGACCACCGCGACGTGATGCCACACGCCGGTCGAGGGCTCGGCGCCGGTGCGCAGCGGGATCCACGAGCCGTCGCCATCGCCGGTCGAGATCCCGTCCCAGCTCGACGAGTCCGACAGCAGGACGTGAAACGGCGAGGTCGCGCCGTCGGTCTGGATCTGCATGATGTCGGGCTCCATCACCGACCAGTCGGCGAGGTCGACCCACGCCGAGAACGAGAACGCCGCGCCGTGCGTCGCGTACGCGACGCTGCCGCCGACCGCGACCCGCCCGGTCACGCCATCGAGCTGGACCGCGCCGCCGAGGTGGCCTGTCACGTGGGTCGCGCCGCCGAGCAAGAGGCCGTCGTTGCCGGCCGCCGAATCGGTCGCGATCGTGCCGCTGGTCTCGTCGAGCTTCCACCAGCCGACCAGCCCGCTCTCCAGCCCGGCCGGCACGTGGCACTCCGCGTCGGGCCCGGGCGCGTCGGCCGCGCCGTCGGATCCGGCGTGCTCGCCGAAACCGAGCCGGCCGCAGCCGCCGAGCACGGCGAGCCAGAGCGCGAGGCGCGTCATGGGGCCGAGCATAGACCGCGCTCAATCGATCGCGGCCTCGAGGTTGGTGCCGAACACGAGGAATGCGGTTCGCGCGACCGCGGGATCGCTTGCCTCGATCCGCCAGGAGCTCGGATCCTTCGGGCGGCCGGTCAGCGTGATCGTGCTGCCGTCGTGGAGCTCGAGCCTGGCGAGCGGCAGGCCGGGGATGTCGAACGAGATCACGTTGCCCTC
>DATJAE010000330.1:0-14451 GCA_035516595.1 Kofleriaceae bacterium | reverse complement strand
CGCGGCGCCGAACACCGCGCCGATCGCGAGCGCGATCGCGGCCGCGCCGTGCACCGCGAGCAGCCGCGCGTGCTCGCGCTCGAGCACGCCGATCTTGTCGGCGCTGGACGCGTCGTAGATCGCGTCGTGGCCGGCGACCAGCATCGCGAGCGCCAGACCGGTGCCGCCGATCGCGACGGTGACGCCGGTGTCGTAGCTGGCGAGCGCGAGCGCGGCGACCACCAGCGCGAACGCGATGCGCAGCCGGCGGTGGAGCGGCGCGCGCGACAGCGCGGCGCGCAGCCCGGCGTGGCCGGCGAGCACGAGCGCGTAGGCGAGCGCGAGCTTGACCAGCACGCCGCGCGGCGCGAGCACGCGCGCGGCGATCGCACCGCCCGCGATCGCGGCGAGCGCGAGATCGGGGCCGAGGGCGGGCAGCCGCCTGGCGAGCTCGCCGGCGCGCGGCGCGAGCGCGGCGACCAGCGAGAGCCCGATCATCGCCTCGCGCGCCGCGGTCAGGTGCGCCGGTCCCAGGCCGAGCACGAGCCAGCCGATCGCGAGCCAGCCGGCCCATGCGAGCACGGCGTGCGCGGCGCGCCGCAGGCAGAGCGCGGCGAGCGTCGCGCCGATCAGCGCGGCGGCGAGCTGGTTGTCGGCGACCCGCGTGCCGGCCGGCGCGAGCTCGCGCAGCATGTCGATGCGATACGCCCACAGCAGGCGCCAGCAGGCGAGCGCGGCCAGTCCGCCGCCGACCGTGGCGAGCCGCAGCACGTACGACAGGTCGCGGGTGCGGCGGCGCGACCGGCGCGCCAGCGCGAACGCGATGCACGTGACGAGCAGCGGCAGCGCGATCGCGATCGTCGCGCGGCCCGCGCGCGCGAGCACCGCGGCGGCGTCGGGCACGAGCGGCACGGCGGTGACGTCGAACGCGCCGAGCTGGAGCTCGCACGCGCCGTCGCGCGCGGTCGCGCCGCCGGGCCAGCTCGCGCAGCTCGTCGGATCGGCGGGGATCGCGAGCAGCTCGGTGGTCGGCGCGGTGAGCTCCCAGGTCGCGAGCCCGGGGATCGGATCCTCGGCGCGGCCGAGCCGCAGCGCGTCGCCGGCGCCGACCACGACGTGCGGGCGGCGGCCGAGCGGGACGATCGCGAGCGCCGCGCCGTCGTTGCGGACGCCGAACGTGACGCTCGACGGCGCGCAGTCCTCGATCGTCACGGTCGAGCCCGCGGCGAGCACCCAGGTCTGCGCGGCGGGGCAGCTCGCCTGGACGACCACACCGCGCGCGTCGCGGCTGATCTTCGCGAGCTCCGGCGCGCCGCCGCCGGGCACGCGCACCGTCGCGCCGCGATCGTGACCGATCGCGATCGGGTCCTTGCCGAGCGGCACCGCGATCGCGCGCAGCTCGAGCTGGACGCGCGCGCCGTCGCGCAGCCGATCGGCGCGGCCGTCGCGCGCGCGCGCGCCGCCCCACACCCACACCGCGCCCAGGACGATCGCGGCGTACGCGATCGCGGCCGCGACGAACGGCGCGCGGCCGACGACCTCGTCGGGGTTGGCCCGCCCGCGCGCGGTCGCGACCGCCGCGGCGACCGCGACCGCGCATAGCGCGACGAACCACAGCGCGACCATCAGCGATGCCCCCGAGGCCGCGCGTGCAGCTCGTGCGCGGCGGCGTCGGGCGGCGCGGCGTCGGGTGGGGCGTCGCGCGGCGCGTCGGCCACGCCGGCGTCGATCGGCGCGAGCTGATCGACGCGCATCGCGGGCGGCGGCGGCGCCCCGGCGGGCTGGACGTCCGGCGTGCGGACGACGAGCACGACGAGCAGCGCGATCGCGACCGCGATCCCGCCGGCGATGCCGTACAGCAGCTTGCGATCGTTGGCGCGCTGGTCGCCGACCAGGCGCGACGCGGCGCGCACCCGCGCCTCGAGCTTGGCGAGCTCGGTGGCGAGCGCCCCGAGCTGCGCGGCGATCGCGCGCTCGCTCGCGAGCTCGACCGCGCCGCCGACCGCGCCGGCGATGGTCTCGGCCTCGCGCTCGACCTGGGCGCGGACCTGCGCGCCGAACCGCGCCCACTCGTCGAGCAGGCGGTCGGCGTGGCGCAGCATCTCGGCGAGCTGCGCGCTGACGTCGTCGAGCTGGGCGAGCGCGCGGTCAGGCATGGACCAGGCCTCGCAGGGTCGCGGCGCGGCGCGCGACCGCCGCCAGCAGCTCGGCGCGGCGCGCGGCCGGAAGCAGCGCGTGCCAGCGCACCTCGGCGATCGGCCGCTGCGGATCGCGATCGGCGAGCAGCGAGCCGAGCACGCGGAGCGCGACCCGATCGGCCAGCGCGTCGACGTCGTGCGCGATCCGGCCGCGCCCCCACGCGTTGAGCGTGGTCACCCAGTCGACGACCCCGCGCCGCCATTCGGCGGTGCTGACCGCTGGCTCGCGCGCGAGCTCGGCCGCGACGTCGTCGACCGTGCGGCCGCGCGTCGCGAGCTCGGACATCAGCTGCCACGCGCGCGCCGAGCGCGACCTCGGCGAGCTCGCGGCCGCGGCGCACAGCTCGGCGACGGCGTCGGGCGCCGGGCGGCCGGCGCCGGGCAGCCACGACCCGCGTCGCGCGCGCGCCGCCACGTCGGCAGGCACGCAGCGCTCGATCGCGGCGATCGCGCGCGGCAGCCCGGGGTGCGCGAGATCGCCGACCGACGCCGCGCCGCCGACGAGCAGCGCGCGAGCGACGCGAGCTGGATCCGGAAGCGCGACCGCGGTGGCGGCCGCGGGCGGCGCCGGCGCATCGTGGCCGGCCCACGGCGCGGCGGGCGGCGGCACGAGCCGGGCGAGCAGCTCGGCGGGCGGCGCGTCGCCGTCGACGATCGCGAGCGCGAGCCCGGTGTAGCGCCGGCCGTCGTGCGCGGTCGCCGCGAACGTCTGCGCCCACGCCGCCTGACCGGGCGCGAGCTGCCACAGCACGGCGTCGCCGGTCACGCCCGCCAGCCGCTCGACCAGGCCGCCGCGCAGCTCGCGATCGCCGGTCGCGGGGTACCAGTGGAACTCGCCATCGCACGCGGCCGGCGTCGGATGCTTTTGCAGCCACGCGAGCCGGGTCGGTGCCCGGGTCATCGGTCCCCCACCGGCCGCGGCCGGCCCCAGACCTCGGGCGACGACGCCGAAGGCGCGGGGAGCAGCGCCTGTGCGGCGGGCGGCGGCGGCGCGACCGCGGGCTCGCTCGCCGGCACCGGCGCCGGCGCGGGGACGACCGCGTCCCAGCGCGGCAGCGCGATCAGCCAGTCGAGGAAGCGGCGATGCGCGTCGCCGCTGAACGTGCCGGGTCCGTCGTCGTACTCGTAGCGCAGCGAGCCGTCGTCGTCGGTCTCTTCGACCTGGCTGCGGATCGCGGTGTCGTAGCGCACGTAGGTCAGCCGGATGTCGCCGTCGCGGCCGTCCTCGGCGTCGAGGCAGTGCACGCGCACGTGCTCGCGCGCGACCCGCTGGGGCGGGGCGTCGGGCTCGCCGCGCGGGCACGCGGTGACCGCGACCACCTCGTCGCGCGACGCGCCGCGCGTGCAGATCTTCTCGACCACCGACCAGCGGTTGACCGCGACCAGCGCGCACGACGCCTCGCGATCGATCGCGGCGAACAGCGGCAACAGCGCCCGCAGCCGGACGTACGGGCTGCCCTCGTCGAGCGCGCCCAGCGCGAGCGGGTTGCAGATCAGGATCGGCGCGAACACGTAGGCGCGGCCGAGGCTCTCGGCGCGCCGGCGCCGCGCGTCGACCAGCCGGCCCATCACGGCGTGGTAATCGGCGGCGGTCGACGAGTAGATCTGCTCGCCCGCGACGTCCCAGAACGCGATCTCGATGTCGCCGGCGCGCTCGATCCGGCGGCGGGCGGTGATCGCCGCGATCGCGCCGATCACCGCGCCGCATCCGCCGATGATCACGCCGGGCGCGACGCCGCGCACGCACGCGACCGCGACGCCCGCGACGAGCAGCAGCGCGGCGAGCGCGATCATGCCGCCGACCCTGGCGAGCCGGCGCGCGAGCGCGAGCGCGGGACGCAACGGTAGGCGATCGTAGAGCGCGGCCGCGCGCACGCGAAACGTGAAGTGCGGTAGCACGCCGGGCGGCGTCGCGTCGGGGCGCGGCGCGCGCGGATCGAGCACGAGCCGCATGATCTGACGGTTGAGCTCCTGCTCGGTGCCGGCGAGCGCCGGTGCGCGTGCGTGGAGCGCGCGGATCGCGTGGACCAGGAACTGGGTCTTGCCGTCGCCGCGCGCGCCCATCACCGCGAGATCGATCACCGCGGCGACCTCGTCGTCGGGATCGGTCAGGGTCGCGAGGCCTCGCAGGTCCGAGATCGGCTCGTCCGCGAACAGCGGGCTCCGCCGAGGCACGGAGTGATCCATGCCGCCTCTGATCCGCGAGGCGCGCCCGCGGTGGACAGCGGTCAGTCGTCGTCGCTGTCGCCGTCGCTGTCGCTGTCGCCGTCGTCACTCGAACCATGAACGTTGACATCGAAGTCGACATCGACGTCGGGCACCACGACATGAATTTGCCGGCCGGGCGGAGGCGGAGGTGGCAGCGCCATGTGATGGTGACCGTGCGGCATCGCCGGCATCGGCGGCATCGGCGGCATCGGCGGCATCGGCGGCATCGCAGGCATCGGCGGCATCGCCGGCATCGGCGGCATCGGCGGCATCGGCGGCATCGGCGGCATCGGCGGCATCGGCGGCATCGCCGGGACCATCGGCACGCGTACGGCGTGGCCGCGAGCGACCGCGACCGCGTCCAGGCCCTCGAGCCGGTTGGCGAGCGACTCGAGCGAGCTCTTGATCTGATCGAGCTCGCTCGCGATCTGGCGCAGGCTCTCGATCTTCGACTGCAGCTTGTCGCCCAGCATCGCCGGGGCGTCGTCGTCGTCATCATCATCGTCGTCGTCGGCCTGCTGTGCGCCGTCGTCGTCGTCGTGATCGCAGGCCTGGGCGCGCAGCGGGTGATGGACGAACAGCCAGAGCCCGAACATCGGAGCGAGCATGGTCAGACGGCGCATGGGTCCTCCTGTCGGCCCAAGGAGCCGCCAGCCGGTCACCCGGTTGACAACGATCTCGCGAAATTGCGCGCCGGCGCGACGTCGATGCCGATGTCCGCGAAACCAGGGAGCAGCAGGTCGTCGATCGCCGCGATCACCACGCGATCGACGTCGTCCCACCGCGGGCAGCCGTGCGCGACCAGCGCGTCGCTGATCGCACGCCGCGGCCGCTCCCGCCACGCCGCGACGTTGCCGGCGAGCAGCTCGGGCAGCCAGCCGGCGAGCTCGCGCCGGGTCGCCGCATCGACCGCCGGGCCGGCCGCGAACGCCCAGCCCAGCCGCGCGTGATCGACCTCGTCGCACGCGAGCTCGTGCAGCACCGCGGTCGCGAGCGGCGCGCGCGCGCCGTCGCGGCACAGCTCGTGGAACGCGTTGGCGGTGGTCTCGTTCAGACAGCACATCCCGATCACGTGGAGCACGCGGCGCAGCTCGGCGCTCGCGCGAGGCAGCCGCGGGATCGCGAGCGGCAGGCGCCGCGGCTCGGGCAGGGCGTGGCCCGCGTACGCGCACGCCGCGTACCAGCAGATCATCGCGTGGCGGCGCTCGTCGTGGATCGCGCGGCGCGCGAGCGCGACCAGCTCGCCGGGCGCACCGGCCTCGGCGAGCACGCCGGCGATGTACGCGAACGATCCCGACGCGCGCAGCTCCGACTCGGCGCGGCCGTGCCAGGTCGCGGCGGCGATCGCGCGCTCGTCGGGCGACAGCGCATCGATCGATGGATCGCGCGCGGGGAGCGGGCGGCGCGTCGCGGTCGAACGGGGCGCAAGCCGATGCGGCGCGATCACGTGTGCCCCTTGGCGTCCGGGTTCGGTGCGTCGGCGATCGTGCCCCAGCCGCCATCGCTGGCCGCATCGATCATCCCGAACCCGGCGTCGACGCACCAGGCGTCGGGGCAGGGCCCGTCGTGGATGCTCGCGAAGCTCGCGTCGATGATCGGCCAGCGGTGGTCGTTCGAGCCGGCGGTCGTGTAGTACAGGTCGCAGCCGGGGACGAGCGCCGAGAACGCGCCGCCGAGCGCGGTCCCGGCGCCGATCGACGTGCCGAACACGACGATGGAGCGATAGAGGCGAGTGCGAGGCATCTGTCGCGCGAGAGCACGCGAGGTGCCACGACGGCGCGCGTGATCTCGCGAGCTTGCGCCAGGCACGTCGCGCGATCGCTGCCCTACCGCGACCGTGATGTCGTAGTCGGCGATACTGCCCGGATGGATCCGCGACGCGTCTCTCCATATTTCGTGCTCGTCGCGCTGATCCATGCCGGCGCGGTCGCGACCCGGTTCGACGTGATCGCCGCGAAGATCCCGCCCGGCGTCGCGTTCGCGCTGATGATCGGCCAGTTCCCGCTGCTCGTGCTGTCGGGCTTCTTCGAGGGCCAGCTCGCATACGGCGAGACCTCGAAGAGCCTTCCGCTGTGGATGCGGATCCGCTCGGTGCCGGTGAAGCTCGCGTTCACGTTCGGCTTCATGTACGTCGCGTGCGTCGCGATGCAGACCTGGAACATCTCGCTCGGGCCGATCAATCCGACGCCGCCGGCCGAGTGGCCGACCCAGCAGCGCGCGATGTACTTCGCGATGTTCACCGCGGGCTTCTTCTTCCCGTTCTATCTCGCCGCGACCTCGCTGCTCGTGCCGGTGCTGCGCGCGCTGACCTGGCCGCTGCGCAAGCTGCCGGCGCTGCTCGGCGGCGTGCTCGCGCTGGTGGTCGGCGGCGGGCTCGGCGTCGTGGTGTTCGCGCTCGTCACCTCGAGCAAGCTCGGCGCGTTCGTGTCGTCGATCCAGGCGACGATCGCGGCCGATCCCGCGCTCGCGCTCGGCATCACGCTGGCGATGACGCTCGGCCCGCTCGCGATCGGCCTGGCGCTCGACAAGCTCAAGGGCGCGCCGAGCTAAGGCTTGCCGAGCCCCGCCGGGTACTGGCAGGTCCCCGCGTTGACGTCGCACACGCACGGCCCGCTGCAGGTCTGCACGACCTGGCCGGTCGGCGTCATGAACGTCGCGAGCTGGCTCTCGAGATCGACCAGCTGGCGGATCGTCTCGTGCGCGCCGTTATCCATCGCCGCCGGCTGGTTGACCGCGGGCGGCTGCGGGGTCGGCGTGATGTCCCACTGGGTGTAGGCCGAGTCGAGCGGGCCGGTCATCTCGGGAACGCCGTAGACGTGCTGCTCGAGATCGAGCCCGGGCAGGCCGATGTCGCGCGCGAGCACGCGGGTCGCGAGGTTGGTCACCTGCGCGTCGTTGATCGCCTCCTGCACCAGGATGTGCTTCGCCGGCGAGGCCTCGAGCGGGTCGGCGAGCAGGTGCGGCGCGAACCCGGCAGGGTCGGTGAAGTCGAACTCGGGCTGGATCAGCGCGAGCAAGTCCTGCTGGTCGAGCGGATCGGGGATCTCGACGTTCAGGATGGCCTGCAGCGCCGAGAAGTCGTACGAGCGCTGGATGAGCAGCGTCCACTCGCAGCCCGGCACGTTGAGCACGCCGCGGGTGACGTCCTCGCTGAGCGCCATGAACGTGCCGCCCTGGATGCCGCCGTCGGAGATGCCGTAGTAGTAGACCTGCGAGCCATCGGTGACCGCCTTGCCGCCGAGCTGGAACGCCGGATCGTCCTTCATGCGGGTGAGGAACAGCCGGGTCAGCACCTGCGCGTCGACGTGCGCCTGCTGCAGCCGATCGGTGACGATGTTGATGTTGTTGAAGTCCGGCAGCACGTCGTTGGCGAGCGTCGCGAAGTCGTAGCTCGCCAGGCCGATCCAGTCGGTGCCGATCTGGACCATGCACAGGTAGTTGCCGACCTGCTTCTCGTAGTCGGTCGCGAGCTCGCTCTGCGCGCTGCCGAACAGGCCGTGGCCGAACACGATCACCGGCAGCGGCGCGGTCGCGGTCGCGGCGCACGCCGGGATGTCGACCACGAAGTTCGCGGTGCCGAGCCCGCGCAGCTGCGGCGTGCCGGAGGCGTCCTCGACCAGCGTCGAGGTCATGGTGTCGTCGGCGAGAAACGACGGCACCTGGAACGTGCCGACCACCTCGCGCAGCCGGTTCGGGTCGCTCGGCGTGTCGGTGCTCGACGTGATCGTCCAGGTGAGGCCGCCGACCATGGCGAGCGCGGTGTCGCGCATGCCGACCAGGTGGCCGGTCGCGTCGCCGTCGCTCGCGGTCGTGACGTCCCACGCCAGCGTCAGCGACGCGCGCGGGATGCCGTCGGCCTCGAGCGTCGCGAAGATGTCCTCGTAGCTGTCGGCCAGCGGCTCGAGCGACTTCGACAGCGTGCCGCGATCGCGCAGCGCCGCGAACGGCGCGGGATCGAGGCGATGGCCGTCGCCGTCGCGCAGCCCGACCAGCGCGATCAGGTAGCGCGTCGCCGGCGCGAGCCGCTGCATCGGCCGGATCAGCAGCGCCTGGCGCGCTCCGGGCAGCGCGTTGGCGTCGAGCTCGGCCATCACCGGCACGCGATCGCCGGTCGCGTAGTCGATGATCTGCACCGCCGAGCCGGGCAGGACCGATTGATCGAGCGCGTCGAGCGTCGGCAGCTGGGTCGGATCGACGCCGCGCTTGAAGTAGACGACGAACGGCGTCGACGGCGACACGCCGTCGTGCACCGCGAGCCGCGCGCCGGACAGCTGCGGGCCGTTGCGCTGGCTGGGCAGCGTGCTGTCGTCGATCGACAGCCGGAAGCCGGTCGCGGTCGTGGCATCGGCGACCTCGATGAACGACGAGGGAAACGGCGACAGGCAGTCGTCGCCGACCAGCGGGTTGCAGCCCGGCGCCGCCTCGGGCGGGGGAGAGGACGAGCAGGCCGCGACGAGCACCAGGCAGGCGAGCTTCGAGGCCACGAGGCACAGTACCATCGGGTGGTGCCGGTGTCCCCGCTGCTCGACGGTCGCTACTATGACATCGCGCACGCCTACCTCGTGCGCGACGTCGCGATGTGGCGCGCGCTCGCCGGGGCGCCGTGCCGCGTGCTCGAGCTCGCGTGCGGCACCGGCCGCGTCGCGATCCCGCTGGCGCGCGACGGCCACGCGGTGACCGGGCTCGACACCGCCCCGGCGATGCTCGCGCAGGCCCGCCACAAGGCCCAGGGCATCGCGGTCGACTTCGTGCTCGCCGACATGCGCGAGTTCGCGCTGCCCGCGCCGTTCGATCTCGTGATCGTGCCGTTCAACGGCCTGCGGCTGCTGCTCGAGCGCGACGATCTCGAGCGCTGCCTGGGGTGCGTGCGCCGCGCGCTCGCGCCCGGCGGCCGGTTCGCGTTCGACCTGCAGATGCCTCGCCCCGACCAGCTCGCGCCCGGCGACAAGCAGTTCGAGCATCGCGATCCCGACACCGGCGCGCCGCTGGTCGCGCTCTATCGCGGCCGCTACGACGCGATCGCGCAGCGCAAGATCCTCGACATCGAGTTCCGGTTCGCCGACGGCACGGTCGCGACCGATCACCTCGAGCAGCGCATCTACTTCCCGCAGGAGCTCGAGGCGCTGCTCGCGTACAACGGGTTCGACGTGGTCGAGCGCTATGGCGACCACGATCGCGAGCCGCTCGGCCCCGATTCATCGCAGCTCGTGATGGTCTGTCACCAGCGAACGAGCACGGCCGCGTCGTGATCGTCCATCGTGCCGTCGCCGAGCTGACCTGCCGAGTTCTCGCCCCAGCACGCCAGGCCCGCCGGCAGCACCGCGCACGAGTGGGACGGACCGATCGACATCCGGGTCGCGCCGCGCAGCCACGGCACGTCGACCGGCCGCGCGGAGTACCAGTGCGAGCGCGGGCCGGCCATCACCTGGCGGTAATGGCCCCAGCACGCGACCGAGCCGTCGCGCTTGCGCGCGCATGCCATGTCCGGGCCGGCCGCCAGCTCGACGACGTCGCGCAGCCCCGCGATCGCGACCGGCGGGCTCATCGCATCGCCCATGCCGGTCATCGCGATGTCGCCCCAGCAGGTCACGGTGTGATCGGCGAGCAGCGCGCACGCGTGGAAGTTGCCGGCGGCGATCTGGACCGCGCCCGCGACGCCCTTGACCCTCGCGAACGTGCCGCGATCGGTGGTCGTGCCGTCGCCGAGCTGCTCGTGGTTGTTGACGCCGGCGCACTCGACCGTGCCGTCGCGATGGAGCACGCACGCGAACAGCGGGCTCGCGACGACCTGCGTGGTGTCGGCCGCGGTGATCCTGCCCGCGAGGTCGGCACCGGCGCACGAGCTGGTGGCGTCCTTGCGGAGCGCGCACTCGATCGCATCGGACTGCTCGAGATCGACCACCGGCGCGATCGCGAGCTTCTCGACCGCGTGCTTGCGGCCCCAGCTCACGACGCTGCCGTCGTCGAGCTGCGCCGACGAGTCGAACATGCCGAGCGCGACCTTGTGGGCGTGCGCGACGCCGGGCACCGCGGTGGGCCGCGCGAGCTGCGGCTGCGCGCTGCCGGGCAGCACCATGCCGTCGTCGTTGCGCCCCCAGCACCGCACGGTGCCGTCGTCGAGCGCGGCGCAGGTGTGGACGCCGCCGACCGAGACCGACGCGACGTGCACGCCGGCCGGCAGGCCCGCGCTGGGCGGCGGCGCGAACGTCCACGCGACGCGGCTCGGCGTCAGGTGATCGGCCTGCAGGCCGTCGCCGAGCTTGCCGCGATCGCCGGAGCCCCAGCACCACGCGGTGCCGTCGTCGCGCACCGCGCAGGTGTGGTTGAAGCCGAGCGCGATCTGCGTGACGTGATCGAGCCCGGCGACCTCGACCGGCCCCGAGCTCTCGGCGGTCTTGCCATCGCCGAGCTCGCCCGCGCGATTCCAGCCCCAGCACGCGACCGTGCCGGCGCGGCGCAGCGCGCACGCGTGGATCTCCCCGGCCGCGATCGCGACCGCGTCGGTGACGCCCTTGACCTGGACCGGAGCGTGGCGCTCGGCGGTGGTGCCGTCGCCGAGCTGGCCGGCGTCGTTGCCGCCCCAGCACCACACCGTGCCATCGGTCTTGCGCGCGCACGCCGCCTCGCGCGCCACCGCGACCTGCGCGACGTCGCGCAGGTGCTGGACGGCGACCGGCGCGAGCCGCTGCTCGGTCGTGCCGTCGCCGACCTGGCCGTTGTCGTTGCGGCCGAAGCACGTCACCGTCGCGTCCTTCATCACCGCGCAGCCGAGCGCCTCGGACAGCGAGATCGACGTCGCGCCCGCGAGCTCGGGGCGCACCGGCGCGGTGAACGCGCCCTCGGTCGACCCGGTGGCGAGCGCGCCGGCGCCGCCGCCCCAGCACTTGATCGCGCCGCTCGCCCAGCGCGCGCAGCCCTCGCCGTCCTGCGAGAACCACAGCGCCGTCGCGCTGGCGAGCTCGCGCACGGGATGCGCGAGGTTCTTCGCCGGATCTTCCGGCCACGCCTCGGGGCCGGTGGCGTCGTCCTCGTGGATGAAGCCGATCGATCCCCAGCACTTCACCGCGCCGCCCGCGATCCGCGCGCAGCCCATGGTCTGGCCGACCGCGAGATCGATCGCGTGGTCGACGCCCTTCACGGTGACCGGCGTGTGGCGCTCCACGTCGGTGCCGTCGCCGTCGGCGCCCTCGAGGTTATCGCCCCAGCAGCGCACCGTGCCGTCGCTCATCCGCGCGCACGACGTCACCGCGCCGACCGCGATCTGCACGGCCCGGACCCCGGTCGCGGGGCTGGCGAGCGCGGCGGCGGGAAACGCGACCACGACGAGCGCGAGGCGGTACACGCAGTCGGGGCAACGCACCTGGTGCGAATCGTATTCCAGCCGGGTTCGTCACGGAGCGGCGAAGATTCCGTCACCGATCACTCCGATAGTCCGCGGCCTATGACATCACGCAGCCTGCTGATCGTGCTGGTCTTGTCGGCCTGTCACTCGTCCTCCGCGCTGCACCCCGACGGATCGGGCGGCGACGACGCCCCCGGCACGAGCGACGCGCTTGCGAGCGACGCCCCCACCCAGGGCCAGGTCATGGTCACGACGATCGATCCCGGCGTCCTGCCGATCGCGGTGACGATCAACCAGGGCACGGCGATCGGCGAGGGCTCGGCCAACGGCGCGACCCCGTCGACCCTCACCAACGTCGCCGCCGATGCGATGAACACGCAGACCATCACCAGCGCGGTGAATCCGTTCGGCGCGGTCGGTCACGTGCCCGACACCGCGGCCGGGTTCTGCGATTACACCGGCGCGACCCCCAAGCGCGTCTCGTACGTGACCGGCGCGAAGTTCGAGACCACCGCGGGCAGCGATCCGATGGTCGCGATGGCGCCGTTCTACTTCCCGCTGGTCTACGAGACCACGAACACGCCGACCGGGAACGCGTTCGGCGGCCAGCCGCCGGTGATCGGGCTGTTCGACTGGCGGCCCAAGGACATCGACGAGGCGCTGGTCGTCGCCGAGTCCGACGATCGCGGTCACAGCTGGTACTTCATGCAGACCGTGCTCGAGCTCGATCCCGACTACACCAACCCGATCAGCGGCGGCTACTCGGCGACCGCGACCGACACCGGCTGCCCGGCCACGATCGGCGATACCAACGCGAACAAGACCGCGGCGAACGGCTCGACCGCCGACGACGGCTGGGGCCACGCCGCGATCATCCAGCTGCCCGGCGCCGGCAACGTCAAGACCGGCCAGTTCCTCTACATGCTCGATCGCAACCCGACCAGCGTCGACAGCGCGCCGCTGTGGGTGATCGACCTGACGCAGTCGAGCAACAAGTTTCCGATCTGGAACACCAACAACACGATGGCCGGCGCCAACGACATCAAGTCGATCTCGAGCGCGCTCACCAACACCGCGGGCAGCGCGACCCCCGTGGTCGTGCAGCAGACGGTGGGGCTGCTCCATCCCGACGGCATCATGGCGGTGTTCCCGACCGCGCCGACCGCGGCGGCCGGCGATCCGGTCACCGTGATGTACGTCGAGAAGATCGTCGACGGCGACGACACCGGCGCGACCGCGCTGCCGCCCGCGCAGCAGTGCCAGAAGGCGCCGTTCTCGGGCAAGACCAACCACGACATCTCGAACGTGCGGCTCGCGACCACGACCGACGGCATCCACTTCACCGACCTCGGCATCGTCCACGGCCTGAACGATCCGACGACGGTCGACTACCGCGGCACGCGCTGGGTGAGCCCGCGCGCGACGCTGGTCGACATCGAGGGCGATGGCAGCGTGTGGGGCCTGTACTTCTCGGCCGGCAACTGCCTCGACGGCGACTCCGACGCGTTCCACTACATCGGCTATGCCGAGTCGACCGACAAGATGAACTGGACGGTCTACAACGACATCGATCACCCGATCGCGTCGATCAACACGATCACGACCGCGAACCAGGCCGGGGGCCAGATGGTCACGGTGCCGGCCAACCCGCCGGTGTTCCCGACCCAGCCGTGGTTCGCCGAGCGGCTGTACGCGCCGACCGCGGTGCAGCTCGATCCGACCCACCTGAGCCTGACGTTCGCGGGCTACGGCGTGCAGACGCCGGGTGACGACCTGCTCGACTACCGCGAGATCGGCAACATCACGCTGACCGTGAGCCGGTCGCTGCCGGCGGGCGTGCCGAACAACATCAACACGCACTAGCCCGGTCGCTGCGGTGAGTTGACGACTCGCCGACCGACGACAGCACGTGCGATCCGCGGTCCGGAGCGCAAGCCCGCGATCGAACACGCGGACGTGCTCGGCATGGCAACTGCTCTAGCCGGTTCCAACGCTATCAGGAGGCGTGACCATGCAGAGCGAGACCATCGAGCCGTTTCAGACCATCGACCTTGCACGACTGGCGGACATCGCCGGCGGTGCCAGCTGGCGCGAGTGGGGCCAGTGGGCCGGTGCCGGCGCCGGTGGTTGGCTCGGCGGTCTCGCGGGCGGCGCGGCCGGTGCGGCCGCGGGCACGGCGATCGCGCCCGGCGTGGGCACCGCGGTCGGCGGCGTGGGCGGCCGGATCGCCGGCACCGCGGCCGGCGGCTGGCTGGGCAGCAAGGTCGGCGGCTGGATCGGGAGCAAGTTCGACTGATGCGGACCCAGCTGATCGCCTACGCCGTGATCGGCGCGCTCGGCACGCCGGTCGCGCGGTTTGCCGGTGAGCCGGCCGCCGCGCTGTTCTGTGTCGTCGCGGTGCTCGGATGGCACCTGTGGCGGCACGCCAACCCCTGATCCACTTCATGCCGCGATGCCTCGCGCATCGCTCGGAGCGACCATGCGCAACCTCGATACGGCGACCATCGAAGCGTTCCAGACCATCGATCTCGATCTCCTGCAAGACATCACCGGCGGCGCGACCTGGCGCGAGTGGGGCCAGTGGGCCGGAGGCGCCGTCGGCGTCGCGGCCGGGCGGTTCCTCGGCGGCACCGCGGGCGCGGCGGCCGGCTCGGCGATCGCGCCCGGCGTGGGCACCGTCGCGGGCGGCACGATCGGCGCCGCGGCGGGCGCGGCCGGCGGCGG
>DATJAE010000329.1:0-27802 GCA_035516595.1 Kofleriaceae bacterium | reverse complement strand
AACAGCACCGGCTACAGCGCGACGAGCGCGGCCGACGATCGCGCCGACCTCGGCACCGGCTTCGTGATCGCCGGCGCCGCGCTCGTGGTGACTGGCGCGATCGTCTACTTCACCGCGCCGCGCGACGTCGCGGTCGTTCCGTCGGCGACCGGCTCGAGCCTCGGCCTCGCGGTCGCCGGCCGGTTCTGATCTAGAACGACACCGCGATCGGTGACTCGGTGCCGGCGAACGACGGGTTCGCCAGGACGTAGCCCGCGCCGCCGCCACCGCCGCCGCCGCCGCTCGAGCTCGTGCCGCTCGCGCCACCTGCCGCCTGAGCGAGGACCGAGAAGCCGTCGCCGCCATCGCCGCCGCCGCCATTGCTGCCGCCGCTGGCCGGGGTGGTCGGACTGCCCGGGCTGGGATCCGAGCCCGCCTGACCGCCGGAGTTGGCCGCGCCGCTCGACGCGCCGCCGCCGTTGGCCATCACCGCGCCGGCGCCGGTGAGCGAGGTCGCGAACAGCTCGATCATCCCGCCCGAGCCGCCCCCGCTTCCGCCCGAGGTCACGCCGCCGGCGGGGGCACCCGCGCCCGACGCGTCGATCACGCCGGCGATCGCGATCGAGCCTCCCGCCACCAGGTAGACCGCGCCGCCTCCGGCGCCGGGGGAGCCGGCGTCGTCGATCCCCATGCCGCCCTGCTGACCCGCGCAACCGCCGCGCAGCAGGCTCGGCGTGCCCGTCGCCGCCGCCGCGGAGCCGCCGCTCGCCAGCGTGCTGCCGCCGCCCTTGCCGCCGGCCGTGTGAAACGATCCACCGGCGCCGCCGCCACCGCCGTTCGGGTTGGCGCCGGGGCTGCCGCCGAGCTGCGAGCACGCCGACGAGTTGCCGGCCGCGCCGGTCGATCCGCCGCGATGGCTCGAGAGGTCGAGCAGCGTGCTCACCTCGATCGAGCTCGCCGCGACCAGCACGAGCGGCCGCGTTCCGGTGACGGTGACCGAGTCGACCGTGATCGTGGCCGCCGCGACCACGCAGGCGTCGGGCTGGCCGGCCGCGGTCCAGCTCGCGGGCACCGCCGCGCACAGCGAGCTGCTGTCGGTCGACAGCGATCCGGGCAGCGTGATCGGTCCGGTCGGCGGCGCGGCGAAGCACAGCATCCAGCCGGTGGGCCCGAAGCAGTCGCGCGCGTCGCCGGACCCCGCGCCGTCGCCGGTGTGGCCATCGCCGGGCCCGGCGTCGCCGGGCGCCGCGTCCATCGCGCCACCGCCGTGCACCGGCTGCTGCAGCCCCAGCACGTCGCGGCAGCCGAGCAGCGGCGCGAGCGCGATCAGGCACGCCGTGGCGAGCCTCATCCGACGACGGTAGCTGCATCGCCCTGCGAGGTCAACGCGCATCACGGGCCCGTGACGAAGCTCGCATAGCTCGACCAGTCCGCGCAGCTCGTCGCACCGCACGCGTCGATCGCGAACTCGTAGCTGGTGCTCGCGGCGTCGTCGATCCGGACCGAGCTCGCGCCAGCGCTGTTCCACGTCGCGTCCTGGACCCACGTGCCGCTATCGTCCCAGTGCCCGAGCACGATCCAGTAGCTCGCGATGCCCGGCTGCGCGGCCCAGCTCAGCGTCGTCGGATGGGCGACCACGCTGCCGCCGTCCGGCGAGAGCCCGGTGACCGGAACCGGCGCGCTGTCGCCTCCGCTGCCGCCACCGCCCTGCGGATCGAGGCGCAGGAAGTACTGATCGATCTGATCGCGGCACACCGCGCAATAGCCGTGCGCGAGATCGCGCATCCGGCAGTCGTGCTGCGGCCGGAACCGGCCGGTCGCGCAGTACGCCGCGCCCTCGTACGCGCCGACCACCGTCGGATCGTCGACCGCGGTCGGCAACGGCACGCCCGGCGTGAGCAAGCTCGCCCACGGCAGCGCGGAGGCCGCCGGCGACAGCGAGACGTTGGCCGCGGCAGGCGGCGGCGCGCCGGTGCACAGCGCCGCGTCCTCGTACTCGTCGGCGAGCTTCCAGATCGAGTGGCCGAGCTCGTGCGCGGCGATCGACGCGATGCCGCGGCCGTCGCCGGCGTCACCCGCGTAGATCACGCTCAGCACGTCACCGCCGTCGCCGCTGCCGCCGTAGTCGGTCGAGTTGACCAGGACGATCGCCGCATCCGCTTGCACACCCGCGCGCAGCTGCTGCGCGGCGTCGCGCGCGCCCTGGGTCTCGATCGCGAGCAGGCGATGGATGCCGCCGGTGTCGTACGCGGTGTCGAACGCCGTGCTGGTCGGCACGCCGCCGCTGCCGCTGCCCGCGACCTGCGAGCGCACGTCGATCCGCCAGATGTTGATCTGGTCCCAGTGCTGGGCGAAGCCGTCGAGCTGCTGGAGCTCGCCGATGAAGTTGGCCACCGCCGCGTCGAACTCGCCGATCTGCGTCTGGGTGTAGCCCTCCGCCATGATCACCAGGTTCAGGTGTCCGGCGGCCGGACCGTGGTCGACCAGCTTCACGGTGTCGAGCACGTCCGGCATCGACAGCAGCGGCTGCGCGATCGACATGCTCGGATCGAACGCGACGCGCCCGAGCTCGCCGGCGCCGTCCGTGACGATCAGCGTCCCGGCGCGTGGTGGCAGCGCGATCTGCGCGCTGCCGAATCCGACGCTCGACAGCATCCACGCCGGGGTCGCGCCGTCGAACGCCTCGAAGTGTGCGATCCGGGGATCCGCGATCGTGCCCGACGCGAGCGTGGCGCTCGCCGCGACCAGCTGGTAGTGGAGCAGCGGCGCGCCCGGCGCGGTGAACGGCGAGACCGCGGCGTGCGTGGTGATGTCCGCGATCGCGAGGCCGCCGGCGTCGAACCGGAGCGTCACGGCGAGCGCGGGGGCGGGCGGCGGGGCGGGCGGGGCGGCGCCGGCGCAGCCGCAGGCCAGCGCGGCGAGCGCGATGCGTGTGGGGTCGAGCATGGCGGCCGCGCAGTGCAGCTCGAGTGCCTCCGATCGGCGCGCGTGGTTTCGCCGGGTTCGTGCCGCGCGCTGGCCCGGCGCCGGTCCACCGGGGGGCCGCGCCTCCCCAGCGCCGTGCTGGTAGGCTCGCCGCGATGGCCCGCGACGAGGAGTGGTCGACCCAAGGCGTCCGCGACGACGCGATGTTCATCCGCCAGTTCGAGGTCGCGGTGATCGACGGGATCGACCTCGGGCTGGTCGCGACCTCCGACCGCGAGGAGCTGTCGATCGGCACCGCGGAGGGCAACGATCTCCGGCTCAGCGATCCCGCGGTGTCGCGGCACCACTGCACGCTGCGCACGCACGAGCGCGGGCTCGAGCTGCGCGATCACGGCAGCCGCAACGGCACGTCGATCGGCGGCACCGAGATCGTGCGCGGCTTCGTGCGCTCGGGCGCGCGGCTGGCGATCGGCCGGACCACGCTCGAGCTCTGCGTGCTCGATCACGAGCTCGAGCAGGCGCTCGGGCCGGCGGATCGGCTCGGCCCGCTGGTCGGCGGCAGTCCGGCGATGCGCCGGCTCTACGCGGTGATCGAGCAGTGCGCGACCAGCGCCGCGAGCGTCCTGGTGGTGGGCGAGACCGGCACCGGCAAGGAGCTGATCGCCGAGGCGATCCACGAGCGCAGCAGCCGGCGCGGCGGGCCGTTCGTCGTGGTCGATTGCAGCGCGCTGTCGCCCGAGCTGGCCGGCTCCGAGCTGTTCGGCCACGAGCGCGGCGCGTTCACCGGCGCCGAGGCTACCCGGATCGGCGCGTTCGAGAGCGCCGATCGCGGGACGATTTTCCTCGACGAGATCGGCGAGCTGCCGCTCGCGTTGCAACCGCTGCTGCTCCGCGTGCTCGAGGCACGGACGGTGCGGCGGATCGGCGGCGGCGAGACCCGTCCGATCGACGTGCGGGTGATCGCCGCGACGCACCGCGACCTGCGCAAGGCGGTCAACGAGAAGCAGTTCCGCGCCGATCTGTTCTATCGGATCAACGTGGTGCGCATCGAGGTACCGCCGCTGCGCGAGCGCGCGGGCGACATCGCGGTGCTCGCCGGCCATCTGTGGCGGCGGTTTCGCCCCGACGGCGCACCGCCGCCGGCGTTGATCGAGCAGCTCGCGGCGCAGAGCTGGCCGGGCAACGTGCGCGAGCTGCGCAACGCGATCGAGCGCGCCGCGTTGCTCGGCTGGTCGATCGAGCGCGCGGCCGCCCAGGCCGGGCCGCTGACCTACCAGCAGGCGAAGGAGCGCGCGATCTGGCAGTGGGAGCGCGGGTGGGCGGAGCAGCTGATGCACGACCACGCCGGCAACCTGTCGCGCGCGGCGCGTGCCACGCGGATGGGCCGCAGCCATCTGCGCGAGATCGTGCGGCGTCATGGCATCGCGGCTCGCGCCGCGGTCGACGACGAGCTCGACGACGACTGATCGCGGCGCGAGCTCCGGGCCGAGCGGGACCCGCGCCAGAAGCTCGCGGCCACCCCGCGGCGGCTGCGAGCGCTCTACCGGCGCAGCTGCGTGAGCTGGACGAGGTTGCCGCAGGTGTCGTTCACCTGCGCGATGATCGACGCGGTCACGTCGGTCGGCGGCATCGCGAACTCGCCGCCGTGCGCCTTGATGCGCTCGTACTCGCGCTTGATGTCGTCGGTGAACAGCATCAGCGCCGGCTGCTTCTGCTCGAACATCGCCTGCTGGTAGGCCTTGGCCGCCGGGTTGGCGTTCGCGGCGAGCTGGAGCTCGACCCCGTCGGGGTCGCCGGGCACCGCCACGGTCAGCCAGCGATACGGGCCGTTGCGGACGTCGGTCTTCTTGGCGAAGCCGAGCACCTCCGTGTAGAAGCGCAACGCCTTGTCCTGATCGGTCACGTAGACGCTGGTGAGCTTGATCTTCAGTCCTGCCATGTGCCTGCTCCTGTTCGTTAGCGTCGCCTTGCCATGGTGTCGGCGAGCGCGCCGAGCACCCACTTCCAGCCGGCGTCCTGCGCGCGGCCTTCGTCGTCGTCGGGGATGCCGGCGTGGGAGACTGTCACGAACGTACCGCCGTCGCGCGGCTCGAACGTCGTCCTCACGATGCTCTCCCGGCCCTTGGTCGCCTCGCACACCCAGGTGTGCTCCGCGACCTTGCCGCGCTCGAGCTGCGTGAAGCGGCCGTAGTGGACGAAGCTCCGGCCGGCGGCGGCCACGCGGTGGTAGAACAGCCCGTCGACCTTGGCGTCGAGGATGACCTTCGAGGTCTGCTGCGCGGTGTTGGGGCCGAACCACGGGCCGCCCGGGCAACGCGGATCGATCCACACGTCGTAGACCTCGGCCGGTGACGCGGGGATCAGGCGTGTGCATTCGAGGCTGGTCAGCTTCATCGGCGCGTCCTGTTCGTGAAGTAGTCCGCGAGGCGGTCGAGCCGCTCGGTCCAGTACGGTTCGTAGCGCGCCGTCCAGCCCGCGACCTCGCGCAGCGGCGCGGGATCGAGCTCGAGCGTGTGCTCGCGGCCCTGGCGGGTCCGGCGCACCAGCCCCGCGTGCTCGAGCACCTTGACGTGCTTGGACACCGCGGCGAGCGACATCGCGAACGGCTCGGCGACATCGGTGATGCGCGCCGGTCCGCGCGCGAGGCGATCGACGATCGCCCGCCGGGTCGGATCCGCGATCGCCAGGAGCGTCGCGCTGAGCGCTTCCATGCGTAGTTGCTTAACCTGCGGGTTTAATGTTGTCAAGCGCGATCCACGAGCTCCGCCTCGGCGATCCGCCGAGCCGATCGATCACTTGCGCACGCGCAGGACCACGGCGCCGGCGTAGCGCCGGAGCTCGGGCGCCAGCGCGAGCGCCGCGTGATCGATGCGACGGATCGCCGGCAGCCAGGCGTCGGGGACCAGCCGCTTGAGCCGGTACAGCAGGTGGTACGGGTAGACCCACGCGCTCTCGAAGCGACCGACCTCGCGATCGATCTCGGCCCACGTGAGGTTGCGTTCGTGCTCGGTCACCTCGTCGAAGTGGCCGAGCGCGTGGACGTGCTCCATCAGCCAGCGCTTGGCCGCCTCGATCGGCGGGCTATCGCCGAGCGGCTCGAGGAACACGGCGATCCCGCCGGGGCGGAGCAGGCGATGCACCTCGGCCAGCCCGGGGCCGATGCCCGCGTGGTGCAAGATGCCGAGGCCGTGCACGCGATCGAACGATTCGCTCGCGAGCTCGGTCGGATCCACGCGCATCTTCAGCGCGCGGATCGCGAGCCCGTGATGGGCGGCCCGCCGCTGCAGGCTCCGGATCCCGACGTCGGAGATGTCGATCCCCGTGACCCGGGCGCCCAGCGTGGCGAAGTACACCGATTCCTCGCCGATGCCGCACGCGAAGTCGAGCAGCTCCAGGCCGCGGACGTCTCCGAGCAGCAGCGCCGACATCTGGCGCCAGTCGCTCACGTCGGTCGGCGCGACGTAGCGCCGGAACATCCCGGGATCGATCGCGAGCTGATCGGCGTGGGGCGCGTAGTCCCGATCGGCAAACGCAGCCTCCGCGCGCAGCACCGGATCGAGCGCGAGATACGGATCGGACGTCGCGGTGTGAGTCGCCATCGTCGCTGCTCTGCCTGCAGCTGCCAGACCAGCGCGCGGCGCCGCGAAGTGCTCGCGCCCAAAGGCGGCGCGAGCTCCGACCCGTGCCCGGGCGCACGTGGGTCACGCACGGTGTTGCTCGCCGGCCTCGATCAGATCGGCGAACGCGAAGCCGTCGCGAACGACGACCTCGCCGCGCTGCACCGCGATCGGCGCGCGCAACATCGGACCGTCGGTGACGAACGTGTGGAACTCGCCGCGCTCGCCGCACGGATCGACTCCGGCGGGCAGCTCGGCGAGCAGCGCGGCGTCGTAGCTGCGGCCCGCGAACGACGTGGCGAGCTGGCGTGGATCGACGCAGGTGAGGACCGCGCGTACGCCCGCGGCCAGCATGTCGCGGGCGAGCTCGTGGGTGTCGCGCTGCCACAGCGGGAACACGCCGGTCATGCCGACCCGCGCGAGCAGCGCCTCGCGGTAGGCGCGGACGTCGGCGAGGAACAGGTCGCCGAACACGACGCGGGTCACGCCCTGATCGCGCGCCTGGGCGAGCGCGGCGACGAGCTCGCGCTCGTAGTCGTCGTTGCTGCACGGCGACGGGATGCCGATCGTGCGACACGGCAGGCCGGTGGCCGCGACCTGCCGGGCGAGCAGGCCCTCGCGGACGCCGTGCATCGAGACCCGGCCGTACGCGGTCGTCACGGTCGTGACGAGACCGACCACGTCGAGCTCGCGGCGGGCGAGGTGCAGCGCGAACGCGCTGTCCTTGCCGGTGCTCCACGATACGATGGCCTTCGCCACGCTGCGGTTAGACCACAGGACGCGAGCTTGTGACAGCAGCGCCGGTCGCGCTCCGGGCTCGTTGTGCCGGTCCTGCGTGGTGTCGCTCTGCGACCGCGCGCGACCGCGCTAGGATAGCCACGATGGCGGACCCCGAAGATCTGATGAAGCGCGCCGGCGGTTTCTTCTCCAAGCTCGGCGGCCAGCTCAAGCAAACCACCAAGCAGGTGACCGGGCTCGGCCGCGGCTCGGTGAGGCTCGAGCTCGACGCGACCAAGGCGGCGCCGGGCGCGGCGCTGCGCGGCCGGATCGTGCTCGCGCTGGCCGAGCCGATCGAGGCCAAGCGGCTGGTGGTCACGCTGCGCGCGCGCCAGAAGGTGATGAACGTGCACCGCTCCGACAGCGGGCGCTCGGTGAGCACGTCGCACGCCGGCGTCTACGAGCACGACGTCGAGCTCGGCGGCGCGAAGTCGTACGAGTCCGGAGCATTCGCGTTCGAGCTCACCGTGCCGCCGGACGCGCTCGATCTGCAGCCGAGCGCGGGCGCGAATCCGCTGGCCGACGCGGTGCGCACGGTCGCGTCGGCGCTGTCGCCGTCGGCCGGGCCGGTCGAGTGGCAGGTGATCGGTAAGCTCGTGATCCCGTGGGGGCGCGATCTGTCGCACGAGGTCGATGTCGTCGTCGCCCGGTGAGCCGCGGTTCTACCGGCTGACCCTCGCGCTGGTGGCGATCGCGTTCGTCGCGATCGTCGCGTACTGGGGGGTGTGGTTCTTCGGCGATCGCCAGGCGCTGGCGAGCCTCGACACGCCCGCCTATTACACGTTCGAGGATTCGTTCCCGGCGGCCGACGGCTGGCTCGCGCTCGCGTGCGCGGCCTGCGCGTTCGCGCTGTGGCGGCGCCGCCCCTCCGCGATGCTGTGGCTGATCGTCGGCGGCAGCGCCGCGATCTATCTCGGCCTCATGGACGTGCTGTTCGATGTCGAGAACGGCGTCTACCTGGCGCCGCGCGGCGACTGGGGCGCGGTCGGCACCGAGATCGGGATCAACGCGTTCTCGCTGTTCGTCGGGGCCTGGGTCGTGATCTACGGCTGGGTCCACCGCGCCTGGTTCCTCGGCCGAGCGCCGGGCGCCCGCGGACCTGGCGGTTGATCTCGTACATCAACTGACGCGTACCATCGGGAGATGCCCTCTTCCGACGAGTCCGCGACGACCGTCCAGCAGACCACCGGCGGCACCGGCTCGCCGCCGCTCGTGCTCCCGCCAGCCGGCTACGAGCTCGGCGAGGTGATCGGCAAGGGCGGGATGGGCGAGGTCGTGGCCGCGGGCGATCGCCGGATCGGCAGGCCGGTCGCGCTCAAGCGCATGCGCGACGCCGCGCCGGCGCCCGAGGAGGTCGCGCGCTTCCTGCGCGAGGCGCAGATCCAGGCGCGGCTCGATCACCCGGCGATCGCGCCGGTGTACGAGCTCG
Organism: Kofleriaceae bacterium; assembly: GCA_035516595.1. Classification (GTDB taxonomy): domain Bacteria; phylum Myxococcota_A; class Polyangia; order Haliangiales; family Haliangiaceae; genus JABFXX01. Next base: position 19,075 of record DATJAE010000329.1, on the reverse strand, counting down.
GCATCGACACCGCCGGGCGGCCGTACTTCACGATGAAGCGGCTCGCTGGCACCACGCTGCGCGAGCTGATCGGCGAGGCCGAGCTCGCCAGGCTGCTGCGCGCGTTCGTCGAGGTCTGCCTCGCGATCGAGCTCGCGCACACCCGCGGCGTCGTGCACCGCGACCTCAAGCCCGCCAACGTGATGCTCGGCGACTTCGGCGAGGTCTACGTGCTCGACTGGGGCATCGCGCGCGTGCTCGACCACTCCGAGATGAGGACGCGCGGCGACATCCCGACCCTGCCGGGCCAGACCGCGGCGGGCGCGGTGCTCGGCACGCCGGGCTACATGCCGCCCGAGCAAGCGCGCGGCGAGCCGGTCGGGCCGGCGGGCGACATCTACGCGCTCGGCTGCATCCTGTTCGAGATCCTCGCGCGCGAGCCGCTGCACCCGCGCGACGGTGCGCTCGCGAGCACGCTCGCGCCGCACGACGGCTCGCCGGCGCGCCGCGCGCCGGCACGCGCGATCGCGCCCGAGCTCGACGCGGCCTGCGTGGCGGCGCTCGCCGCGCGCCCGGAGGATCGACCGAGCGCGCGCGGGCTCGCCGAACGTGTGCAGCGCTACCTCGACGGCGATCGCGATCTCGACCGCCGACGCGCGCTGGCCGCAGACGAGCTCGAGCGCGCGCAGCGCGTGCTCGCCGCCGGCGATCGCGCCGGCGCCATGCAGGCGGCCGGGCGCGCGCTCGCGCTCGATCCGACGTCGCCGGCGGCGGCGCTGGTCGGCCGGCTGATGCTCGAGCCGCCCGACCGGCCGCCGCCCGAGCTGGCGCTGCGCATCGCGGAGGTCGATCACGCGTACATGCGCTCGCAGTGGCGGCAGGTCGGGTTCGCGTGGCTCTCGATGCTCGCGACGCTGCCGATGGTCGCCGCGCTCGGCGTGCGCGTCCCGGCGTTCGTCGCGGTGTTCTACCTGGTGTGCGGGCTGCTCGCGGCGCTGTCGTTCGCGAACGTCCGCGCGGCGCGGCCGTGGACCAAGCTGGTCGCGGTGCTCAACATCGTGCTGATCGTGCTGTGCACGCGCGTCACCGGGCCGTTCATCATCATGCCGGTGATCCTGTGCATCACGGTGGCGTCGTGGGTGTCGTACCCGCCGCTGATCGATCGGCCGATCGTGCCGGCGCTGCTCGGCGCGGTGGCGTTCGGCGTGCCGCTGCTGATCGAGGCGCTCGGCCTGGTGAGCCCGACCTGGCGCGTGGCGCACGGCGAGGTCGTCGCCATGTCGTCGATCGTCGAGCTCGGCGGCACGCCGACCCGGGTGTTCTTGATCGTGGGCACGATCGCCGGGATCGCGGCCGGCGGCTGGTTGGCGCGCGCGATCGCGGCGAGCCGGCGCGACCTCCAGCGCACGGTCGAGACCCAGGCGTGGCATCTGCGCAAGCTGTTACCCCTAGCCCGGTCGACATCCCGGCCTTGACCGGCAGGTGATACGTCTCGCGGAAGTACTCGTCGTTCGGCGACGCGACGGCCCGGCGCGCGACCGGCGGAGGCGGCGGCGCAGCTGGCGGTGGCGTACCGCCGCACGCGGCAAGGACGAGCAGCACGCCGAGTCGCACGCGCGGACGCTAGCACGACGCGGATGTCGTGGATTCGCGCGGCCGGGCCGGCGTGATCCGCGCAACTGCCGGCAATCGCGCCGTCCGCGCTGGCGCGGTGGTTGCCCTGCGGCGGGCATGCGCACGATCGTCCTGCTCGCGCTCGCCGGCTGTGGCAGTCACGGCAACCCGGTGGGCGACGCGTTCGGCGGCCCGCCGATCCCGCCGACGATCACGATCTCCGGCACCGCCACGATGCGCGCGGCAGGCGGCGCGCAGCCGGTCGCCGGCCTCGCGGTCAGCGCGTACGTGTATCCGGACACGCTGGCCGCGACCGCGACGACCGATAGTACGGGCGCGTACCATCTCGTCGTCCCGACCCACGGCGAGGCGGTCGACGCGACGGTCGAGACCACGGCGGGGACGTACGTCGCGACGTATCGCTACCTGCCGCCGATCGCGTCCGATCGCACGGGCGCCGCGCTCGACATGATGACGCCCGCGGCGTACGCCGCCGCGTACACGACGATCGGCGTGACCCAGCAGCCGGGCAGCGCGATGCTCGAGCTGATCGCGGACGACATCTACGGCGGCCCGGTGATGGGCGCGACGTTCACCGCGCTCACCGGGACGGTCGCATACACCGCGAACGGCGTGATCGACAGGACCGCGACCCGGACCGACGCGGAGGGCGTCGGGTTCGTGCTCGACGCGACCAGCGACAACCAGGTCCAGGCGACCTCGAGCTCGGTGCTGTACCCGGAGCAGAGCGTGACCGGCGTGGCAGGCGCGCTCGCGATGTCGCCGATCTACGCCGAGCTCGGCGGCGACTGATCATTCGCGAACGATCGCGGCGAGCCGGCGCACCGCGTCGGGGATCGCGGTCGCGTCGGTCGCGCCGTAGCCGAGCAGCAGGCCCGAGCGCGCGCGTGCTCCGGCGAAGCACGACGACAGCGGGATCACCGACAGCCCGCGGCGCGCGGCGCGGGTGGCGATCGCGCGGTCGTCGAGCCCGCGCGGCAGCACGATCACCAGGTGCAAGCCGGCGCGGTCGCCGACGATCGTGACCTCCGGCAGCTCGCGCTCGATCGTCGCGACCAGGAGCGCGCGGCGCTCGGCATAGATCCCGCGCATGCGCCGGATGTGGCGCGCGAAGTGCCCGGCGCGGATGAAGTCGTAGAGCGCGGCCTGATAGAGCGGCGCGGGGAAGTTATCCAGCGCACCGCGCACCCGGCGAAACCGCGTGACCAGATCGAGCGGCAGCACGGCGTAGCCGACGCGCAGCGCCGGGAACATGACCTTGCTGAACGTGCCGACGTAGATCACGCGGCGATCGTCGTCGAGGCCCTGCAGCGACGCGATCGGCTGGTTGTCGTAGCGATACTCGCTGTCGTAGTCGTCCTCGATCAGCCACGCGCCACGGCGGCGCGCCCAGTCGAGCAGCTGCAGCCTGCGCGGCGCGCTCATGATCGAGCCGAGCGGATACTGGTGAGACGGCGTGACGTAGACCGCGCGCGCGCGATCGCAGCGCGCGATGCCGGCCGCCACGTCGAGGCCGTCCGCGTCGGTGGGCACCGCGACCGGCCGCGCGCCCGCGAGGATCAGCGCGTCGCGCGCGCCCGGAAAGCCGGGCTCCTCGATCCACACCGGATCGCCCGGCGCGAGCAGCGCGCGGCCGGCGAGCGCGAGCGCCTGCTGCGAGCCGCTCACGATCATGATCTGGTCGGCGGTGCAGCGCACCGAGCGCACGGTGCGCAGGTGATCGGCGAGCACCTCGCGCAGCGGCGGGTAGCCCATCGCGTCGCCGTACATCAGCTGGCGGCGCGGCAAGACGCGCGAGCGGCGCGCGACCAGCCGGCCCCACACGTCGGCCGGGAACTGCTCGAGTCCGAGCTGGCCGACCCGCAGTGGTCCCCAGCTGTCGAGCCACGGCTCGGCGAGCTCGGGCAGCGCGGCGCGCGGCAGGCGGCGGCGGCCGGGGCGCGGCGGCGCGGCGGCCGGGGGCGCGCTGCCGGCGTGGAGCGCCGACACGTAGCTGCCGGCGCCGACCCGGCTCTCGACGTAGCCCTCCGCGACCAGCTGCTCGAACGCGAGCACGACCGGCATGCGCGAGATCCGGAGGTCGCGCGCCAGGCTGCGGGTCGAGGGCAGGCGCTGGCCCGGGCGCAGGCGGCCGTCGAGGATCGCCTCGCGATAGCCGTCGTAGAGCTGGCGGTGCAGCGGCCTGGCGAGCCGGCGATCGAGCGGGACGATCGGGCCGAGGCCATCGGGCGGGCGCTTCATCGCACGAATAATGGTCTAGCAGAAAGCGTGGCGAATGGTCATTTTCCGAGACCACCGCGAGCGCTAGCGTCTGGCCATGACCAAGCTCGTCTTGTTCGCGCTGCTGGTGAGCGCGGCCGCCGCGGATGCCACGCCGCGCGACGGCCAGCACGACTTCGATTTCGAGGTCGGGACGTGGAAGATCCACCTGAAGCGCCTCAAGGCGCGGCTGGTCGGCTCGCACGAGTGGATCGAGTTCGACGGCACGTCGGTGACCCGCCCGCTGTGGGGCGGCAAGTCGCAGGTCGAGGAGTTCGAGGTCGACTCACCGATCGGCGGGCGGATCGAGGGCATGACCGTGCGGCTGTACTCGCCGACCACGCACGAGTGGAGCCTCAACTGGGCCAACCAGCACGACGGCCACTTCGACACGCCGACGATCGGATCGTTCTCCGGCGATCGCGGCGAGTTCTACGACATGGAGCCGTGGGAGGGCCGCACCGTGCTTGTGCGCTTCGTGTGGTCGAAGATCACGCCGAAGTCGGCGCACTTCGAGCAGTCGTTCTCGACCGACGGCGGCAAGACCTGGGAGGTCAACTGGATCACCGATCAGACGCGCGTCGAGTGATCACCACGCCCAGGTCCGGAGGCCGATCCAGCCGTGCGCGCCGAACCACAGCGCGAGGCCGAGCGCGGCGAGCGCCGCGAGGCTCGGCACCATGCGGCTCGCCCACCCCGGTCGATCGCGGCGCAGCGACCAGCGCAGCGCGGACAGCGCGCCGGCGACCGCGGCGACGCCGAACACGATCGTCGCCGCGCACAGCGCGATGGTCAGCGGACACGCGATGCCGAGCTCGCCCCGGATCGCCGCCGCGCCTAGCAGCCGCGGCACCGCGCCCATGCACGCGCTGGCCAGGGCCGGCCACATCAGGAGGCCCGGCGCGGCCACCCGGCGCCGCCGCACCGCCGCGATCACGACGACCGCCAGCGCCCACAGCGGGAACACGTCGATCAGGATGACCACGACGACCAGCGCGAGCGCCCGGGCGCGCGCGACGCCGTATGATTCGGCCTCGAAGTACATCGTGTGCAGCAGCATCACCGGCGCGCCATCGCGATCGCGGGTGAACCGGACCGAGCTGCCGCTCTCGTGCGGCAGGCGATAGCCGCCATCGCCGGTCGGCACGAGCTCGGCCGACGCGCTCCCGACCAGCGCGTCGACTTTCACGCGATCGCCCGCCGGCGCGGTGCGGAAGCCGATCAGCGCGTGCTCGAGGAAGCCGGTCAGCTCGTGGCGCGGGCTGGCGAACGCGAAGAACGCGGCACCGGGCGGCTCGGATGCCGGCGCCGCCGCCGGCGCCGCGGGTGCGCGATCGCGCGTCAGATACGCGAACACCTGCGCGCGAATGTCGAGCATCGCCCGGAACGAGTAGGTCGCGTCGAGCAGGATCGCGTAGCCGGTGCCGAGCTCGGGGAAGTAGCGCACCTCGCTGAGGAAGCCGGGCAGGCCGCCGTCGTGACCGCGGCCGCGCACCGGCAGGCTGACGTCGCCGCCGTTGCCCAGGCCGTAGTCGACGTCGGTCGCGGGGTAGGGCAGCGTGCCGGTGCGCTCGATCCGCGCGATGCCCGTCGGCGAGACGATCGTCCCGTCGCGGCGCAGGAACCACTGCACGAGCCTGGCGAGGTCGGTCGGCGACGCGAGCAGCGCGCCGGCCGGGCGATGGGCGATCGGCCAGAATGGCACCGGGCGCCCGACGACGTCGTAGCCGGTGGCGAGCCGGCTGGCGAGCGCCGGCGTGCGGCGGAAGTCGGCGTCGGCCATGCCGAGCGGGCGCAGCACCTCGCGGCGCAGGTACGCGTCGAACGGCTCGCCGGTGGCGAGCTCGATCGCGCGCCCGGCCAGCGTGTAGCCGACGTTGGAGTACGACATCCGCGTGCCCGGCCGCCAGCGCACGACACGCGAGCGCGGGTTGATCGCGAGCGCGCGCTCGGGGGTCATCGCGTCGTCGTCGCTGAACACCTCGTTGAAGTGCATGTCGTCGAGCCCCGCGGTGTGCTCGAGCACCTCGGCGAGCGTGACCGGCGCCTCGGCGTCCCACGCGTTGTCGATCGCCACGCCGGGCAAGCGCAGCGGCGCGTCGAGCGAGAGCCTGCCTTGCTCGACCAGGCGCATCACGCCGATCCCGACCAGCATCTTGGTGACCGACGCGACGCGGAACACGGTATCGGGACCGACCGGCGCGCGGGTCTCGAGGTCCGCGACCCCGACGCCGCCGATCCAGATCGGTCGGTCGCGCTCGACCATCGCGATGCCGACGCCCGGGACGTGCTCGCGATCGAGCACGGCGGCGATCCGCGCGCGCAGCTCGGGGATCGAGCGCGGCGGAGCGGCGACCGCAGGCGCGAGCACCGGGGGCGGCTCGTCGAGCACGCGCGGCAGCACCGGTGCCGTCGGCCAGGCGATCGCGATCGCGAGGACCAGCGCGGCGAGCGCGGCGACCGTGCGCATGCGCACATCGTAACGAACTGTGAAGCCGCGTGGGGCGGCGATGCGAGCGTGCTTAGCTCACGCCATGTCCAGGCTCGCCCCGGTCCTCGTCCTCGCCTCGCTCGTCACTGGCTGCTTCCGCGAACATCGTGACTGTCGCGAGCACGAGTCGTGGGACGGCCACTACTGCCACGCCGACCGGGGCTACGAGCACTACTGGGACCATCCGGATCATCGCGACTGGCACCCCGACGAGCATCACCAGGACCATCCGGACGACCATCACTGAAGGATCTGCGCGCACAGCGGCGCGCCGCCCGGGCAGCACACGTCGCCCGCGGCCGCGTCGTGCACGCACACCCGCGCGGTGGTGGCCGGGAAGTAGTAGGCCCAGAAGAAGCAGACCTCGTCGGCCGGCGAGCTGCCGAACCCGATCGCGCCGGCCGTGCTGTTGTAGTAGCTGCACGCGACGTCGAAGCTCTGGTCGGCGGCCACCGCGAGCGGCGGATCGATCGTCGTCACGCTCGGCGCGTTCCACTCGAACGACTGCGGCGCGTAGATCGGCGCGCGCTGGCCCATCCCGCTGACCTCGACCGCCGTGCCGTACTGATGGGTGAAGCCGGCGGCCGCGAACACGCTGGCGTCGACCAGATCCGGATCGGCCTGGCTCGGCACGAACGCCTGGTCGACCGTCGCGATCGCGTTGGGCGGCAGCGCGACGTCGGGCGTGCCGATCAACATGACCCCGGCCTCGTCGTGGATGGTCGACTTGTCGACCGCGTAGAACTCGGCGGTCGCGCTCTCCTGGGTCGGGCTATCGCCGCTGTTGATGTAGTGGAGCTCGATCCGGATCATCTGATGCGGCGCGAACCGGTAGGCCACGCCGTCGGGCAAGGTCAGCTCGTCGTCGTGGTGGGACGTCACCATCAGCGGCGCGACCATGCCGCTGGGATCGAGCGCGCCGGAGAACGGCGTGCAATCGCTCGGCGTGGCCGACTCGGTCTGATCGACGTCGTCCCGGTAGACGATCATGTGGTGCGCGCCGGTGACGTGAAGCTGGTGGACGTAGATCTCGTCGGCGTTGGACAGCTGGAGCACCACGCACTGGGTGGCGTCGGTGCCGGCCGGCACGGTCAGCGGTCCCCACGCGATCGAGTACTTCTGCCCGACCAGCGGCGTCGAATCCATCAGGCAGCAGCAGCCGCCGAGCAGGGCGAGAGAAGCCGCGGGGAGCCGCATCGCCTCGCGTGCAGCAAGCGACGTGCCCGCAGAGGTGTCGAGAAACGCGGCAACCTCGCGGGAAAATTAGATTCAAGAAAGCTGGACCGCGCGCGTGCGATCCGGAACCGAAGACGACGGCAGTCCCGGCAACGCGCACACGATCTGCGTCGGCAGCGACGCGGTGCCGGCGCACGTGGCGTACGGCGACTTCCTCGGCGTGCTCGTGTTCGATCGACGAGGTGGACGCGTGGCGGCAGCGGCGTGATCCCGTTGATGTAGCGTTCTACCCCGCACGAACGTTGTGCTTTGGAGCGGCGGGCGGCTCTGCTAGGTTGCCGGCGCCGTGATGCGCTGGATCGCCGTCCTCGTCCTGGCAGCCTGTCATCCGCCGAGCGCGCACCACGACAACCCGGACGGCGGCAGCGGCAGCGACGGCTCGGTGTCCGTGACGCCGATGCCGTGCACGACGACGTTCCGCTACACGCCGCCGGCGGGGACCACGCCGACCAGCGTGCAGGTCACCGGCGACTGGAACGGCTTTGCCGACCCCGGGACGCCGATGACGCCCGACGGGACCGGCGCGTACAGCGCGAGCGTGGTCGTGACGCCCGGCCTGGTCGCCTACAAGCTGATCGTCGACGGCAACTGGATCCTCGATCCGGCCGAGCGCTGGCAGAAGTACGAGGGCGGGATCGCGAACTCGGCGGTCCAGGTGCCGGTGTGCTCGCTGCCGACGCTGTCGCTGGCATCGGGCGCCGCGACCCGGCCGAGCGCGGGGCAGGGCGACATCGCGGCGAGCGTGACGTTCACGCCCGGGCTCGGCGCGCCCGCGCTCGATCCGGCGAGCGTGCAGGTCACGCTGCGCAAGGACGGCGCGACCACGCCGGTCACCGGCGTCACGGTCAGCGGCTCGACCATCGCGCTCGACGCGCCGGGTCTGCCCGACGGCAAGTACACCGTGTTCGTCACCGCCAAGGACCAGGCCGGGCAGGCGCCCGCCGAGCCGCTGCGCCTGGTCTACTGGATCGAGGCCGACCACTTCGTGTGGCAAGACGCGCTCGTCTACATGGTGATGACCGATCGCTTCAAGGACGGCGATCCGTCGAACGATCCGCCGCCGATCACCAAGGATGGCAACGGCAACACCGTCACGGTCGACCCGCGCGAGGACTATCACGGCGGCGACTTCGCCGGCGTCACCGCGAAGATCAACGACGGCACGTTCGACAAGCTCGGCATCACGGTGCTGTGGCTGTCGCCGTTCAACACCAACCCGTACGACGCGTGGGTCGCGTCGGACAACGTCCACATGGTCAGCGGGTTTCACGGCTACTGGCCGACCAAGGCGCGCGCGGTCGATCCGCGGTTCGGCACCGCCGACGACCTGCACGCGCTGGTCACCGCGGCGCACGCGCACGGCATCCGCGTGATCCAGGATCTCGTGATCCAGCATGTCCACCAGGAGCACGAGTACCTCGCGGCGCATCCCGACTGGTTCAACACCACCGGTTGCATCTGCGGCACCAACAACTGCGACTGGACGGTGCACCGCCTCGACTGCCTGTTCACGACCTACCTGCCCAACGTGAACTGGACGAGCACCGACGGGGATGCCCAGCAGGAGGCCGACGCGATCTGGTGGCTCGACACGTTCGATCTCGACGGCTTCCGCATGGACGCGGTCAAGCAGGTGCCCGACATCGCGGTGATCAACATGGTGTCGGCGGTGCGCGGCGAGTTCGAGGCATCGGGCACGCCGGTGTTCATGACCGGCGAGACCGCGATGGGCTGGAACGGCGACAACCTGAACGACAACCTGTCGCAGTATCAACTGATCAGCCAGTACATCGATCCGGACGGGCTGAACGGCCAGTTCGACTTCGTCCTGTACTACGCGGTCCCGATGAACGTGTTCGCGACCACCGCGCGCGGCATGATCCACGCCGACTACTGGGTCAACGAGAGCCAGATCCAGTATCCCGCGGGTGCGATCATGAGCCCGTACATCGGCAGCGAGGACACCGCGCGGTTCATCACGATCGCGACCTACGACGGCAACTCGTCGCTCGACCAGAGCCAGCCGTACAACCAGTGGACCGACATCGCGACCGCGATCCCGCCGTCGTCGGTCTATGCCGAGCACCGGCTCGCGCTGACCTGGCTGATGACGCTGCCCGGCGCGCCGATGCTGTACTACGGCGACGAGTACGGCGAGATCGGCGGCGTCGATCCCAACAACCGCGTCGACTGGCGCGGCGACTCGGGCGCGCTGTCGGCCGACGAGAACGCGACGCTGGCGTGGGCTCGCGCGGTCGGCACGGCGCGCCGCGCGCTGCCTGCGTTGCGCCGCGGCGCCTACGTCTCGGTCTACAACACCGACGAGAACGTGCTGATCTTCGCGCGCCAGGACACCTCGGGCGACGTCGCGCTGGTCGCGATCTCGCGCCTCGCGACGCCGACCACGGTCACCGCGAGCTTGCCGGCGTCGCTCGGCCTGCCGAGCGGCACGACGCTGCACGATCACCTCGGCGGTCCCGACGTCCCGGTCACGAACAACGCGATCACGGTCACGCTCGGCGCCCAGAGCGCCGCGATCCTCGCGCCCTGACGATTTCGCGCGACCGCGCGCCGGCTCGCGGCTCGATCCGGTGATGCTGCGCCTCGCCGTCGTGATCTCGCTCGCCGCCGCGTGCGGCGGCTCGCCGTCGTCCACCACCTCGCCGGATGGCGGCGACAAGGGCAAGGACAGCGGCAGCGGCAGCGGCAGCGCGGCGCTCTATCCGATCGCGGTCGGCAACTCCTGGACGTTCACCGTCGCGGCGGTCGGGGCGGGCTCGGTGTGCGACGCCGGGACGTACATGCAGCAGGTGGTCTCGGCCAACCCGGTGGGTGGCCGCGCGGCGTTCCAGATGACCGACTTCTGCACCGGGATCTCCGGAACGTACGACTACGCGACCCCGGGCGGCGACGAGGTCGACTTCTATTACAGCGGCAGCTGGCTGACGCTCGTCGATCCGATGCTGGTCGACGGCCACACCTGGACGTACTTCAACACCAGCTACGCGTGGAAGCGCGAGAGCTCGGTCAGCGTGCCCGCCGGCACGTACAGCGACTGCTGGACGGCCGTGCAGCAGGTCAGCTACACCGCGTACATGACGTACTGCCGCGGCGCCGGGCTCGTCCGCTCGTACTCGCAGGACCTCGCCGGCAACGGCTGGGACGCGCAGCTGTCCGCGCTGTCGCTTCAGTGACAGACGCCGTGGCCGAGCTGCGCGGTCAACGAGTCGATGCAGAACGTGAGCGACGCCGCGCCCGAGGTGAACGTGCAGCACTTGTTGTCGGTCGAGTCGGTGCAGTCGGTCGACGTGTGACACAGCTGGACCTTGGTCGTGTCGGTGCAATTGTTCGACAGGTGGGTCGCGCAGTTGGCGGCGCTCGAGCACGACGTGCCGAGCGAGGTCAGCCCGCAGTTGGGGGCGGTTCCGGTGCCGTCGGGCACGTCGACGCCGCAGCACACCGGGGTCGAGCCACTGCATTCGCTGGGTCCGTCGCACGTGATCTGATCGCCGGTCGGGCAGCTCGCGGGCGCCTCGCAGCCGAACGTGGTCGCGCTGCCGTTGGGCATCGTGCAGCACACCTTGTCGAGCGTGCACGCCGCGCTGCCGGCGCAGCCGAAATCGTAGCTGCCGACGTCGGGCGGTGCGTCGACCGGCTTGCCGCTGCCGTCCTTCTTGGTGCCGCCGTCGGTGTGGTTCGGGCTCGACGAGCCGCCGCAATTCGCGGCCGCGGCGACGGCCAGGCCCACCAGCGCGATCGAGAGTGCCCGCAGCATCGCGACGAGCCTAGCCCGAAACCGCGGCGGCTGACTAGTTACACCGGCGCGGCAGCCGGCAGCTCGAGCTGCGCACCGCCTGGGTGTTTGCCCCCCGAGCGGGTGTCGCCAGCGCGCGACGCGGCGCGAATTCGCCAGCGGTTCGAGCCACTCGGCGCGGGCCGGCCCTGCCACCGGAGGGGCGAGCCCGCGCGCTGGCACCTGCCTGCAATCGGCCGGTCACGACCCGCTCGACGGCGGCCCGGCGACGCGCGATCATCGGTCGTGGGCATCGATCGCAGAGAGTTCGTCGCCGGCGCCGCCGCGGTCGGGCTCGCCGCGTGCTCGCACGGCGGCACGGCTGGCGAGCCCGAGCCGGTCGCGCCACCCGCCGAGCCGGGCGTGGTGCGCGTCGCGAGCGTCAAGACCGCGGTCGACGGCGGCCTCCTGCCGGCGCTGACCGGGCGGTTCGAGCGCGGCTCGCCGCTGCGCGTGCGCGTCACCACCGGCGAGCGGGTGTACGACCTCGCACGCCGCGGCGACGCCGACCTCGTGATCTCGCACTACGGCCACAAGGACGCCGAGGGGTTCGTGCTGGCCGGGCTCGGCGAGTGGCCGCGCACGATCTTCTCGAACCAGATGGCGCTGCTCGGCCCGCCGGCCGATCCCGCGGGCGTGCGCGGGCTCGACGACGCGTGCGTCGCGCTGTCGCGGATCGCCGCGACCCGCAGCAAGCTCGTGGTCAACGACCTCGACGGCGTGCGCTACCTGAGCTCGATCCTGTGGCACGGCGCCGGCCGCCCCGATCGCGCGGGCTGGTGGCTCGACGCGGGCGCGTCGAAGGACGCCGCGATCGAGCTGGCGTCGCGGCTCGGCGCGTACGTGCTGTGGGGGCTGACCCCGTTCCTCGAGCTCGGCCGGACCACGCCGCTCGCGCTCGAACCGCTCGTGCTCGCCGATCCGCTGCTCCAGCGCATGCTGGTCTCGGTCGTGGTGAAGCCGGCGGGCAGCCGGCGGGTCAACCGCGACGGCGCGGCGGCGTTCGAGCAGTTCCTGCTCGCGCCCGAGACCCAGGCCGCGATCCGTGCGACGCGCTACCCGGGCAAGACCGCCGTCAACTGGGTGCCGGCCGGCCGCAACAACCGGACCGCGATCCTGCCGAAGGGCTAGCGCGGCTTCCTAGCCGGTGCCGAGCGCGCGGCGGGCCGGCGTCGCGGCCAGCGCGTCGCGCGCCCGCCGCAGCGCGTCCTCGACGGTGAAGCGCAGCGCGGCGCGATGTACCCGCAGCCAGACCAGGCGATGCGCCCCGGTCGCGAGCGGCCGGCGGTCCTCGAGCCGGCTGCCCACCAGGTCGTAGATCGCGTGGCCCGCCCGCGCGGCGTGCTCGATCGCCGCGGCGTGGCACACCAGGTCGGGCCGCCAGCGCGCGGGATCGAACGTCGCGAGCGCGGCGCGGTAGAACGTCACGCGATCGCGCGCGACCAGGTTGTACAGGCAGCCGAGCGTCTCGCCCCGCGCGCGCACGCGGACCAGCTGGACGTCGCCGTGCGCCGCGCGCGCGACGATGAGGCGGCGGTGCAGCTGCTCGAACCACGGATCGGCGAACGCGCCGCGCGTGCCGCGCGACACGTGCCAGCGCGCGTGCAGCCGGAGCAGCTCGCCGTAGATATCGAGCGCGTGGTGCGCGTCGTGCGCGACCTCGAGCGAGACCTCGCCCGCCAGCTCGCGCGCGCGGCGCAGCTGGGCCCGCGCGCTCGGCCCGATCAGCTCGCCGTAGCCGACCGCGCGCACCGCGTCGAGATCGACGAACGGCGCGGCCTCCTCGCGATCGATCGCGACCTCGTAGCCGGCGCGCCGCGCCCGCGGGCCGCCGAGATCGTCGAACGCGTAGCGATCGACCGCCGGCAGGTACAGCTCGTCCCAGCCCGCCGGGAGCAGCGCGATCAGCTCGGCGAGCGAGCGCCGCGCGCCCGTCGCCGCGAGCAGGCCGTTGTGCAGCGCGCAGCGCTCGTCGTGGCGCGTCCAGCCGCTCGCGTTGAAGTACCACGCGTCGCTGGTGAGCAGGCCGTGGCGGCGCAGCCGGCGGTGGCCGAGTAGGAACGCCGCGACCGGGAGGTCGTGCTCGCGCAGCACGCCGACCCGCGGCGTGCGATCGACCGGCAGCACCGAAAGCCAGTTCGCCACCCACGGCCACGATTGGAAGTACGAAGGGTGGGCGGCGCGCTCGAGCTCGCGCCAGGTCGACTCGACCCGCGGATCGCGCGGATCGAGCAGCTCGAGGGTGCGGTTCCATGCCACGACGCGTGAACCAGCAAGCGCCGTACCGCGAGATCGTGCGCGATCGCGTCGGCTCCGCGTGCGCGTGCGCCACGCCGCCCGCCGCCGCGCGTGCGCGCGCGACATCGGGTAAGGTCGCCACATGCGAGCGCTAGTGACCGGAGCCAACCGCGGGATCGGCCTCGAGCTGGTGCGCCAGCTGCGCGCGCGGGGCGACACGGTCGACGCGGCATGTCGACGGCCCGAGGACGCCGCCGAGCTGCGCGCGCTGGCCGGCCCCGAGCTGCGCGTTCACCGCTGCGACGTGTCGGACGACGCGAGCGTGCGCGCGTTCGCGGCCGAGCTCGGCGACGCCGCGATCGACCTGGTCGTCAACAACGCCGGGATCAGCGGCGGCTCGCACCAGAGCCTGCGCGACCTCGACTTCGCCGATGCGGTGCGCACCTACCAGGTCGACGCGCTCGGCCCGTTGCGCGTCGCGATCGCGCTGCTCCCCCACGTGCGGCGCGGCACCGGCAAGAAGCTGGTCGCGATCACCTCGGGGCTCGGCTCGATCGCCGACAACCGCAGCGGCGGGTTCTACGGCTATCGCATGGCCAAGGCCGCGCTCAACATGATGGCGAAGAACCTCGCGGTCGAGCTGCGCGGCGACGGCATCGTGTCGATCGTGGTGAACCCGGGCTGGGTGCAGACCGACATGGGCGGGCGCAACGCCGCGGTGCCGGCGGCCGACTCGGTGCGCGGCATCCTCGGCATCATCGACGCGGCCTCGCTCGAGACCTCGGGCGAGTTCTTCGACTGGAAGGGCGGACGCTACCCGTGGTGAAGCTGAGCTCGCACGACGTGTTCACGCCGAACTCGTACCCGACGCACACCTACGTCCAGCGCGACGAGCCCCAGCACGAGCGCCTGCTGCGCGAGTGGATTCGATCGTCCAATCAGATCGCGTCGCTGTCGGGCCCGTCGAAGGCGGGCAAGACCGTGCTGGTGCAGCGCGTGGTCGGCCGCGACAACCTGATCACGGTGTCGGGCGCGTCGGTGCGCTCGCCCGACCAGCTGTGGGAACGCGTGCTCGACTGGTGGGGCGAGCCGCATGCCACGATGACCAGCACGATCGACACCACGACCGACACGTCGATCAAGGAGCACGCGGCGCAGCTCGGGTTCTCCGGCACCGGCGCGACCCATCGCGCGTCGCAGACCGCCGCGACCGCCGCGGCCGAGACCCTGCAGGCCACGGTCAACCGCCGCGGCCTGCCCCAGGTCGTGCAGGAGCTCGCGAACACGCAGTACACGCTGCTGATCGACGACTTCCACTACATCCCGCAGGCGATCCAGTCCGACGTCGCGCAGCAGCTCAAGGACGCGGCCAGCCGCGGCGTGCGGATCTGCGTCGCGAGCGTGCCGCATCGCGCCGACAACGTGGTGCGCGCGCTGCCCGAGCTGCGCGGCCGCGTGCTCGCGGTCGATCTCGACTTCTGGAACCAGCGCGACCTGCTGCGCATCCCGCAGCTCGGCTGCCCGCTGCTCGGGCTCGAGGTCGACAGCGCGTCGCTCCACATGTTCGCGGCCGAGGCCGCCGGGACGCCGCAGCTCATGCAGTCGATCTGCCTGTGGATGTCCAACCACCTCGGCGCGAGCGAGACCGCGGATCCGCCGCGCGTGGTCACGCTCGACGAGCTCGCGCGCAAGGAGATCCTGTTCCTGACCTCGCTCACCGTCGACTTCCGCTCGCTGGTCCACGCGATGATCGTCGGGCCGCGGGTCAAGCCCGGCGAGCGCCGCACCTACGTCCACTTCGACGGCCGGATCGGCGACGTCTACCTCACCGTGCTGCGCGCGGTCGCGCTGTCGCCGCCGCTGCTCAGCATCGATCTCGGCGAGCTCGCGCGCCGGGTCGAGACCGTGTGCGAGGGCGGCGGTCACCCCGACAACGCGCAGATCGCGCGGGCGTGCGCGACGCTCGGCCAGATCGCGGCGCGCTTCGTCAGCGAGCCGCTCGGCCCCGCGCTCGAGTGGGACGACCAGGCGCAGATGGTGGTCCTGCCCGATCCATATCTACTGTTCTATCTGCGCTGGTCGGTCGCGCTCGAGAAGGAAGCCGACGCGCTGCCCTAGCCAACTAGATCATCAGCGCCAGCATCGAGTGCTTCTGGCGCGCGGCGTCCTGGTAGAGCGCGACGAGCCGGCGCAGGATCAGCTCGAGCGCCTCGATCTCGCCCGGATCCTTGCCGAGCCCGCCGTGGACCTGCATCCCGGCGAGCGTCGCGTAGCGCTCGCTCACCACGGTCGGCGGCAGCGCGGCCAGCCGGGTCGCGATCTCGGCGACCCGCGCCGGCGCCAGCACGCGCGCGTGATCCCAGTCGCCGTCGGCGTCGAGCTCCTCGCCGGTGCGCGCCAGCACCGCGTCGCCGAGCAGCGCGTCCTTGCCACGCACCGACAGCAGGACGTCGAGCGCGTCCCACGCCTTGCCGAGGTCGAGCAGCCCGGGGATCTGGGTGTCGTGGCGCGCCTCGAGCACGTCGTCGATCGTCTCGGGCTCCGCCTCGATCTGGGCGAGCCGCTTGGGCGAGAGCGTGATCAGGATGCCGTGCGCCATCAGAAGTTCGGGTCGGTCTTGAAGTGCCTCTTTACGAGCTTCTGTAAGTACTCGATGAGGCCGGCGACGTCATCGTCGATGTTGTCGTTATCGCGCGGGATGTAACACGTATAGATGTCGTGCTTGTCCTCGCCGGGCTCGCGCAGGCGCAGCTCGACGTAGCCGGCATCCTCGTCCTTCTTGCCCTTGCCGCGCGACGGGATGTCGACCTTGTCGATCAGGTCCCACACCTTGTCCGACTCCTTGTCGGTGATGTTCTGCGTGCCGAGATCGTTCACCTTGTCGCCGTCGCCGTAGGACACGTACATCGAGGTGCCGCGCAGCCGGATGTTCCAGTCGTCGCCCTCGGAGCGGTTCGACACGAAGTCGAACATCCGGCCGTTGGTCTCGCCGCGATCGAGCCCCGACAGCATGCTGGTACCGCCCTGGTACTCGCCGCCCGGGTGGCAGGCGGCGGCGAACGCGGCGACGAGCAACAGCAGGCGCACCAGGAACATGTATAGCAGAAGCGTGCTGCGCTTGTTCGATCACCCGCTCGACGCGCCGATCCGGCTGCGCGACGGCACCGAGCGCGCGGCCAGCCTCGACGACACCTGGCAGCAGTTTGGCCCGCGCGCGCGGCGCGCCGGGATCACGCGGATCGCGGAGCTGACCGGGCTCGACACGCTCGGCATCCCGGTGTTCGCCGCGATCCGGCCGATGGCGCGCTCGCTGTCGACCCAGCAGGGCAAGGGGCTCACCCCGGCGGCGGCGCGGGTGTCGGCGCTGATGGAGGGGCTCGAGACCGCGAGCGCCGAGCGCGTGCGCGGCGGCGTGCGCGGGTCGTATCGCGCGCTGCGCCGCCGCCAGCGCGTGGTCGACGTGCGGAGGTTGCCGCGGCCGCGCGGCCGGCTCGACCTCGACGCGCCGTGGCGGTGGGTGACCGGGTTCGACCTGGTGCGAGCCGAGCCGGTGCTGGTGCCGGAGCAGGCGGTCACGCTCGACACCACGGCGCACCGCATGGTGTTCGACATCTCGTCGAACGGCCTGGCGTCGGGCAACGTGCACGTCGAGGCGATCGTCCACGGCCTGTGCGAGGTGCTCGAGCGCGATGCCGAGGCGGCGTGGCGGCGGACCGGCCGCGATCGCCGGGTCGTGCTCGACTCGATCGCCGATCCGGCGTGCCGCGGGCTGGTCGATCGGATCGCCGCGGCCGGCGCGCGCGTGTTCGTGTGGGACCTCGCGAGCGACGCGCCGCTGTGCGCGATCGGCTGCGCGATCGTCGAGGATCCGCGCGAGCCGGCGTGGCGGCCGCTCGGCGTCTACCAGGGGTTCGGCGCGCACCTCGTGCCGGAGATCGCGATCGCGCGCGCGCTCACCGAGGCCGCGCAGACCCGGCTGACCTATATCGCGGGCGGCCGCGACGACTTCTTCCCGCGCGACTACGCGCGCGCCACCGATCCCGAGCTGGTCGGCGCGCTGTGGCAGGAGTTCGCCGCGCCGTGCGACGAGCCGGTCGCGTTCGACGATCTGCCGCGCCACGAGCCGCGCACGCTCGGCGCCGCGCTCGAGCACCTGGTCGCGGCGCTGCCCGAGGTGATCGTCGTGGATCTCACCGATCGCGAGCTCGACGTGCCGGTCGTCAAGGTGATCGTCCCCGGCCGCGCCACCGACCTCGAGGCGATGGGATGACGACGATCGTGTTCGTCGGTCCGACCCTGCCGGCCGCCGAGGTCGGCGCGCGCCTGCCCGGGGCTCGGATCGAGCCGCCGGCCGCGGTCGGCGACGTCTTGCGCGCGCTGCGCCGCCGCCCGGCGCGGATCGCGATCGTCGACGGCTACTTCGAGCGCATGGCGGCGGTGTGGCACAAGGAGATCCTGGTCGCGCTCGGCCGCGGCGTGGCGGTGTGGGGCGCGGCGTCGATGGGTGCGCTGCGCGCCGCCGAGCTCGCGCCGTTCGGCATGATCGGGGTCGGCGCGATCTACCGCGCCTACGCGCGCGGCGCGCTGGTCGCCGACGACGAGGTCGCGGTCGCGCACCTGCCGGCCGAGCACGGCTTTCGCGCGCTGTCCGACGCGCTGGTCAACCTCCGCTTCGGCCTCGAGCGCGCCGCCGCCGCGCGCGTGATCTCGCCGCGCACGCGCGATCGCCTGATCGAGCTCGGCCGCGCGCGGTTCTACCGGGAGCGCTCGTGGCCGCAGCTCCACGCCGACGGCGCCGCGGCCGGCCTGCCGCGCGACCAGCTCGCCGCGCTCGCCGCGTGGCCCAAGCCGGACCGCAAGGCCGCGGATGCCCGCCGGCTGCTCGCGCGCCTCGCCCGCGATCGCGGCCGGAAGCCGGCGCGGCTCGCCGTGCCCCGGACGTGGGCGCTGCGCCAGCTCGAACAGCTGTTAGAATGAGGCGTCGTGAAGGAGGTACTCAGCTACCTGCTCGCGTTCGCGGGGCTGATCATCACCGCGATCGTGTTCGTCCCGACCGCCGGCCGGCTCAAGTACGCCGCGATGCGCCCGATGATCATCCACATGCTGCGGACCAGCCCGCACCGCGCCGAGATCATGTGCAAGGCGGGCAAGCAGACCTTCCTCGAGCCGGTCGGCGCCGCGCTCAAGACCGCCGCGATGATGAAGTCGACCGACCTCGCGCTGCTCGGCCAGGCCTCCCGGCCGGCGTTCGACGCCGCGTGCACGATGGTCGCGCTCCACTGGAAGTCGCAGGTCAAGAAGGCGCGGCTCGGCGCGATGACCTCGATCGGCGCGATCGTGCTCGCGATCGCCGCGGGCGCCAACCCGGCGCTCCACATCATCCTCGGCGTGCTCAGCCTGATCGGCGGGATCTGGGTGCTGGTCTACAAGCTCGACGTCGAGGG
>DATJAE010000328.1:0-7743 GCA_035516595.1 Kofleriaceae bacterium | reverse complement strand
TGTACTGCAGCCGGCCGAGCCCCGAGCACGCCGGGCCGCCGCTGTACGAGCAGCAGCTCGCGTCGTCGGCGCATGCCGATGCTGCACCGGTCGCGTTCGGGATCGACGCCGCCGCCGAGGACCTCGCGCCACCCGATGCCGCGGTGGTCGCGACCGTGGCCGATGCCGGCGTGCCGAAGCATCCGCGCGATGCCGCAGCGATCGCGACGGCCGATGACGGCGGCGTCGATCACAACGCGCAGGCGCGCGCGCTGTACGAGCAGGCGCACGCGGCGCTCGAGGACGGCGACGCCGCCAGGGCGCTCGAGCTCGCCGACGCGTCGCTCAAGCTGCGCCGGACCGCGCGCACGTTGCTCGAGCGCGCCCGCGCGCTGCAGCGCCTCGATCGGATCGACGAGGCGCTCGATTCGGTCGACGCGGCGATGGCGCTGGTCAAGGACTACGCGCCCGCGTACGAGCAACGCGCGCTGATCCTGTGGTCGGCCAAGCGCTACGACGATGCTAAAGAGGCGATGCAGATGTACCTCGAGCTCGACCCGAACGGACGCTCGGCCGCGACGTTCGCGCACATGATGCAAGAGCAGCACTGATGCGCGTGCTCGGGCTCGAGAGCTCGTGCGACGAGACCGCCGCGGCGATCGTCGACGACGGGACGGTCGTGCGCTCGGACGTGGTCGCGTCGCAGCACGAGGTCCACGCGCGCTACGGCGGCGTCGTCCCCGAGCTCGCGTCGCGCGCGCACATCCTGAACGTCGTGCCGGTCGTGCAGGCCGCGCTCGATCGCGCGGGCAGCTCGCTCGCCGCGATCGACGGCATCGCCGTGACCAACGCGCCGGGGCTGGTCGGCGCGCTGCTGGTCGGCGTGCAGACCGCCAAGGCGCTGGCGTGGGTGACCGGCAAGCCGCTGGTCGGCGTGCATCACCTCCAGGGCCACCTCACCGCGATCTACCTCGAGCCGGATCCGCCGCCGTTTCCGCACCTCGCGCTGATCGTGTCGGGCGGCCACACCTCGCTCGTGCGGGTGAACGGCCACGGCGACGTGCTCGAGCTCGGCGCGACGCGCGACGACGCGGCGGGCGAGGCGTTCGACAAGGGCGCCAAGCTGCTCGGCCTCGGCTATCCCGGCGGCGCGGTGATCGACAAGCTGGCGCGCACCGGGGACCCGCGCGCCGTCGCGTTCCCGCGCGCGATGACCGCGGGCGAGCACGGCGCCGACTTCTCGTTCAGCGGGCTCAAGACCGCGCTGCTCCATCACGTGCGCGCGCACGGCGTACCCGACGATCAGCCGCTCGCCGATCTGTGCGCGAGCTACCAGGCCGCGATCGTCGAGGTGCTGGTGCGCAAGACCCGGCGCGAGGCGCGGCGGCTCGGCATCGCGCACGTCCAGGTGTGCGGCGGCGTCGCGGCCAACTCGGCGCTGCGCGCGGCGATGATCGCGGCGGGCGCGGAGGACGACGTGCGCGTCCACGTGCCACCGCCGGCGCGCTGCACCGACAACGCCGCGATGATCGCCGCGGCGGGCTATCACCGGCTCGCGCGCGGCGAGCGCGATGGCCTCGATCTCGAGGCCCGGCCGAACGCGCCGCTGCCGCGGAGCGCGGCGTGACCGCGGGCAACAACGGCAACGGCCACGCGAGCGCGGCGGCCGCGTTCGGGCCGTTCCCGGACGCGCGCGTGCTGCTCGAACGCTACGGCCTGCGTGCGAAGAAGGCGCTCGGCCAGAACTTCCTGGTGTCCGACCGCGCGCTGCGCGCGATCGCGGACGCCACGGTCGCCAGCGACGAGGACTGGATCGTCGAGATCGGCGCCGGGCTCGGCACGCTGACCGCGCGGCTGGTCGAGCGCGTGACCGCCGGCAAGGTGATCGCGCTCGAGACCGATCCCGACATGATCCGCGTGCTGCGCGCCGAGCTCGGCACGGTCGACAACCTCGAGATCGAACAGGCGGACGCGCTGCGCTACGACCTGCGGATGGTCGCGAAGTGGCACGGCGACCCGATCACGGTGTGCGGCAACCTGCCGTATCACATCGCGTCGCAGCTGCTGTTCCGCGTGATCGATGCGCGCGACGTGATCGCGCGCGCGGTGTTCATGATCCAGAAGGAGATGGCCGATCGGATCGTCGCGCGTCCCGGAGGCAAGGACTACGGAGCGATCGGCGTGCTGCTCCGCACCTACGCCGAGATCACGACGGTCGTGAAGGTCGCGGCGGGGTCGTTCGTGCCGCCGCCGAAGATCGACTCGACCGTGATCAAGCTGGTCCCGCTGGCCGCGCCGCGCGCGGCGATCGCGGATCACGCGCACTATGCCGCGGTCGTGCACGCCGCGTTCGGGCAGCGTCGCAAGACCCTGCGCAACGCGCTGCGCGCGCGCTGGCCGGACGCGGCGGTCGATCGTGCGCTCGCGGCGGCGGAGCTGGACGGCGGGCGGCGCGGCGAGACGCTCGACATCGCGGACTTCGCGCGGCTCGCGGCGGAGCTGCCCGCGGGTTAGTGCGCGAGCGCGGCGATCAGGATGAGCGCGAGGACGCCGACGATCACGCTGTAGATGACGATCGCGCCGGTGATCGGCTTCCCGGTGCTCGGGTTGAACGAATGGCCACAGCGGTTGCACTTGACGTGGTCGATGATCTTCGGACCGAGCACGCCCCCCCACCACGTGAACCCCGGCTTGGTCGCGCCGACGTTCTGGCAGCGCGGGCACACCGGGCCGGCCGTCGCTGCGAACGGCGCATTCATGTTCATCGTCATGGCGCTCATCACAGCACGAACGGGCTCGCCGCGCATGTGGTAATTCCCCCGACGTGCCCGAGCTTCCGGAGGTCGAGACCGTACGGCGGACGCTCGCGCCGGCGATCGGCGCGGTCGTCGCGAGCGCGTGGGACAGCGGCATGGGCCTGCACGTGCATCGCAAGCCGCCGCGCAAGAAGCTGCGCGCGCTGGTCGGCGCGACGATCACCGGCGTTCGCCGGCACGGCAAGTACCTGCTGGTGGACCTCGATCGCGACCGCACGCTGCTCGTCCATCTCGGCATGACCGGCCGGCTGCTGATCGCCGCGCCGGCGGCGCCGCGCGCCAAGCACACGCATCTGGTGCTCGAGCTACGCGACGGACGCTCGCTGCGCTTCGTCGACGCGCGCCGGTTCGGACAGCTCGACGTGATCGAGCGCGAGCGCGAGCGCGAGCATCCGGCGCTCGCCGAGCTCGGGCCCGATCCGCTGACCCACGGCATCGACGTCGCGGCGCTGCATCGTCGCGCGCGCGCGCGCACCACCACGCTCAAGGCGTTCGTCCTCGATCAACGCGTGCTCGCCGGCGTCGGCAACATCTACGCGTCGGAGGCGCTGTGGCGCGCGAAGCTGCGGCCGACCACGCGCTCGAACAAGCTCACCGCCGCGCAGGCCGCGCGGCTCGCCGACGCGATCCACGAGGTGCTGCGTCACGCGCTCGATCACGGCGGCACCAGCCTGCGCGACTTCGTCGACGCGGCTGGGACCGAAGGCGAGAATGCCGATTATCTGTGGGTGTACGGACGTGCGGGCGAGCCATGTAGTCGCTGCGGGACGAGGATCCGTCGCATCGTCCTCCAAGGACGGGCAACGTATTTCTGTCCAACGTGTCAGACCCCGTAAGGGGTCTACTCATTGGGCGTTATCCTTCGTGTTAGTGTGGCTCGGGTTGTAAGACCGCGATGTTCAACGACCAAGCCGACGAAGACCTGATGGTCATGTACCAGAAGGGCGAGGTTCGCGCCTTCGAGGTCTTGCTGTCTCGGCACCGCAAGCCGGTCTACAACTTCATCCTTCGCTTCGTCGGCGATCGCGAGACCTCGGAGGATCTGCTGCAAGAAGCCTTCATGCGCGTCATCCGCGGCGCGGAGGCGTACAAGCGGCAGGCCAAGTTCACGACCTGGCTTTACACCATCGCGCGGAACCTGTGCGTTGACCAGACCAGGAGACGCAAGCACCGCAAGCACGCCTCGCTCGACGCGCCGATGGATGCGAACGAGGAGAGCGGCACGTTGCTCGACGTCATCCCGAGCAACGAGATGGCCAGCGATCGAAAGAGCGTGAACAAACAGCTGCACGAGCAGATGCAGCGCGCGATCGCCGCGCTGTCCGAGGAACAGCGCGAGGTCTTTCTGATGCGCGAGTTCCTCGACATGCCGTTCAAGCAGATCGCGGACGTCGTCGGCGTGCCCGAGAACACGGTGAAGAGCCGGATGCGCTACGCGCTCGAGAAGCTGCGGCTCGAGCTCGACGAGTACAAGGACCTGGCGAAAGCGGCGCCGTAAGTAGCGAAGTTGCACGCCGGTGTCGCGTCGTTAGCTTGGTGGCCATGACCGAGCTCGAGCAACGCAAGTGGGGAATGATCGCGCACGTCACGGCGTTGCTCGGCGTTGTCGTCGGTGGTGCCGGATGGATCGGGCCGCTCGTGATCTACCTGCTCAAGAAGGACGTGCCGTTTGTCCGCCAGCACGCCGCGGCGGCGCTCAACTTCAACCTGACCGTGCTCGGGATCGAGCTCCTCGCGGTGGTCGCGGCGATCGGACTGATGTTCGCCGAGAGCGAGGTGATCCTCCTGATCCTGGTCATGCTGGCGATCTTTGTCGCATGGCTCGCGCTGACCATTCGCGCGGCGATCCGTGCGAACGATGGCAAGCCGGTGCGCTATCCGCTCGCGATTCCGTTCGTGCGCTAGAACAGCTCGACCTGCGGGCCGGGCGGGCGGACGTCGCCGATCAGGTCGGCGATGTACGGATACGGCCAGGTCCGACGCGCCTCGTCGGGCAAGCGGCGATAGCGCTCGGCGTATGCGCGCAGCCACCTGCGGGTGGCCGCGTTGGCGTACCCGCCGCCCGCGATCGGGCCGAGCTCGGGCTCGTAGCGCCTGCGGATCGCGCCCCAGCGCTCGTCGCGCGCGACCTTGGCGACGACCGACGCCGCCGCCACCGACGCGTGATGTTCCTCGGCGTGATCGACCGAGATGAACTGCTCGAAACGCAGCGCGAGCGCCTGGAACATGCGCTTGCCGTCCGCGATGATCTTGTCGCAGCTCGGCGCGGCATCGATCAGCCGGGTCGCGAGCTCGCGCTCGAGCACGTTGAGCTCGTTGCGGGCGACCCGCGAGTCGATCTCGTGATGCTCGACCTCGATCGCCATGACGAACACCGCGCGCCGGCGGATCTCGACCGCCAGCTCGCTGCGAATCGCGTGAGCGTCGTCGCCCGCGCCGTAGGCCTTGGAGTCGCGCAGGCCCTTGCGGGTGAGCGCGGCGGCGTTGCGCGAGTCGAGCGCGACCGCGGCGATCACCATCGGGCCGATCGCGGGGCCGCGCCCGGCTTCGTCGATGCCGAGCGTGAGCCGGTTGGGGATCGGCGAGGTGCGTGCGCGCTTGGCCATGATGCGGGCGAGGCTAGTCGACCCGTCCGACATCATAGCCGAGCCGCGACCAGCTCGAGCGCGCGGCCCAGGCCGACTTCGAGATCGAACAGCTGGACGTCCACGACCTCACCCCAGTGGGCGAGCCGGCGGGCCAGCGCCGACAGGGCGTCGGTCGCGGCGCGCGCGAGCGGATCGCCGAGCTCGCGGTCGACATCCGGCGCGGACCGGTAGAGCGCGTGATAGATCGCGTCCTCGCCGAGCTCGAGCTTGGGCAGATCGTTGCGGAAGAAGCTCTCGACGTAGCCGCCGTCGAGGTAGCCGCGCAGGTACGCGCGCGTGCGATCGAACACGCGGGTCAGTGCGACCTCGATGCGATCGCTCGCGACCCGATCGAGGTCGCCGACCACGTCGACGCCGAGCGCCGCCGCGATCGCGCGCTCCGCCGGCTCGACGAGCTGCGCGCGCCGCGACAGCTCGGCCGCGACGCGCTTGCGGCCGCCGTCGAGCGCGGCCTCGAACCCCGAGCCGAGCAGCGCGATCAAGTAGTCGCGGTCGGCCGCGGTCGCGGTGTTGGCGCCGAACGGCAGGCGGCGCGGCCGCACCAGGTCGAGCACCTCGCGCGCGGCCCGGCGATACAGCGTCGCGGTCGCCTCGGACAGCGCCTTGCGCTCGGCGAGCACGAGCTCGTCGGCGAGCTCGCGCGCCGCGGCGAGCAGCTGGTCGCGGCCGGTGTGGGCGGCGTCCGCGGCGGCGGCGGCATGGCCGCGCTTGCGCTCGAGCGAGCCGCGCGCCTCGCCGATCACCGCGCGCAGGGTCCGCGCGCAGGCGTCGCGCTTGAGCTGGCGCGCTTGCTGGAAGAACCGCTGCTCGAGCGCGTCGACCAGCGCGTGCCAGTTACCCTCCGCGCCGGCGCTGGGCAGCGCCTGGCGCGCCGAGACCGGCACGACGAGCTCGACCAGCTCGCCGAGCTCGCCGGAGATGAACGTCACGACCTCGTCGCGCTCGCTGGCGGTGAGCTGGTCGGCCTTGTTGAGCACGCCGAGCACGCGCTTGCCTTCGTCGCGGATCGCGCGCAGCGCGGCCTTCTCGCTCGCCTTGCCGCCCTGCGACGCGGTGAACACCCAGACCACGGCATCGGCGCGCGCGATGAACGCCCGCGCGGTGGCCTCGTGCTCGGGCAGGATCGAGTTGAGGCCGGGCGTGTCGACGATGTTGATCTTCTCGAGCTGGGGCAGCGGCACGAGGATCTCGACGCGATCGATCGCGCGCGCCTGCGCCGGGGTGAGGCCGCGCAGCTGCGTCATCAAGGCATCCCAGCCGAGCTCGACCGTTCCGCCGTCGCCGGAGACGATCCGGCCGCCGCGCTCGCGGCCGTAGCGCACGACGTTGATCGTGGCGGTGGTCGGCGTGATCCCGGTCGGCGCGACGTCGGCGCCGATGAACGCGTTCACCACGGACGACTTGCCGCTCGAGAACTCGCCCATCACGGTGACCAGCAATGGCTGATCGACGCTGGCGGCGGCGCGCGCGACGTCGCCGACCAGGTGGCCGAGCTCGCGGCGGCTCGCGACCACGCGCTCGAGGTAGCCGGCGAGCTCGCCGATCGCGTCGCCGGCGGGCGCGGGCAGCTCCGCGGCGCGGGCGGCGGCGAGCAGCTCGCGGGCCCGCGCCTCGTGCGGCGCGACGCGCAGCGCGGCGAGCGCCGAGCGCGCCGCGCCGGCGGGCTCCGCGGCCAGCGCGAGCCGGGCGAGCCCGAGGTGGGCATCGATGTCGTCGCGCGCCGCGGCGAGCTCGAGCAGCGCGCGCGCGGCCTCGGGCTGCGACGCCGCGATCGCCTGGCCGCGCGCGACCAGCGCCCGCACGTCGTCGGGCGCCTTGCCGAGCAGGTCGTTGCCCCACGACAGCTCGCGCGTCGCGTCGCCCGCGGCGATCGCGGCATCGACCGCGGCGCGCAGCACGTCGAGGCCGGCGCCGAGCGCGAGCGCGCGGTCGTAGCTGGCGAGCGCGGCGTCGAGGTTGCCGATCGCGCGGTGCGCGGCGGCGATCTTCGCGTGCACGTCGGCGCGCCGCGGCTCGAGCGCCAGCGCCTCGAGGTACGCGGCGTGCGCGCGCGTCGCGTCGCGCTCGGCGAGCGCGGCGTCGCCCTGCGCGAGCAGGATGTCGAAGCGCAGCTGGAGCCCGAGCGGCGTGGTGTCTGCCTCGGCGAGCGCGCGTGCCCTGGCCAGCCGCTCGCTCGCGATCGCCGGCAGATCCTCGAGCAGCGCGAGCTTGCCGAGCGCGTACAGCGCGAGGGCGGGTGGCGGATCGACCGCGGCGGCGCGCTCGAGGTGCCGCAATGCCTCGTCGGTCGAGCCGCCGTC
>DATJAE010000327.1:0-3722 GCA_035516595.1 Kofleriaceae bacterium | reverse complement strand
TTCGTGGCCGCCGCGGCCGCGGGTCGCGCGGCGCCGGCGCGGCTGGCGCGCGCGCTCGCCGGCACGCCGCTCGCTGGCGCGATCGCGCGATCGCGAGCCGCGCTCGACGACGCCGTGCTCGCCTGGCAGCTCCAGACCCAGGCGCGGCTGCGCCGGCTCGAGCCGCTCGGCCTCGCGCCGGCGATCCACGCCGTGCTGCGCCGGCGGGACGAGGCCCGGCGGCTGCGCGGCGCCGGCTGGCGGGTCGCGATGGGGGCGGCATGAGGGCGCCGGTACGCGTGGTATGCCGGCGCGTCGCGGGCCTCGGGCTCGGCCTGGCCGGGCTCGCGCCGATCGAGGCCGCGACCGGCGACGACGCCGCGCGGGCGATCGCGGCGCTCGCGCGCGGTCCGGCGCACGGCGGCGTCGTGCTGGTCGAGGCTGCGCTGTACGACGCGCTGCCGCCGGCGCTGCTCCGCCAGATCCGCAAGGACGGTGCGCCGGTGATCGCGCCGTTTCCGGGCCCGGAGCCGCTGCCGCCGGGCATCACGCCCGAGCAGGAGCTGCTCGACGTGCTGCGCCGCGCGATCGGCTACCGCGTGAGGCTCAAGTGACGGCCAACCTCGTGCGCATCACCGGCACGCTCGCCGAGGCCCGCCCGCTGCGCGAGGCCGCGCTCTACGAGCTGGTGCGGGTCGGCCCGCGCGGGCTGCTCGGCGAGGTCATCCGGTTCGCGGGCGACACCGCGACGCTGCAGATCTTCGAGGACACCACCGGGCTCGCGGTCGGCGCCGCGGTCGAACGCACTGGCTCGTCGCTCGCCGCCGAGCTCGGCCCCGGGCTGCTCGGCGCGGTGCTCGACGGCATCGGCCGGCCGCTCGCGCGCCTGGCCGCGGCGACGCTCGACCGCACGAAGACGTGGCGGTTCGTCGCGCGCGCCCGGCCCGGCGATCGGGTGAGCGGCGGCGACATCCTCGGCACGGTCGACGAGCACCTCGAGCATCGCGTGCTCGTGCCGCCGGGCGTCGCCGGCACGATCGCGGCGATCGGCGATGGCGAGCTCGCGATCGACCAGCCGCTCGGCCGGCTCGCCGACGGCACCGCGCTCGCGCTCGCCCAGCGCTGGCCGATCCGCACGCCGCGGCCGGTCGCGCAGCGGCTGGCCAGCGATCGCGCGCTGGTCACCGGGCAGCGCGTGCTCGATCTGCTGTTCCCGCTCGCCGAGGGCGGCACGGTCGCGGTGCCGGGTGGCTTCGGCACCGGCAAGACGATCGTCGAGCAAGCGCTCGCCAAGCACGCCGACGCCGACGTGATCGTGTTCGTCGGCTGCGGCGAGCGCGGCAACGAGATGGCCGAGCTGCTCGAGAGCTTCCCCGCGCTGGTCGATCCGCGCACCGGCCGCTCGATCATGGAGCGCACCGTGCTGATCGCCAACACGTCGAACATGCCGGTGGTCGCGCGCGAGGCCTCGGTCTACCTCGGCATGACGATCGCCGAGTACTACCGCGACATGGGGCATCGCGTCGCCGTGATGGTCGACAGCCTGTCGCGCTGGGCCGAGGCGCTGCGCGACATCGCGGCGCGCCTCCAGGAGATGCCGGGCGAGGAGGGCTACCCGACCGCGATGGCGAGCCGGCTCGGCGCGCTGTACGAACGTGCCGGCCGCGCGCGCGTGCTCGGCGCGCCCGAGCGCACCGGCGCGGTGACCATGGTGTGCGCGGTGTCGCCGCCGGGCGGTGACTTCTCCGAGCCGGTCACCCAGGCGTCGCTGCGGGTCGCGGGCGGGCTGTGGGCGCTCGACGCGCACCTCGCGCGCGCGCGGCAGTTCCCGGCGATCGACTGGGCGACCAGCTACTCGCTGCACGCCGCGACGGTGTTGCCGACGATCGACCCGAGCTGGCCGGCGCTGCGCGGCCGCGTGCTCGCGCTGCTCCAGCGCGACGCCGAGCTGCGCGAGATCGCGAGCCTGGTCGGCGAGAGCGAGCTCGAGGATCGCGATCGGCTCGTGCTCGCGATCGCCGCGATCGTGCGAGAGCACGTGCTCGGCCAGAACGCGTTCGATCCCAACGACGCGACCTCGCCGCCCGCCAAGACCGCGGCGCTCGCGCGGCTCGCGATCGCGGCGCTCGACGCCGCCGACGCGGCGATCGCCGGCGGCAGGGAGCTCGACGCGCTGCCGATCACGGCGGTGCGGCGCGCGCTCGCCGCGCTGCGCGGCGGTCCCGAGCGCGAGCGCGACGCGCGGACGACGGCCGCCCAGCAGGCGGTGGAGGCGCTGCGATGATCCCGGCGCGCAGCTACCGCGGGGCGCGCGCGCTCGCCGGCGCGCTGCTGTACATAGAGGCGACGCACCGCGCCATCCTCGGCGAAGAGGTCACGATCCGCATGCCCGGCCAGCCGGCGCGGCGCGGCCAGGTGATCGACGCGGGCGACGCGATCACGGTGGTCCAGGTGCTCGAGGACACGCTCGGGCTGTCCCCGGCGGGTGCCGAGATCGTGCTCGCGGGCACGACCGCGGGTGCGCCGGTCGGGCGCGAGCTGCTCGGCCGCGTGCTGTCCGGCGTCGGCGCGCCGCTCGACGGTCTGCCGGCGCCAGTCGGCGACGCGGTGCGGCCGGTCTACGGCGCGCCGATGAACGCCGCGCGCCGCGTGCCGCCGACCGACTTCATCGAGACCGGGATCTCGGCGATCGACGGGCTCGACACCCTGGTGCGCGGCCAGAAGCTGCCGGTGTTCTCGGGCGCCGGGCTGCCCGGGCTCGAGCTCGCCGCGCAGATCGTCGAGCACGCGCGCGTCCCGGGCGGCGAGGCGTTCGCGGTGGTGTTCTGCGCGATCGGCATCACCGCGCGCGAGACCCGGCTGTTCGTCGATCGCTTCGCCGGCACGCGCGCGCTCGAGCGCACCGTGCTGTACCTCAACGAGACGCGCGATCCGACGATCGAGCAGCTGCTCGCGCCGCGCTACGCGCTCGCCGAGGCCGAGCACCTGGCGTTCGACCACGGCATGCACGTGCTGGTCGTGATCGCCGACATCGCGCACTACTGCGAGACCCTGCGCCAGGTCGCGGCCGCGCGCGACGAGGTGCCCGGCCGGCGCGGCTATCCCGGCTACATGTACACCGACCTCGCGTCGCTGTTCGAGCGCGCCGGCGTGCTCGCCGGCCGCGGCGGCTCGGTCACGCAGCTGCCGATCGTGACGATGCCCGACGACGACATCACCCACCCGATTCCGGATCTCACCGGCTACATCACCGAGGGCCAGATCGTGCTGTCGCGCGCGCTGCACGGCCAGGGCGTGTTTCCCCCGATCGACGTCCTGCCGTCGCTGTCGCGGCTGATGAACGCCGGCACCGGTGCGGGCAAGACCGTGCGCGAGCACCGGCGCTGGGCCGACCAGCTGTACGCGCTGTACGCGCGCGGCCGCGACGCGCGGCTGATGGCGGCGATCGTCGGCGACGCCGGCCTGGGCGACGCCGATCGCCGCGCGCGCGACTTCGCGACCCGGCTCGAGCGCGAGCTGGTCGGGCAGGGCAGCGCGCGCCGCTCGCTCGCCGAGACCATCGCGATCGGCTGGCGCCTGCTCGAGGGCCTGCCGCGCGACGATCTCGAGCGGATCGACGACGGCACCTGGGCGGCGCACCGCGCGGAGCGCGCGCGATGACCACGCGCGCCGAGCTGCTGCGTGCGCGCCGGCTGCTCGAGCGCGTCGAGCACGGCGCCGCGCTGCTCCGCCGCAAGCGCGAG
>DATJAE010000326.1:0-9317 GCA_035516595.1 Kofleriaceae bacterium | reverse complement strand
GTCGCGAACCTCGGCGGCAACACGGTGAGCGTGCTGCTCGGCACCGGGACGGGCTCGTTTGCCACGCAGAAGACGTTGGCGACCGGGACCGAGCCGGCGTCGCTGACCACCGGCGACTTCAACCGCGACGGCAAGCTCGACCTCGCGATCGCCGCCTACAACACCAGCCCGGGCATCGTGAACATCGCGCTCGGCAACGCCGACGGCACGTTCCAGACCCCGAGCTCGGTGGCCACGTGCAGCACGCCGGCCGGCGCGGTGATGGGCGACTTCAACGGCGATGGCCACGACGACGTCGCGACGACCTGCTTCGGCGCGGCGAAGATGGCGCTCATGACCGGCAACGGGAACGCGATGTTCACGGTGAGCGAGGTGACGGTCCTCGCCATGCCGCAGGGCATCGCGATCGGCGACTTCAACGGCGACGCCAAGCCCGATCTCGCGGTCGCCGACTTCGGCGGCAACGCGGTCACCGTGCTGCTCGGCACCGGCACGGGATCGTTCCAGGCCCCGGTCAGCGCGCCGGGCGGCACCGCGCCGATCGCGGTCGCGGTCGGCGACTTCAACGCCGACGGGCACAGCGATGTCGCGGCCGCGAACTACCAGACGGCAGGCACGATCACGATCGCGTACGGCAACGGCGCCGGCGGGTTTCCGACCTCGAAGACGCTGATCGGCGGCAAGGACCCGACCGCGATCGCCGCGGGCGACTTCAACAACGACGGCAAGGACGACTTCGTGGTCGCGAACTACCAGGACAACACGCTCACCGTCGTGCTCGGTCCGATGTGAGTCAGAACCCCGGCGTCTCCATCGCGCCGGTCGACTGCCCGGTGATGAACTGCTGGACGATCGGATCGGGCGACGCGCGCAGCTCGGCGGGCGTGGCGAGCGCGTGCACCACGCCCTGATAGAGCATCGCGACGCGATCGGCGATGCCGAACACCGAGGTCGGATCGTGCGACACCACGATCGCCGTCACGCCGAGCTCGTCGGCGAGCTCGCGGATCAGCCGATCGATCCGGCGCGCGCTCACCGGATCGAGCCCGGTGGTCGGCTCGTCGAACAGCACGACCTCGGGCCCGGAGTGGAGCTGGCCCGGCGCTGCCGGGCCGGCGGGACAGACCGCGAGCGTGCGCGCGATCGCGGCGCGCTTGCGCATGCCGTCGGACAGCTCCGCCGGGTGGCGGTCGGCATACTCCGCCATGTGGACGCGCTCGAGCAGCGCGCGCGCCTCGACCAGCGCCGCGGCGTGGCGCAGCTGCTTGTGCTTGCGCAGCGGCAGCGCGACGTTCTCGGCGAGCGTCATCGCGTCGAACAGGGTCGAGCTCTGGAACACCATGCCGATCCGGCGGCGCAGCGCGTAGAGCTCGCGCTCGCGCAGGCGATCGACGCGCTGGCCGTCGAACCAGATCTCGCCGCGATCGATCGGGACCAGGCCGATCAGCTGCTTGATCGTGACCGACTTGCCGACGCCGGACGTGCCGATGACGAAGAGCACCTCGCCCTTGGCGACGCCGAGCGACAGCCCGCGCAGCACCGGCTTGCCGTCGAACGCCTTGTGGACGTCGCGCCACTCGACGAACGCGCTCACAGGTCACCGCCGGTGACGAACAGGGCCGCCGCCGAGATCGCGAAGTCGAGCACGATCACCGCGAAGCTCGAGCCGATCACCGCCGCGGTGGTCGCCCAGCCCACGCCCTCCGAGCTGCCGCGCGCGCGCAGCCCGCAGAACCCGGCGACCACCGGGATCGCCGCGCCGTACGACACCGCCTTCACGATCATCATGACGACGTGACGCATCCGCACGAGCTGGACGTCGAAGAACAGGTTCAAGTTCACCCCGAACGAGTAGTGCGCGGTGAGCCCGCCGGCGCCGTACATCACCAGGCACGCCACGGTCGACAGCAGCAGCGTCATGACCACCGAGGCGATGAACCGCGGGACGATCAGGTAGTCGATCGGCAAGACGCCGCTCATGCGCAGCGCGTCGACCTGCTCGGTCACCTTCATCGATCCGATCTCGGCGGCGATCCCGGCGCCGACCCGGGTCGCGAGCATCATCGCGGTGAGCGTCGGGCCGAAGTCCGAGATCACGAGTCGGATGTACTGCGGGCCGACCTGCGAGTAGTCGCCGGTCACGCGCGACAGCTGCAGGCACGCCTCGTACGTCATCACCATGCCGATGAAGCCGAGCGTGACGACGATGAAGATCAGCGAGCGGTTGCCGATCGCGTGGAGCTGCCGGACCAGCTCGCCCTTGGGCCGGCCGCGCCCGGCCTTGCGCCGGGTGATCGCGCGCCAGATCCCGGCGAGCGTCGAGATGTAGACCATCCACAGCTCGGCCGCCGCCCGGGCCGCCGAGACCACGGCCTCGCCGATATTTGCGATGCGCTGGCTCATCCGGTGAGGTACGTGAGGAAGAAGTCGAGCAGCATGATCGACGTCGCCGCGGCGACCACCGCCGCGTTGACCGCGCGGCCGACGCCGACTGCGCCGCCGCGCACGGTCACGCCGAAGTAGCAGCTGGACACCGCGATCGCGCCGCCGAACGCGATCGACTTGTAGACGCCGTGCAAGAAGTCGTAGGGCCGGAGGTTGTCGGCGAAGCTGTGGAACATGGTCGACCACTCGATGTCGAGCATCGCGCGCCCGACGACGGACGCGCCGGTCAGCGCGACCAGGTCGCCGATCACGGTGAGCGCGACCAGCATGACCAGCATCGCGATCACGCGCGGGACGATCAGGAACCTGACCGGATCGATCGCGAGCGCGCGCAGCCCGTCGAGCTGCTCGGTCACGGTCATGGTCGCGAGCTCGGCGGTGTTGTTCGCGCCGACCCGCCCCGAGAACATCAGCGCGATCAGGATCGGCCCGATCTCGCGCAGCACGGCGTAGCCCGCGCCCCAGCCGGCGAGCGCGGTCGCGCCGAGCTTCTTGACGAACGGCCCGGTCTGCAGCGTCATCAGGCCACCCGCGAAGAACGCGGTGAGCACGACGATCGGCACCGAGCGGTTGCCCATCTTGTAGAGCTGCTTGACCAGCTCGCGGCGATCGATCCGCGGCGGCACGAGCGCGCGCACGACCTGGGCGGTCATCACGACGATGCCACCGACCTCCTGCGCGATGCGCAGCGCCGCCGCGCCGAGCGCTTCGAAGACCGGATCGAGGATCACGGCCGGGCCTCCGCGAGCGGACCGTCGAGCTCGCCGCGCACGAACTGGCGGACCAGCGGATCGGGCGCGTCGACGATCGTCGCGGCCGGGCCGCGGTACACGATGTGGCCGCGGTAGAGGAACGCGATCTCGTCGACGAACTTCGCGAGCGCCACGACGTCGGACGATACCGCGAGCACGGTCGCGCCGGTTCGCGCGTGATCTTCGGCGAGCAGGTCGTAGATCTTCTGCGTGGTCACGGGATCGAGCCCGGCGGTCGGCTCGTCGTAGATCACGATCTCGGCGTCCGCGACGGTGGCGCGCGCGATGCCGACCCGCTTCTTCATGCCGCCCGACAGCTCGCCGGTCAGCTTGTCCTCGCTGCCGGCCAGGCCGACCGCGCGCAGCCGGGCGGCGACGCGCTGCGCGATGACGTCGGCGGCCAGCCCGCCGCGCTGCTCGAGCGGGAACGCGACGTTGCCGGCGACCGGCAGGAAGTCGAACAGCGCGTAGTTCTGGAACAGCATACCGATGCGCTGGCGCAGCTCGCCGAGCTCGGACTCGCGCTTGCCGACCACGCTCTGGCCGAGCACCTCGATCTCGCCGCGGTCGGGCTGGTCGAGCCCGCACACCAGCTTGAGCAGGACGCTCTTGCCCGACGCCGCCGGGCCGATCAGGCCGAGCTTGTGACCGGGCGCCACGTCGAGCGACACGCCGGCCAGCACGTGGTCCGCGCCGAACCGCTTGTGCACGTCGTGCAGCCGGATCGCGGTCACGGCTTGCACCCGAGCTGCGCGCCGAGCGGGCGGGCCTTGGCCATGTACTTCGAGTCGGGCTCGAGCTTGACGAGGTCGGCGATCGCGCGGCACGCGCCGGGCGCGTCGCGCTGCGCGGCGAGCGTGACCGCGAGCTCGTACAGCGCGTCGTCGCGCAGGATCGAGTCGGGGTAGTCCTTCGGCAGCCGGCGGAACGCGGCGATCGCGCCGTTCGGGTCGCCGAGCTGGTCGCGCAGGATCTTGCCGAGCTCGAGCTGCGCGTCGTCGAGCCAGATCGAGAAGTAGCTGCCGGCGCCGAGCGACACCTCGCGGGTCGCGAGCAGCTTGCGCAGGCGCTCGGCCGCGCCCTTCGGATCGCCGAGCTGGAGCGACAGCTGCGCGGCGTACCACCACGCGTCGTCGCGCAGCCCGCTGGTGGGATAGTCGACCGGGATGCGATCGTAGAGCGCGCGCGCCGCCGCCGGGTTCGCCAGCTCCTTCGTGTTCAGGTCGGCGAGGTCGTACACGATGTTGTCCGCGACCTCGGTCTCGGCGACCGCGGTGAGCACCGTCGCGAGCTGGTCGGACAGCGCGCGCGGGTCGCGCTTGCGGCCGTCCTCGAGCAACAGCGACAGCGCGTCGGTCGCGGCCGGCTCGTCGGGATAGTCGGTGACGCACTTCCACAGCGCGGTCCACGCGTCGACCGCGCGGCCGGCCTCGAGCAGGAGCTTGCCGGCGCGGTAGGTCGCGGTCGCGGCGGTGGTCGGATCGTCGGCGAGCCGCGGCGGGATCGCGAGGTAGGTCGCGATCGCCTGCGGGATGCGCTGCGCGTGCTCGAGCACCTCGCCCTCGCCGAGCAGCGCGTCGCTGCACGCCGCCCTGGCGACGCGTTCGGGGCGCAGCGCGTGGCAGTGCTGCTGCGCGGCGTGGTACGCGGCGATCGCGCCGTCGGTGTCGCCGGCGTCGGCGCGGTGCTCGGCGACGACCAGATCGGGCAGGGTCGCCGGGGCGCTGCAGCCGAGCGCGAGGACACACAGCGCGCGGATCACAGCGTCTTGACGACCTCGGCGATCGCGCGGGCCGCGGTCAGCACCGCCTCGCGGTCGACGTCGAGGTGGGTGACCGCGCGGATCCGGCGCTCGCCCGCGGCGCCGAGCAGGACGCCGCGATCCTTCACCCGCGCGATCACGTCGGCGGCGGTCGCGCGCGCGACGTCGATCATCACGATGTTGGTCTGGGGCATCGCGACCTGAAGGCCGGGCGTGCCGGCCAGCGCCTCGGCGAGCGAGCGCGCGTTGGCGTGATCCTCGACCAGCCGCGCCCGGTGGTGCTCGATCGCGTGGAGCCCCGCGGCGGCGAGGATGCCGGCCTGGCGCATGCCGCCGCCGTACATCTTGCGCGCGCGATGACACGTCTTGATCAGCGCGCGCGAGCCGACGACCAGCGAGCCGGCCGGCGCGCCGAGCCCCTTGGACAGGCACACGCTGACCGAATCGAAGCCCGCCGCGAGCGCGCGCTCGCTCGCGCCGCACGCCACCGCCGCGTTCCAGATCCGCGCGCCGTCGAGGTGGGCGCGCATGCCGAGCTGGTGGGTCATCGCGACGACGTCGGCGAGCTGCGCGCGGTCCCACACGACGCCGCCGGCCATGTTGTGCGTGTTCTCGACCGCGACCACCCGGGTCGGCGACTGGTACGGGTCGTCGGCCTTGAACGCCGCGCGTACCTCGGCGGCGGTGAACGTACCGTCCGGGCCGCCGATGATCTGGGTCTGCGCGCCCGACAGCGCGGCGAGCGCGCCGGACTCGTGGCGCCAGCAATGCGCGCCCTGGCTGATGATCACCTCGTCGCCCGGCCGGACATGCGCGCGCAGCGCGATCTGGTTGGCCATCGTGCCGGTCGGCACGAACAGCGCGGCGTCGCAGCCGAGCAGCTCGGCGACCCGCTCCTCGAGCCGGCGCACCGTCGGATCCTCGCCGTAGACGTCGTCTCCGACCTCCGCGCTGGCGATCGCCTGGCGCATCGCAGCGGTGGGACGGGTGACGGTGTCGCTGCGCAGGTCCACGGCCATGCGCGCAGGTTACCAGACCGGGTCAGGGCGTCGACGAAACCGGCGGACCATCGTCGGGCGGCTTGGGGTCGTCCTTCTTGCCGTCGTTTTCCGAAGGCGGCTTCGGCTCCTCCTTCGGTCTCGGCGTGGCCTCGGGCGCGGGCGCGCCGAGCTCGACCCGCAGCTTGCGCTCGAGCCGGTCGAGCATGCCGAGCTCCATCCAGCTCGGCCGGTCCTCGATCGCGATCACGAACCGCACCTCGTGCCGGCCGTCCTGCACGACGTCGATCACCTCGAGCGAGCCGCGGAACGTGCGCTTGTCCTCGTGGAGCTCGAACAGCACGTAGCCGGCGTCGGCGTCCTTCTCGACCACCTTGAGGTGCTCGTCGACCCGGATGAAGCGGACCGCGGTCGGCCACGCCTGGGCGCGCGGATAGGCGAGCGTCTTCTCGGAGCGCGCGCTCGCCGCGCTCGACACCAGCGACAGGGCGAGCACGAGGGCGCGGCGCATGGCGCGATGGTCGCTAGGTCGCCGGCTCGGGGCCAGTTTTTCGCGCGATCCGCAGGTCGTGGAACGACACCCACGGCGTTGCGAGGCTGAGCGCGCCCATCCCGACGTACCAGATCACCTGAAGGAGGTAGTGGGTGTTCGCGAACGCGAACGCCACCGGGTAGAGCACGGTATCTTTCTTGTTGACCGCGGCCGGCCCGAGGTAGAGCGACAGCCCGAGCAGGGTGAACCACTGGAACTGGCCGACCAGCCCGGGCGAGTTCGGCAGCGTGATGCCGACCGCGACCAGCCCGGTCACCGCGAAGCCGCCGACCAGCGCGAGGTCGAAGCGCGGCTCGATCGTGAAGAAGCCGCGCGCGAGCACGTAGATGCCCAGGCCGTTCGCCGTCCAGTAGACCAGGCTCCACAGCATGAAGCCGCTGAGGTTCCTGCGGTCCTTCAGCATGTCGAAGCCGCTGATCATGTCGAGCAGCTTGTGCTCGATCGCCGACGCGAAGCGCGGCGCGAAGCGCGGCAACAGCGACACCGCGAGGCAGAACCGCACGGTCGCCTTCGGCTTGCGCATCGCGAACACCAGGAACACCAGCGCCCCGGCGAACACGCCGAGCGCGGCGTACGCGGTCGGCATCATCCAGCCCGGCGCGCCCGGCCCGCGCAGCGCGAAGAACGCGCCGAACACGAACAGCGAGACCAGCAGGCCATCGACGATGCGCTCGACCGCGACCATGCCGAGCGCGGCCGACGCGGTCACGCCGTGCTTGCGGAGCAGGCCCGGTCGCACGAACTCGCCGAGCCGCGCCGGCAGCGCGAGGATCGCCATGAAGCCGACCGACGAGATCGCGAGCAGCGGCCCGGCCCCGATCTTCACGCCGCGCGGCGCGAGCAGGTGGTTCCAGCGCAGCGAGCGCGTCAGGTGGGTGACCACGAGCAGGCCGATGTAGCCGAGCAGGTACGGCGCGAACGTTCCCCAGTCGAGGCGCTCGAACGCGACCCGGACTTGCTGGCGGGTCTCGTGGTCGGGCCACACCAGCCACATGCACAGCGCGAGCATGCCGAACGACAGCACGAGGTTGATCGCGAGCTTCACTCCGGCAGCTCCCCCGCGAGGATCGCGCGCGGCGCGTGATCGAACAGCCGCACCAGCGCCGCGTGCCCGAGCTTCTTGTCGATCCAGTGGATGCCGGCCGCGGCTTGCTGGAGGTCGCCGACCTGGTGCGCGTCGGTCGCGACCGCGGCGACCAGGCCGCGCTCGAGCAAGTGGCGCGCCTGCTTCATCTCGCGCCGGCCGTGGAAGCCGCCCACCGCGCCGAGATCGACCACGAACGCGCAGTGCTTGCGGAGCTCGGCGGCGCGCGCGTCGTCGTCCCACAGCGCGACGTAGCGCTCGGGATGGGCCAGCACGGGGACCTTGCCCGCCATGCGGAACTTGAACAGCTGCTCGATCATGCCCGGCGGCATCAGGTGCGGTGGGATCTCGACGAGGAACGCCCGCGTGCCCTGATAGTGCGGGATCGTGCCCTCGACCGAGCGCCGGAAGAATACATCGTCCCACATGTTCTCGGCGGCGAGCCGGAGCGTCGGGTGATGCGGGCGGCGGACCGACTCCAGCCGGGCGCGGGTGGTCTCGATGAGGTCCCACGCCGGCAACCATTGCGCCGCCTTCTGGTGCGGGGTGAGGCACTGCTCCGAGATGCCCAGGGCCGCCAGGGCATCGAGCATCGCCAGCGCGGTCGCCTCGTCGGGCGCGCCGTCGTCGAGCCCGTACAGCACGTGGCTATGCAGATCGCAAAAGCCCATCAGGGGGAGCGGGTGTAGCGCACGGCGATGACTCGCACAATGCTGCGCTTGGGCCCAAGTGCTCGACGTCATTGCTCGACGAAATCCTGCGTGTTAGAGATCGGATACCCGGCTTGCCGGAAAAGGACGTTCGAATGGCTCAGAGCGAGAAGCGCGAGAATTCGGTGTTGTTCTCCCTCCGGGAGCTCCGGCAGATCGAGGAGAACCGCGTCCAGGAAGAGGAAAACGCCCAGCGCAGCGCCGAGGAGGCGCGGATGCGCGCGCAGCAGGAGGCGGAGCGCCAGCGCCGGGAGGCCGAGGAGGCCAAGCTCCGCGCCGAGCGCGATCACCAGCGCTCGATCGAGGAGGCCAAGGCCAGCGCCGAGCGCGAGGCCCGGCTGCGCGTCGAGTCCGCCGAGGCCGCCGAGCGCGCGCGCCAGCAGGCCGAGCTGGAGCGCGAGCGCCTGCAGCACGAGATGGAGCTGCGCCGCGCCGAGGTCGCCAAGAAGCGGCCGACCTGGATGCTCGCGGTCACCGCGCTGGCCCTGATCGGCCTGGTCGCGCTGGTCGTGATCACGATCAACAAGGTGCGCGAGACCAGCGAGCACGACGAGGCGGCGGCGCAGGCCCAGAAGGAGGCCGACGAGGCCAAGAGGCAGGCGCAGGAG
The DNA here is from genome assembly GCA_035516595.1 of Kofleriaceae bacterium. Classification (GTDB taxonomy): domain Bacteria; phylum Myxococcota_A; class Polyangia; order Haliangiales; family Haliangiaceae; genus JABFXX01. The sequence goes on along the minus strand of DATJAE010000326.1, from coordinate 405 downwards.
GCCGCCAAGACGGTCGCCGCGCTGCAGAGCGACTTCTTCGACCTCACCCACAAGCTCGACGACGCGCAGAAGGCGCTCGACCAGGCGCAGAACGATGCCGACCGCGCCGCGGCGCGGGCCCAGCTCGATGCGCTGCGTCGCCAGCGCGCCGATATGGAGGCAAAGATCGCGGCGGCCAAGGCGGCCGCGGCGGCGGCGGAGCGCCACGGCGGCGTGCACACCTCGGCGGAGTGCGCCAACAACCCGCTGGCCAAGGGCTGCATGTAGCTGCAATCGCCGCCTGCTCGGCGTGTCTTCGCGGCATGCAGCAGGCGCTGGCCAGGCGCGAGGTCTCGGTCGTGACCTCGCTCGACGAGCTGCGCGCGATCGCGCAGCAACGGGAGGACGATCACACCGCCGCCGGCG
>DATJAE010000325.1:0-13744 GCA_035516595.1 Kofleriaceae bacterium | reverse complement strand
ACAATGCTCCACTGCTCATCGGTGAGCTCCATGTCCTGTTGGATCACATCCGCGATCCCAACGCGATCCCTTCAGATCACGTTTTCAAAAACCGATCGAAGTTCGACCACTTACCGACGCGATTTTTGAGATGCGTTCTAGCTCACCACGCGGCTCGCCAGCTTGGTGAGCTCGGCGTGGTGGCTGGTCGCGTAGAAGCTCAGCGCGTCGAGCCCGTCCTTGAGCTGGCTCTGCGCGAGCTCCTGGACCGACAGCTCCACCGTGAGCACGACGTCGCGCTTCTCGAGCGCGAACTTGGCGAGCGTGATCTCGCGATTGAGCACGAGCAGGCGGCGCAGCAGGCCGAGCTCGGCGAGCTGGTCCTCCGGCAGGGTCACGAACGGGATGATCGTCAGGTACAGCCAGTCCTTGGTCAGGCGAAGGAAGAAGCGGAACTTGTCGGTGCCCGGCGCCTGGAAGCCCGAGCGCCAGGTCGTCTCGTCGAGTCGTTCGCATGGCCAGCCGTCCTCGGCGAGCCACTGTTCGAGCGTCTTGTCGGTCAGCGCCACGCGCGGACTACACCCGCGGCGGCAGCGCGAGTCAAGCTCGTTGGGGTAGACTCCACGGCGGTGCCGTCGACGCCGATACCGGGAACGCCGCGCTCGCTCGCCGAGATCGGCTACGTCGCCGGCATGCGGCCGTGCGAGGCGTGCGGCGACTGGCAGCCGGTCGGCTGGAAGATCGAGCGCAGCGGGCCGACCTGGATCGCCAGCGGGGTGTGTCCGCGCTGCCGGGCCGAGCGGCGCTACCTGTTCCAGGGACCGCCCGACTTGCTGTCGGTGCGGCCGCCGTACGCCGAGCTCGGCGGCCGCGCGCCGTCGCAGCTGGTCGATCCCTACGCCCTGATGTGCGAGCACGATCGCGTGGTGCCGTCGATCCTTCGCGACGGCGCGCGGCTGGTCGAGCCCGAGTGGTCGCGCAACTACGACCGGCTCGAGCGCGTGCTGGTCGCGCTCGCCGAGCTCGCCAAGTTCATCCCGGACGGCGAGGTCGCGGTGCCGGCGAGCGCGTTTCGCGACGGCGCCGGGCGCGCCGATCAGGCGGCGCGCCCCGAGCGCTACGCGCGCGACTGGCTGGTCGCCGAGCGCGCGCGCTGGAAGGCGATCGGCTCCGAGCTCGCGAGGTCAGCGCCGCGGCCGGCAGCGCCGGCGGCGACGCGCGGCACGCTCGATCGCGCCGCGCTCGATGCCCACCGCGCCTGGCTGCATCGCGGGCGCACCGGCGACGGCCGGCTCGACGTCCTCGGGTTCGACGCGCGCGGCGGCAAGCTCGAGGGCATCGAGCTCACCGGCGCGCGGCTCGAGCGCGTCGTGCTCGCGCGCTGCGCGCTCGGCTACATCCAGCTCGGCGACGCGGAGCTGATCGATTGCGACCTGACGCAGGCGATCGCCAACTACGCGCGCCTGACCGGCGCGATGCTGCGCGGCTGCACGCTCGACGGCGGCCAGCTCGGCCTCGCGGTGTGCGACCGCGCGTGGTTCGCCGACTGCTCGCTCGAGCGCGTGTGGATGGACCGCAGCAGCTGGCGCGACGCCGTGATCGAGGGCTGCCGGATGCGCCACGTCCAGTTCGGCGACAGCCGGCTCGACGGCGCCAAGCTGGTCGCGTGCGATCTGCGCGAGGCCGAATTCATCGCGAAGGACCAGCGGATCGAGGCGACGTCGCGCGGTGCGCTGCTGGAGCGCTGCGATCTGCGCGGCGCCGACTTCACCGGGCGCGACCTCGCGGGCGCGAGCCTGGTCGCGTGCAAGCTCGCCGGCGCGCACGGCGCGCCCGCGCGCACCGACGGCTGGACGGTGATCGACGCCGACTTCTCGGAAGCAGGCGATGGTTCCGACCTCGGCGACGCCGGCGACCTGCTCGATCAGCTCCGCGGCTGAGGTAGACTGCGCGGCGATGACCCGCGCGCGGCTCGAGTACAGGGTGGGCGAGGAGCAGAATCCCGGCAATCCGTTCGGCCGCAGCACGCTGGTGATCGAGCCCGACGGCTCGGCGCGGCTCGACCACGTCACGCGCGGCGGCGCGGCCAAGCACGCGTGGACCGCGAAGGTGGATCCCGCGGTGGTCGAGCGGCTGTGGGCGGCGCTCGACGCGGCGAGCTTCCCCGCGATGCCGCCGCACCCGGTGCCGGCCGGCTCGACGATCCGCGTGCTGATCGCGGGCAAGGACACCGTGTCGCTCGAGTGGTTCGCGACCGCCAAGCTCGACGGCTACCGGGACGCGTTCCCGCTGCTCGACACGATCATCCGCCAGATCAGCGGCGATACCGTCCGCCGCGTCCCGGCGTCCGAGCCGAAGCTGGTCGGCGAGATCGCGGCGGTCTAATCGCGGCCGAGCATCACCGCGGTGTGCGACGCGGCGATCGAGGCCCACAGCTCGACCAGCGCGTCGACCTGTTCGTCGAGCGTGCCCTGGCGCTCGATCGTCGCGAGCTGATACGACAGCTTGGCCTGCAGCGGGATCACGCCGATCGCGACCCGGGCCTGGTGCGCCGCCGCGCGGGCGTCGCGGTCGGCGGTCTCGAGCATGCGGCTGAACGCGGCCTGGCGATCGATCGACTGCACCTTGCCCTGGAGGTCGGGGTGGATGCCGAGCACCGCATAGCGCGCCATCAGATCGGCGATGTCGTGGTACGCGAGCTCGCTGCCCGCCAGCGCGAGCAGGGTCGCGGGCAACGAGTGCTCGCCCCAGGTGTCGCGCAGCCGGTGCGGCAGCGTGCCGTCGCGGTCCAGCGACGCCGCGGCGACCGCGACCAGAAAGTCGGGCTCGGCCATCGCGAACCGCCGGCGCGCGTCGTCGAGCGGCAGCTTGTCGCGATCGGCGATCGGCTGGACGATCCGCGCGTCCACCGCGCCGAGCTGGTCGGCCACGGCGCCGTGCAGCGCGGCGGTCGTGCGCGCGACGCGGTCGGTCGCGCACCGGAACGGCGTGTGATCGGCGGGCTCGAGCTCGAGCTCCTCGAGCGCGAGCGCGGTCTCGGCGACCGTGCGGCGGACGTAGACCATGGTCGGGGCGACCTGGCCGACCACGCGATCCGCGGTGGCGGGCGCTTCGATCTCGGCGGCCGATAGCGACGCGGTGCGGTCGAGGAATCCGGCGGTCTGCGCGACCGCCGCGCTCGCGTACTGCTCGTAGACCCAGGCCTCGAGCGCGGCCTTGAACCCGGAGAGCATCGCGAGGTGTCCCGACACCGTGGTCGGCACGAACGCGCCGATCTTGTCGAACACCGCGGCGGTGTTGCGCTCGAGCTGGTCATCGCCCGCGAGCGCGCTCTTGGCGCCCGCGGCGTCGCCCGCCATCAGCTTGGACAGGACGTCGTAGGTCGCGGTCGTGCTCGCGGCGTACGCCCACGCGACCAGGATCCGCGAGTACGCCGCGGCCGCGGCGCCCTGCTTGTGCAGCTTCTCGGCCTCGCCCGCGTACTGCACCGAGTAGGCGCGCAGCGTGGCGAGCAGCGCCGGCAGCCGGCCCGCGGCCTCGAGCTGGACGATGGTCGCCCACTCGGCGGCGATCCGGCCGCGCCACGCGGTGTACTGCTCGTCGAGCGCGTGCGCGGTCGCGGGATCGATCGCGAGCTCGGCGGCGGGGAGCGGGACCGGCGCGGGCAGGGTGGCGCCGGTGAGCACGCGGTACGCGTCGCGCACGTCGGCGAGCTCGATCGCCTCGCCGCCGTGGGCGCGGGCGAGCGCGACCAGGTCGCCGTCGGCGCCGGCGGGCACGCCGATCCGCGTCTTGCCGCGCGCGATCGCGGCGGTGAGCTTGTCGGCGAGCCCGTCGTCGGGGCCGATCGCTCCGCCGGGCGCGATCGTGCCGAGCACGGTGGCCCTGCCGTCGATCGGCGCGCCGGTCAGCGCGGCGAGAAAGCCCGCGGCGTACAGCGCCGAGCCGCCCGAGCCGCTGGCCGAGAACGTGTAGTCGGCGACGTCCTTGTCGAGCACGGTCGCGGCCGCGATCGCGGCGGACCACGCATCGGCGCCGCCGGTCACCGCGATCGCGCCGGCCGGATTGGGCGCGACCGCCAGCACGGCGCCGTCGATCTGCACGCGGCCGGGCGCGAGCGGAATCACGGTCGAGCCGCCGCGCGCGTCGGTCGCGAGGATCACGGCGCGCGCGGGCAGGCGGGCGTCGGCGCCCGCGGCGAGCGGCGCGTAGGTCTTGACCTCGGCGGCCGGCGGGCCCGCCGCGCGCTGCGCGCCGCCGCACGACCAGGCGGCGAGCGCGGCGAGCACGCGGAGGCGGGACATCGCGCGCAATCTAGCGCGCTCGCGGGTGCTTTTTCACCTGCTCGAGCACGTGTGCGCGCGACAGCTGCGTGTAGATCTGGGTGGTCGAGATGTCGGCGTGGCCGAGCATCGCCTGCACCGCGCGCAGGTCGGCGCCGCGCTCGACCAGGTGGGTCGCGAACGAGTGGCGCAGCTTGTGGGGCGAGACCTCGCCGGCGGGCAGCCGGATGCCGGCGCGCCGCGCGTGGTTGCGCAGGCTCTTCCAGAACGCCTGGCGGGTCATCGGCCGGCCGCGCTCGGTCAGGAACAGCGCGCGCTCGCGCGGATCGCGCAGCCACGCCGGGCGATCCTCGGCGATCAGGCGCTCGAGCTTGGCGCGCGCGGCGTCGCCGACCGGGACCAGCCGGGTCTTCTGGCCCTTGCCGGTCACCCGCACGTAGCCGGCGTGGAGGTTGACGTCGCCGATCGCGAGCTGGACCAGCTCGGACACGCGCAGGCCCGACGCGTACGCCAGCTCGATCATCGCGGCGTCGCGCCGGCCGCGCGGCGTGTCGGGCGGCGCGGCGATCAACCGCGCCACCGCGTCCTCGCCGAGCACGCCGGGCAAGCGCGGCGCGAGGCGCGGCGCGTCGATCAGCTCGCCCGGATCGGCGTCGAGCCAGCGCTCGCCGACCAGGTGGCGGCACAGGCCGCGGATCGCGACCAGCGCGCGCGCCCGGCTGCGCGCGGCGAGCCCGGCATCGGCGAGCGCGATCAGATGATCGGTCAGGTCGGCGGTGGTGATGTCATCGACGTCGTGCCGGCCGCGCGCCGCGAGGTCCTGGCCGAGCCGCGCGAGGTCGCGGCCGTAGCTATCGATCGTGTGCGCCGCCAGGCCGCGCTCGACCTTGAGATGGTCGAGGTAAAGGTCGATCGCCTCGTCGATCGCGAGTCGCCGCGCCACGCGGCCATTGAAGCTGCACCGGCGAGATCCGTCAACTTATGGACGCTTGCAGTCACCGCGCGGCGCAGCCATAGTGCTGTGACGACGCGATGAACCTCAGGCCGGAGGACATACGAGAGATCGTGCTGTACGTCCTCGTGCTGATCGTCTCGGTCGCGTTCCACGAGTTCGGCCACGCGATCGTCGCCGATCGCCTGGGCGACGACACGCCGCGCCGCCAGGGCCGGGTCACGCTCAACCCGATCGCCCACGCCGACCTGATCGGCACGATCCTCTTGCCGCTGGCCGGCGGCGTGTTCGGCTCGATGGCCGGCGGTGGCGCGGTCGGCGGCTTTGGCTGGGGCAAGCCCGTGCAGTGGCAGCCGAGCCGGGTCAAGCGCAAGTGGCGGATGGCGACCGCGCAGATCCTGGTGTCGTTCGCCGGACCGATCATGAACGTCCTGCTCGGCACCTTCATCGCGCTGGTCCACACGATCCTGGTGTGGAAGGGCGTGGTCGTGCCGGGTAGCAAGGCGAACGACATGCTGCTGTTCGCCGTGCGCACCAACTTCGTGCTGTTCTTCTTCAACCTGGTGCCGGCGCCGCCGCTCGACGGCGGTCACGTGCTCGAGCACCTGCTGCCGTACCGCTACCGCAAGCCGTTCGAGGAGTATGCGCGCTACGGGCCGTTCATCGTCGGCGCGATCGCGCTGATCCCGCCGCTGCCCTACGTGTTCCTGATCCCGGCGGAGCACACCGCGAACCTGGTGTATAGAGGGCTCGCCGCGCTGTTCGGGATGTGAACGATGGAGACCGGTTACCAAGTCGCGCTCGACGTGTTCGAGGGCCCGCTCGATCTGCTGCTTCACCTGGTGAAGAAGCACGAGCTGTCGATCCTCGACATCCCGATCGCGTTCGTGACCGCGAAGTACCTCGAGTACCTCGACGCGATCGCCGCGCTCGATCTCGACATCGCCGGCGAGTATCTGTTGATGGCCGCGACGCTGTGCCACATCAAGTCGCGCGAGCTGTTGCCGTCGCCCGAGCCCGACGAGGACGGCGAGCCGGCCGACGGCGAGGATCACGTCGATCCGCGCGCCGACCTGATCCGCCGGTTGCTCGAGTACCAGAAGTACAAGGAGGCCGCCGACCAGCTCGGCCAGCGCCCGGTGGTCGGGCGCAACGTGTGGGGACGCGGCGCGCCGACCGAGGACGCGGTCAGCGAGGGCGTCGACCCCGGCGCGGTCGCGCCGCTCGCGCCGTTCCCGGTGCACCGCCTGATCGAGGCGTTCGATCGGGTGATGCAGCTCGCCAAGGTGCGGGTGTCGCACGACGTGCTGGTCGACCGGCTGTCGGTGAGCCAGCGCATCGCCGAGCTGACCGATCGACTCGAGCGCGAGGGCCGGTTCGCGTTCACCTCGATGTTCTCGTTCCTCGACGGCACGCCGCGCCGGCGCGAGGAGATCCGTCACGAGGCGGTGGTGACGTTCCTGGCCCTGCTCGAGATGGCCAAGCTGCGCCTGATCGCGATCTCCCAGCTCGAGGTCGATGGCGAGATCTACCTCGAGCGCGCCGGGGACGATCTCCGGGCCCGCATGGAGCAGGGCCTGGCCCGCAGCGATGATTATCGCTGAGTGTCGTACCGGCATGGTAGTGGGATGGAAGCCGTGAGCCGTCATCGCAAGCAGCCCGACGTCGTCGCCGAAGGCAGTGGCGAGCTGGACGTGAGCGCCCTCGAGGTCGCCGCGTCCGAGCCCGAGCCCGCGCCCGAGCCCGCGCCCTCCGGGCCCGAGATCCTCGAGGCCGAGGCGGCCGACGAGGAAGGCGAGGTCTCGCCGCTGCCCGCGACGCTGGACGACGCCCAGCTGCTCCACCTGGTCGAGGCGCTGATCTTCGCCGCCGACAAGCCGATCACGCTGCCGCGGCTGCGCCAGCTGACCCGGGTGTCGGACATCGCGCGGCTCGAGCACGCGCTCGCCCAGCTCGCCGAGCACTACCGCGACCGCGGGATCGCGCTGCAGCAGATCTCGGGGGGCTACCAGCTGCGCACCAACCCGGTGTACTCGTCGTGGGTCCAGCAGCTGATCGCGGGGCGGCCGGTGCGGCTATCGCGCGCGCAGCTCGAGACCCTGGCGATCGTCGCGTACCGCCAGCCGATCACCCGGCCCGAGATCGACGACATCCGCGGCGTCGACTCCTCGAACACGCTGCGCGTGCTGCTCGACCGCGCGCTGATCCGCATCCTCGGCAAGAAGGAGGAGGTCGGCCGGCCGCTGATCTACGGCACCACCAAGGAGTTCCTCGACTTCTTCAGCCTGGGCGACCTGCGCGAGCTGCCGACGCTTCGCGAGTACAGCGAGCTGACCGCCGAGAGCCGCCAGGTCATGAGCGATCGGCTCGGGATCGAGCTCGAGGCCGAGCCGGAGCCCGACGTCGCGCCGGCCGAGCCGGTGGCCGACGTCGCGCCGGCCGCCGACCTGGCGCCGATGGCCGAGGCGCCGATCGCCGAGCCCGAGCCGCCCGAAGCGGAGTGACATGGCCGCGCCGGTGCGATTGCAGCGCTACCTCGCTGCGGCCGGCGTCGCCGCGCGCCGCAAGGCCGAGCAGCTGATCACCGCCGGCCGGGTGACGGTCAACGGCAAGGTCGTGCGCGTGCTCGGCAGCAAGGTCGATCCCGAGCGCGATGCGGTCGCGGTCGACGGCACCGCGGTCGCCGCGCACGACACGTTCTATGTCCTGTTCAATAAGCCCAAGGGCTGCATCACCGCGGTGAGCGATGACCGCGGCCGTCCGACCGTGATGGACTACCTGCCCAACCTGCCCGTGCCGGTCAAGCCGGTCGGCCGCCTCGACTTCTACAGCGAGGGCGTCCTGCTGCTCACCAACGACGGCGAGCTGGCCGCGCGGTTGCTCGCCCCGGCGCGCCACGTGCCGAAGACCTACCACGTCAAGATCCACGGCCGGATCGCGCCGGCCGAGCTCAAGACCCTGCGCGCCGGGGTGCGGCTCGACGACGGCACGACCACGCTGCCGGCCGAGGTGGAGGAGCTGCCCGGCGAGAGCAAGCACAGCTGGCTCGCGATCACGATCCACGAGGGCAAGCACCGCCAGATCCATCGCATGCTCGAGGCGCTCGGCCATCGCGTCGACAAGCTGCAGCGGGTCGCGTTCGCGACCCTGAGCTTTCACGGCCTGCGCGTCGGCGACGCGCGCGAGCTGACCCAGAGCGAGCTCAACGAGCTGCGCGACGCGGTGGGCCTGCCGCACGGGCCGGTCGCGCGCGGCAAGTGGCGCACGACGCGCGAGGCCACCGACGTCCCGCGCCGCGCCCGCGCCAGGGCGCGGACCGAGGCCGAGGGCGAGCCCGCGGCGCCGCCGCCGCCGAGACCTGTGGCCCGGCCGGCGCCGACCCGCCGCGGCCAGGGCCGGACGTTCGGCAAGCGCTCCGGGCGGCGCTAGCCCGGCGCCGGACGCGCGCACAACTCGTGATAGCGTGCCGGCGATGGAGCTCCGCGCGCTCACCATTCTCGACTCGCTGCAGCCGCAGCTCACCGGGTTTCTCCAGACCGTGTGCGCCGGCTTCATGCCGCTCGAGAAGGAGGCCGCCGCGTTCATCGAGATCGCGCCCGGCATCGCGATCAACCAGCTCACCGACGCCGCGCTCAAGGCCACGACCTGCCGGCCCGGCATGCAGATCGTCGAGCGCGCGTACGGCATGCTCGAGCTCCACGATCGCGACAAGGGTCAGGTCGAGGCCGCGGTCGATGCGATCGTCGGCCGGATGGGGGTGCGGCGCGAGGATCGCTTGAGACCGAGGGTCATCTCGTCGCAGATCATCACCGGGATCGACGGCCACCAGAGCCAGCTGATCAACCGCATGCGCCACGGCGACATGATCGTCGCCGATCAGTCGCTGTACATCCTCGAGGTCTACCCGGCGGCCTACGCGTCGATCGCGGCCAACGAGGCCGAGAAGGCCGCGCCGATCCACCTGCTCGAGGTGATCACGTTCGGCGCGTTCGGCCGGCTGTGGCTCGGCGGCTGGGAGGCCGAGATCAAGGCCGCGGTCGAGGCCGCCGAGTCCGAGCTCGCCAAGATCGCCGGGCGCGAGGCCAAGGCGTGAGCTGGCTCGCCGAGCTCGACGCGTGGAAGGCCGAGCGGCTCGGCGGGCTGGTCGGCGACGTCGCGCTCGCCGCCGCGGCGCCGGGCGACGCCCGCGCCCAGCTCCACGTCGCGCTCGCCAACGAGATCAACGTCAGCGAGCTCGCCGCGGCGTGGATGCCGTCGACCCGCGAGCTCGACGTCAAGCTCGCGTTCGCCCGCCAGGCCGGTGACGAGGCCGGCCACTTCGAGCTGGTCGCCGGCCGGCTCGCCGCGCTCGGCGTCGAGCTCGCGAGCTTCGCCGCGCCTGCGAGCCCGCTGTTCGACTACCTGCGCGGGCTGACCGGCACGGTCGAGCGCATCGCCGCCGGGCTCTACGCGCTCGAGTCGATCGCGTACGCGGTCAACGAGCAGTTCATCGCGTCGTGCGACGCGCGCGGCGACGCCGAGACCGTGCGGATCTACCGCGAGATGATCCAGCCCGACGAGCTCGCCCACCACGAGCTCGGCCGCCGCCTGCTCGAGCGCCACGCCGCCGCGCCCGATGCCCAGGTGCTCGCGCGCGCCACGGTCGGCCGCGTGCTCGAGCTCGCGGCGCAGACCCGCGCCGCCGCGGCTGCGCGGCTCGGTACGCGCTGCTTCCCCGGCTGCTGACGCCGGCGTCGCGATCGCGCTCGGCGAGATTCCCTGGCCGCGGTGAAATACCGGCAGATCGTCTAGGGCCGCGCCGCCTGCCTCGGGCTACATTGCCAGGATGACCACGCTTCTCCCCGCGGCGCTGCGCGCGCCGTTCTCGGCCGGCGGCGAATCCGCGATCGACGCGCAGCTCGCCAGCCGGCTGCTCGGGCTCGCGCTCGAGGCGGGCGGCGACTACGCCGACCTGTACTTCGAGTTCCGCGTGGCCGCCGACTACGCGCTCGAGGAGGAGCAGGTGCGCACGCTCGGCCGAGGCATCACGCTCGGGCTCGGCGTGCGCGTCACCAAGGGCGACGCGACCGGCTACGCGTACACCGAGGATCTCGACTGGGAGAAGATGGCGCACGCCGCGCGCACCGCGGGCCAGATCGCGATGGGCGGCGGTCACAAGCCGGTCGGCGTGGCCGGGATGGCGAAGGTCCAGGCGCCGAGCTTCTACGCGATCGCGACGCCGTCGCTGCTCGTGCCCGCGACCGACAAGCTCGCGCTGCTCCGCGCGGCCGACAAGGCGGCGCGCGCGTACGACCCGCGGATCGTCAAGGTCCAGGTCTCGTTCGCCGAGTCGATCAAGGAGGTCTCGCTGTTCACCTCCGACGGCCGGATGGCGCACGACATCCAGCCGCTGATCCGGTTCGGCGTCGCGGCGGTCGCCGAGGACAAGGGCAAGCGCCAGTCGGGCTCGGGCGGCGGCGGCGGGCGCTACGGGATGGACTACTTCGCGCGCGCGACCCGCGACGCGGCGGCGCACGGCACCGAGGCCGCGCGCGTCGCGATCGCGATGCTCGACGCGGTCGACGCGCCGGCCGGCGAGATGATGGTCGTGCTCGCGCCCGGCGACTCGGGCATCCTGCTCCACGAGGCGGTCGGCCACGGGCTCGAGGCCGACTTCAACCGCAAGCAGACCTCGAACTACACCGGCCAGATCGGCAAGCAGGTCGCGTCGCCGCTGTGCACGGTGGTCGACGACGGCACGATCGCCGGCTCGCGCGGCGCGATCAACGTCGACGACGAGGGCTTCACCGCGCGCAACAACGTGCTGATCGAGCACGGCACGCTGGTCGGCTACATGCACGACCGGCTGAGCGCGAAGCATTACGGGGTCGAGCCGAGCGGCAACGGCCGCCGCGAGTCGTTCCGCGCGATGCCGCTGCCGCGCATGACCAACACCTCGCTGCTCGCCGGCACGGACAACCCCGAGGACATCGTGAAGAGCGTCAAGCGCGGCGTCTACGCCAAGCGGTTCAGCGGCGGCCAGGTCAACATCTCGAACGGCGACTTCGTGTTCTCGCTGTCGGAGAGCTACCTGATCGAGGACGGCAAGCTGACCGCGCCGCTCAAGGGCGTGAACCTGATCGGCAACGGCCCCGACGTGCTGCGCAAGGTCGACATGCTCGGCTCCGACTACGAGATGAGCGACGGGATCTGGACGTGCGGCAAGGAAGGCCAGAGCGTGCCGGTCAACGTCGGCACGCCGACCGTGCGGATCTCGGCGATCACGGTGGGAGGCACGCAGGCATGAGCGGCGCGGGGGTCACGGAGGCCACGGTCAAGGAGCTGTGCGACGTCGCGGCGCTCGCGGTCGAGCTCGCGAAGAAGGCGGGCGCCGACGCCGCCGAGGTGCTGGTGCGCGACGGCAGCGAGCTGACCGCGAAGGTGCGGCTCGGCGAGCCCGAGCTGGTGCAGGAGGCGGGCAGCCGCGCGCTCGGCCTGCGCGTGCTCAAGGGCGCGCGCCGCGCGACGACGTACACCAGCGATCTGCGCCGCGGCTCGCTCGAGGCGCTGTGCGCCGAGACGGTCGCGCTCGCCGAGCTCGCTGAGCCCGACGAGTTCGCGCTGCCGCCCGATCCGGCGCTGCTCGCCAAGCCGCCGCTGGTCGAGCTCGACCTCTACGATCCGGCGGTCGCCGAGGTCGACGCGGCGTGGGCGCTGCGCGAGGCCAAGACCGGCGAGGCCGCGGCGCGCCGTCACGACAAGCGCGTCACCAACTCCGACGGCGCGACCTGGTCGCGCGTGCTCGGCGCCACCGGGTTCGCGACCAGCGGCGGCTTCGTCGGCGGCTATCGCGGCAGCTACTGCTCGCTGGTCGTCGAGCCGCTGTGCGACGACACGACCGATCCGGACAACCCGAAGAAGCGCAACGGCTACTGGTGGACCGCGTCGCGCTTCCTCGCGCAGCTCGACGTCGCCGAGGCGGTCGGCATCGAGGCGGCGCGCCGCACGGTCGCGACGCTCGGCTCGCGCAAGGCCGACACCCAGGAGTGCGCGATCGTGTTCGATCCCGAGGTCGGGCGTTCGATCGTCGGCACGGTGTTCTCGGTCGCGAACGGCTCGTCGTTCTGGCGCAAGTCGAGCTACCTGATCGGCAAGGAGGGCCAGGAGGTCGCGTCCAAGCTGGTCACGATCGTCGACGACCCGCTGATCCCGCGCGCGCCGGGGTCGCGGCCGTTCGACGGCGACGGCCTGCCGACCCGCAAGAACGTCGTGGTCGATCGCGGCGTGCTCGGGCCGGTCCTGTGCGACGTCTACGCCGGTCGCAAGCTCGGCCGCGGGTCGACCGGATCGGCGGGGCGGGGCATCGGTGGCAACCCGGGTCCGACCACCTCGAACCTGATCATGCAGCCGGGCACGATGTCGCGCGACCAGCTGCTGCGCTCGACCCCGAAGGGGCTGTATGTCACGCAGCTGATGGGGTTTGGCTTCAACCCGGTCACCGGCGACTTCTCGCGCGGCGCGCAGGGCTTCTGGATCGAGGGCGGCGAGCTGACCTACCCGGTCAGCGAGGTCACGATCGCCGCGAATTTCGACCAGATCCTCAAGCGGATCGACGCGGTCGCGAGCGATCTCGAGCTGCGCAGCGCCACCGCGGCCCCCACCTTCCGGGTCTCGCACATGACGCTCGCCGGCGCCTCGCGCTAGCGGTACGCGCGAGTCGTACATCCGCGAGATCGTTGGGTGCGCCGAGACGGTTCGCTTGACTTGAACCCCTTGCGATGAAACGATCTTTGCGTGCCAGCCGGAGCCGCCACGGCGCCAGGTTTGCCTTCGCGCCTGGGCAAGTACGAGCTGCTGCTGCCGCTCGCGGCGGGAGGTATGGCGCGGATCTACATCGCCCGCACCACCGGCATCGGCAGCTTCGAGCGCCATGTCGTCTTGAAGCTGATCACGCCGGAGCGCGCGAACGACCAGACCGCGGTGCAGATGTTCCTGGACGAGGCACGGCTCGCCGCGTCGCTCAACCACCAGAACGTCGCGCAGGTGTTCGAGGTCGGCGAGGACGCCGGCATCCACTACCTCGCGATGGAGTACGTCCACGGCCAGGACCTGCGCGCCCTCTTGGCCAAGGCCGGCAGCCAGGGCACGCGCATCCCGCAAGAGCTCGCGCTGACCGTGGTCGCGGGCGCGGCGGCGGGGCTCAACCACGCGCACGAGCGCCGCGGCCCCGATGGCCAGCCGCTCTGCATCGTGCACCGCGACGTGTCGCCGTCGAACATCATGATCGGCTACGACGGCGCGGTGAAGCTGCTCGACTTCGGCATCGCCAAGGCGACGTCGCGCTCGGTCGAGACCCAGTCGGGCATCATCAAGGGCAAGTTCGCGTACATGGCGCCGGAGCAGTGTCGCGGCCGCGAGGTCGACCGGCGCAGCGACGTGTTCTCGCTCGGCATCATCCTCTACGAGATCTCGACGCAGCACCGCTGCTTCCGCGCCGACAGCGACTTCGACACGATGCATCGCATCGTCACCGGCGACGTCGTGCGGCCGA